>JBLIHL010000137.1:0-11899 GCA_047635895.1 Paracoccaceae bacterium | reverse complement strand
TAACAGCACCAGCGCCAGATTAGATCCGGACATGAGGCCGCCCTCGACCGTGCCCGCGACCCTACCGAAGAGCTGACCTCTGGCGAACTCTACGAGGAGATGGAAGCCGACGGCCACCAGGCCACCGATCACGCCCAGCGCGGCCGACAGCGCGATCCACTTGGTGAATGCGCTTAATTCGAACTGCTCACCCCATCGCGCCAAACGCTGCTGCATGGGGGTCGACGGCTTCTTGATCTTGGTTCGCATCGCCCGCTACTCGTCCTCGAGCGGTGGCCAGAGGCGCTCGCGCTCTTCTCGCATCTGCCGGCTCAGCTCCCGCAAGACAGGCATCTCATCGAGCAGTGCGATCGCGTCGATGTTGAGCTGACAGACCGCGCACACGGGGCGCACGCCTCGGTAGCTCATGATGTCCATCTTCTCTAGCACGATGTCCTCGATGCCGTGCTCCGCGGCGTCCAGCGGCTCACCGTCCTCGTCGAAGCCGAAGAAGTGCTTCACCTCAGCAGGCGTTCGCCTGCAGATGTAGCACCGATCCGGCCCATCGCCGACCGTGTTGAAGTAGTTCTGGAACTCGTCCTCGATCCGTCCACTCACACCAGTTCTCCTTCCGGCACGCGCTCGACATCCAGCGGCCGCTCGCGCCGATCCGTGATCCCGTAGACGAGCTTGATCGGTTCGTCGCCGAACACCTGGCGCAGGTGGGTGAGCTCCGCTTGAAGCGAAGCCGTGCCCTTTGCGTTCTCAGGAATCACGATCGCGGCGACGGTCTGGTCCATGACGGTGCGACCCACGGCGCGCACGAACTGCCCGTCGTGCCGACCGACCTCGGCCATCTCTTCGCCGACCAACTCGGCCGCGTCGCGGCGCATATGATCGAGGATGAAGTCGAGCCGCGCATCGTCGAAGAGGCGCTCAAAATCGGGCAGGACGAACTCCGAGAGGACGCGTTTGCCGCGCCCTGCGTGCACCAGCGACAGGTGCGTCTGGAGGTGCCTGAAGTGGAACGCCAGGAACCGATCGTTGATGCGATAGCGGCCCTTGCGCGACCGCAGCGGATCGGGGTCCGTCACGGGGACCTCGCGCTCGACCAGTCGGAGCTCCCGCAGCACGTGCAGGTACTTGCCGGCGGTCGGGGAATCGACGCCGACGTGCAGCGCGATATCACCGATCCGGTGCACGCCCTTGGCCACCGCCGCCAGGATCGAGTTGTAGGTGTGAGGCGTCGTGAGCTCTGAGCGCAGCAGGAACTGAACCTCGTCGAAAAGGTAGCCCTCGGGCCGCAGGATCTCGGCCGCCACGTTCTCCGCCACCGTGCGCTCCTCGGTGAAGCGCCGCAGGTAGGCTGGCATGCCGCCCACGATCGCGTAGGCCATGATCGCGTCGCGCACGGACCAGTTCGGGAAGAAGTCGATGGCCTCGGTCGGCCGCAGGGGCTCGAGCCTGCGCTGGCCCGTCCGCCGGCCGAAAAGGGGCGAGCGCTCCGCCAGCACCTCCTTTTCCATGAACGAGACCTGGCTGCCGCAAAGCACGAGCATGATCGAGGACTTCTTGCCCTTCATGTCCCAGAACTGCTGGATCTGACTCGGCAGGCCCTTGCTCGAATCACACAGATAGGGGAATTCGTCGATCACGAGGATCAAGCGATCGTCGCCCGCGCGCTCGGCGGCGAAGCCCAGCGCCGTCGGCCAGTCGGGGAATTCGATGCCATCCAGGAGCGGGTCGCCCCCGAGGCCGTCCTTAAGGGCCTCCTTGAAGCTGCGCAGGCTGTCTTTCTCGCGGACCTGGGCCGCCTGGAAGTACACCGCCCGGTGCTTGCCGCTGCAGAGCCGCTGGAGCAACTCGGTCTTTCCGACCCGGCGGCGACCGTAAAGCACGAACATCTCGGGCTTGCCGGAGTCCGCAAGCTCCTGGAGGACCGCAAGCTCGTCGCTGCGTCCGATGAACGGCGGTTCGATGTAGTTCGCGCTGGCCATGTGCAGATGGTACGCGCGAAGGCGCCCAGGACCGAGGTCCGGGGCGCCTTCGCGGCAGTATCTACGAAGCGTACTAGTTCTTCTTGGCGAGAAGGTCGCGAATCTCGGTGAGAAGGACCTCCTCCTTGGGCGGAGCGGCGGCCGGGGCTGCCTCTTCCTTTTTCTTCATCGAGTTCATGACCTTGACGACCATGAAGACGGCGAAGGCGATGATCACGAAGTTGAAGATGTTCTGGATGAAGTTGCCGTAGTTGATCGAGATCGTCTCGCCGTACGTTGCGACGTCGGCCGTGGCGCGGGCGATGGCGTCCGCGGCGGCCTTGGCGGCATCATCCGTGGCGCCCACGGCCGATTCCTTGGCAGCAGCCAGGGCCTTCGCTGCGCCTGATTCGCCGAGGGAGAACTTCAGATCGGTGAAGTTGACGCCGCCCAGCGCCTTGCCGATCGGCGGCATGATTAGGTCGCTGACCGCGGATTTGACGATCTTGCCGAATTCGACGCCGATGATGAGGCCGACCGCAAGGTCGACCACATTGCCGCGCATCGCAAAACTTTTGAACTCTTGGAGAATGCCCATAGGGGGGTTGGCTCTGGGGGTAGGGGAGATGGCGAGCGCCGCTGTGGGCAGGCTCACGAATCGGAACTGTGCGGACAGCCGATCAGAGCGCAGAGTGTCGCAACTGCCAAAGTAGTATCCAAACGTGTCTCACTGGAATTCACGCGGCGCCTGACGACTCAGACACCCAATGCGCGAATGGCGGCAATCCAGGGCCCTGGTGCGTCGAGGTATGGGAAGTGCCCCCAGGTCTCGGCGCGTTCCATCGGCCAATTAGCCCCCAGGGCGCGCTCCGCTGCCCGGTGCTGCTCCTCTTCAATCAGCTCGTCCTCGCCCCCGAGCCAGACCTGGATGTCGTCGATCGCGGGCGGCCTGCCAGCCAGCATCCCTTCCAGCGAGGCGAGCCAGCCGCTGTCCATCCAGCGGTAGATATCACGAAACGCCGTGCAGGTCGCAAATCCGGTGAAGAATGCGTGGCGCTCGCCTGCGTCCATGGGGGAATGGATGTGCTGCTGAACGAATGCCTCCTGGGCGGCAGGCTCAGCGAGGCTCACGCGCGCGCGCTCCCCGGCTTCGTCGTCGCCCCCGGTCTCCCGCAGAGCCCAGTGCCAGGGCACGGCACCCTGGATGACGGTCGGCAGATCTCGCACCTTCCCGCGCGCACGAAGTCCGAGGAGCACAAGGGCTCCAAAGCCCGTCGCGTACACCCGCGGGTGCTTGTGCGACAGGCGGTAGATGTTGACCTGCAGCTCCACGGCCTCGAAGAAGGCGTCCAGCGACTCCGCGGGCGCCCGACCCTCGAAGCCCGGGTAGAGCACCTCTTTAATGTCGAAACCCTCCGAGCGGCTGGTGGCGCGGGCGCGGCTCAGGCGTGCGAGGGAGTGACCCATCCCGCCCATAAACAGGGGGCCCCGGCTCATCGGCGACGCTCCGCGTCCATGGCCGCCCGACGGGCGAATCCATCTTCATGGTGATACTGCATACGTTGATTTTCGCTTCTGCACCCGGCCTGGACGCACGATGAGGGCGTTCTGGGGTGAACTAAAGAAAGCGTCTGGGGGCGTGGAGGCGGGGCGAGATCGCCGCTGGATCTACGTGCCCTACGATCAGCTCTCCGATGCCATCGGGCCCCTCTCGGAGCCTACGCCGCGGGACCTGGGCATCGTCATGGTCGAGTGTCCGTCCAAGGCGGGGCGGCGACCCTATCACAAGTCCAAGCTCTTCCTGATCCTGGCCAACCAGCGCCGATTCGCCCTCGAGCAGGCCGAGCGCGGCGTGGAGGTTCGCTATCTCGTGGCCAGGGGCGATGAGGGCTACGCTGAGCCCCTCCGTCGCGCGGCCGGTGACCTTGGACCCCTGCTCCACATGGAGCCCGCCGAGCGGGAGCTGCGCGCCGAGCTCGCGCCCCTGGTCGATGAGGGGCTCCTGGAGATTGTGCCCCACGGGGGCTGGCTCACCACGCCTGAGGACTTCACCAAGTCGACAGGAGAGTCGCCGCCCTGGCGCATGGACAGCTTCTACCGCGCGGTTCGTCGGAGCACCGGCATCCTGATGGACGGCAAGGACTTCGAGGGCGGCCAGCTGAGCTTCGACGCCGAAAATCGTCAGAGCTGGCCCGGCGACCCGCCCGCCCCCGAGGTTCCTCGCTTTCGCCCGGGAACCATCGAGGACGAGGTGGTGGAGCTCATCGAGCTCCGCTACGCGGACCATCCCGGCCAGCTCGATCCGGCCTCACTTCCGACGCGCAAGAGTCAGGTCGACCGGCTCTGGCAGTGGGCGCTTCAGGAGTGCATGCAGCACTTCGGCCCCTTCGAAGATGCGATGGCTCGCGAGGAGGCCAGCCTCTTCCACACGCGCATCTCGCCGCTCCTGCATCTTTGCCGACTCCTTCCCCGGGACGTCGTAGGGGATGTCGCCACCATGGACGCACCGATCGCGAGCCGTGAGGGTTTCGTGCGCCAGGTGCTGGGCTGGCGCGAGTTCGTGCGACACGTGCACCGCGCCACCGATGGATTCCGCCGCCTGCCGGACGGGACGCTCCGCGAGTCAAAGCCCGTCGGGGACGCTGGGTGGAAGCACTGGACCGGAGCTGAGTGGGCCGGGTCAGCCCCCGCCGGCGCCGCCCCGAGCGTGCTCGGCTCGGCGCGCCCCCTGCCGCCCGCTTACTGGGGCAAACGCTCCGGTCTCGACTGCCTCGACCTCTCGGTCGCGCGCGTCCTTGAAACCGGCTACGGACACCACATCGAGCGCCTCATGGTGCTGGCCAACCTCGGCACGCTGCTCGACGTTTCGCCTCGCCAGCTCACGGACTGGTTCTGGGCTGCCTACGTCGATGCCTACGACTGGGTCGTCGAGCCCAACGTCCTCGCGATGGGCACCTACGGCGCAGGCCCGGTCATGACGACCAAGCCCTATATCTCCGGGTCCGCCTATATCGATCGGATGAGCGACTTCTGCGGCGCGTGTGCGTTTCACCCCAAGAAGACCTGTCCTATCACGCATCTCTACTGGGCGTTTCTGGCGAGGCATGCGGGCGAACTCGAGGGCAATCAGCGCATCTCGATGCCGCTTCGAAGCCTGGCGAAGCGGTCCGAGGAAAAGCGTGCCGCTGACGCCCGCGTCTTTGACCATGTCGCAGGCACTCTGGCTGACGGGGGGATGCTGTCGCCGGAAGGGGTCAAGGCTGCCCTCGGAACTCCGTAGGGGGAATCTCCCGAAAGGAGACTCTTGGGGCCATCCCGTGTGACCGCTTAGCGCAGCAGTTTCGCGCATCCGGCCGGACCACCGGGGCGAAAAGTCACCCATGGAAGGACAAGCTTACGCCGTTCTCGGAGCTACCGGTGGCATCGGCTCCGCGCTCGTGGACCGGATCCTCGCGCGAGGCGGGAAAACTGTGCTCGCCGCCCGCGACGAATCCAGGCTGAAGGCGATGGGAGATCGCGTGGACGCGCCCTTCCGGAGCATCGACGCGGCTGAGCCAGCAGACGTACAAGCCGTCATCGACCTCTGCATGGAGACCTACGGCCGCTTTGACGGCATCGTGAACTCGGTGGGGTCGATTCTGCTGCGCCCCGCGCACATGACCAAGATCGAAGACTTCGACGAGACGGTGCGGGTCAACCTTCGGACGGCCTTTGCGGTCGTGCATACAGCCACCAAGGCGCTTCGGAAGAGCGGCGGCTCCATCGTCCTCGTCAGCACCGCCGCCGCGCGCATCGGCCTCCCCAACCACGAAGCGATCGCCGCGGCCAAGGCCGGCGTCCAAGGGCTCGCTCTTTCGGCGGCCGCCACGTACGCGAGCGCCGGCATCCGCGTGAACGTCGTCGCGCCCGGACTCATTGACACTCCACTGGCGTCGGGCATCACCGGCTCGGAGAAGGCCCTCGAGGCCTCCCGCGCGATGCATGCACTCGGCCGAATCGGCCAGCCTGACGAAGTCGCGAGCGCCATCGAATGGTTCCTCGATCCGGCGCAGTCGTTTGTCACGGGCCAGATCCTGGGCGTCGACGGCGGGCTGGGTACGATTCGGCCCCGCTGAGCTAGGTTCCGACGCCCGTGCTACCCCTCTGGATTCTCGTTTCCCACCTCGCCGTAACGTGGGCGCTCATCGGACTCATCTGGACCATTCACGTGGTCCATTATCCGATGTTCGCGGCCGTCAAGTCAGGCTTCCGCAGCTACCACGAAGAGCACATGCACCGGATCACGTTCGTCGTGGGGCCGCTGATGCTGGCGGAGCTCGCGGGAGCCGTCTACCTGTGGCTTCATCCGCCCGCGGGCACGGACGGCCGCCTCTGGCTGGCGGCTCTTCTGCTTCTCGGGGTTGTCTGGGTGGACACCGGCCTGTTTTCGGTGCCTCAGCACGGGCGCCTGGAGGCCGGAGGCTTTGATGCGAGCACCCATCGCGCGCTCATGTTCAGCAACCTCGTGAGGACGCTCGCATGGACAGCGCGAGGGCTCTTGATCGCCTGGATTCTCGTCCGGTGGGCAGTCGCCATGCAGGACGCGGGCGGGCCCAATTGAGCACTACCTACGACGCGATCGTGGTCGGGTCTGGATTTGGCGGACTCGGGGCAGCGCTGCATCTTGCCGAGAACGGGGCGCGGGTTGCCCTCATCGAGAGGCTCCAGTACCCCGGGGGCTGCGCGTGCACGTTCGAGCACGGGGGAGACTGGTTCGAGGGTGGCGCGACGCTGTTCTCTGGCTTTGATGAGGGGCAGCTCTTCCATCATTGGATTGAGCGCTACGGCATGGACGTCAAGTACGAGCACCTCGATCCACCGCTTGAGCTGCGCTCCCCGCACGGCGTCCTTCATGCGCGTCGCGATCGCGACGCGCTGTGGAGCCAGTTTGAATCCCTCCCAGGCGCTCCGGTCGAGGGACTCCGCCGCTTCGCCAGGCTCCAGGAACGCGTGGCGTCTGCGCTCTGGCCCACCCTCGACGACGTGCGCCTGCTTCCGCCGCTGACTCCGGCGCGCGTGCTGCGCCACGCGCTCAGGCTGCCGCGCTACCTGCCCCTCACGCGGCTCGCCGGGCGCACGCTTTGGAGCGTCCTCGAGCGATTCGGCCTGACGCACTTTGACCCGCTGGTGACCTGGCTAGATTCGCAGTGCCAGATCACCGTGCAGTGCAGCGTCCGTGAGGCCGAGGCTCCTTTCGCACTCGCGGCCCTCGACTACCACCACCGCGGGGCCGTCCACGTCAAGGGCGGGATCGGCCAGCTAGCCTGGGGAATGGTGCATGCCATCGAGGGACTCGGGGGCACCGTTCGGTTCGGTGCACCCGTTCGGCGGGGATCTCGGGATGCCAACGGGACCTGGGTGCTGAAGGCCGGACGCGACGAGATCTCCTCGAAGCACGTTCTGTTCAACGCGCTACCCCAGGACGTCGCGCGCATCCTCGACCTGGAAGACTCGTCTCTCCTGCGGTCGATGGCGGAGAGGGTCCGCGATGGATGGAGCGCCGCCATGCTCTTCCGAACGGTACGGGCCCCGCGTGGTGCCGGTCCTGGCGCGCGCCATATAGAACTCGTGCGCGATCCGAAACAGCCGCTCCTCGAAGGCAACCACGTCTTCCTTTCCATCGGTGCCGAGGGTGAAGGGACGGCGAACCCAGAGCTGCGACGAGTGACGATCTCGACGCACATCTCGATCCCCAAGTGGCGAGCGCTAGATGACGCCGGGAAGGCTGCATACATCGAGTCGGTGCAGTCCGCGATGCGCGAGACGATTGTCGAGTTGGCGCCTGAGTGGACGTCGATCGAGCGAGAGTTCACCGGGTCTGCGAGGACCTTCAAGCGCTGGACTGGGCGCAGTGAAGGGCTCGTCGGAGGGATTCCGCGACGCGCGGGGCTCGGGCAGTATCGAGAGATCTTCGGGCGTAGGCTGCCGAAGGGGCTGCACCTGGTGGGCGATAGCGTCTTTCCGGGGCAAAGCACGCTCGCGGTGGCGGCGGGCGGCCGGCGAGTCGCCGAGACGGTGCTGCGGAGTCTTTGAGCCAGGGGAACGGTCAGTCGTTCAGGTGCGTCGCTGCTTCGAGTTCAAGGAGCCGACGCTTACGCCAGAGTCCGCCGGCATAGCCAGTGAGCGTTCCATCGGAGCCGATGATTCTGTGGCACGGCTGGATGATGGCGATTGGGTTGCTGCCGTTCGCAGCGCCGACAGCGCGTGACGCGGAGGGACGGCCGACGGCCTCGGCGATGTCGCCATAGGATGCCTGGGCTCCGTAAAGGATGGTCAGGAGCTGCGTCCACACGGACTTTTGGAACGGTGTTCCTGTGGGATCGAGCCGCAGGTCGAAGGCCTTCCGCTCGCCTGCGAAGTAGGCAGCGATCTGGTCCTCCACATGATCGAGTTCCCGGACAGGCTCGACGTGCCTGACCTTGGCCGAAGCGCAGCGCAGAAGAGGTCCACCGTGAATCTTCGTGGCGCGCGCGAGCTGGGACTTGATCCGGTCCTTGTCGACGAACTCGAGGAGAACGAGCCCATTTTTTGAGGCCACCGCGAGCATCGGACCCAGGGGAGTCATGAGCTTTCGTAGGGCGAGGGAGCTCTCGGCCATGGCCCCTTCGCCCTTCAGTGCCGGGAAGCTTGCCAGCCAGCCATCCGTCCATTCAGAGAGCGCCGCTTGCTCGAGGTTGTCGGGGCTGAACTCGGGAAAGAGAAGGCTCTGCATAGGTTCCAAATGGGACAATGGGTCAAGACGTTGCAAAGAGGCCGACGGACATCCTAGCCGCTGTCCCTGATTGAGCGTTCCCTTCGCTCGGTGGCTGATGGCCATGTGAAGTCCTCCAACCCTACGGCCACGTACGGGACGCTGGAGACGCTGCGCCTGCGGGTGGGGGCCCTCGTACACCACCTATCTGCGGTTTGATGTGGCGGGTACCGCGGGTCAATTCGTGGAGGGTGCGACGCTCCGACTCCATGCGATTGATGGAAGTCGTTCCGGTGGGACGGTCTACCGGGTGGATACGTCCAGGGACGAAGCGTCCCTGGCTTTTGAGAACGCGCCAGCCCTGGTGAGGGCACCTGTCGGTAGCGCCAATCTCGCGATCACCGGTGCCTCGGTTGAGTTTGACCTCGCGGGGCAAGTGTCCCGTGACGGGACGTTTCTTCTCGCCCTGATCAGCTCGTCGACGGATAGCGCGATCTACTCGAGTCGCGAGGGAACCCATCCTCCTGAGCTCCGGGTCACCCTCCGCTAGCCCGGAACTGACTTGAATCGAGACCAGTGGGTACCCAAAGTTCGTAGCGGTCCGCTGCAGGCTTCGCATGTAAGGGTCATTCCTCTCCATTGATCTCATGTCGGCGTCATGAAGGGACGTTGGCGGGATATGTTTCGGTGTAGCGAGCCTTCATTTCGGCGGCCGTGCGCTCTAATCATTTCCGAGGTCTCCTGCTTCATGAATTCTCCTTCAATTCTCAGCTTCCTGACGACGGCTGTCGCCGGGTCCATCCTTGTCTCCGGCGCGGTTGCGCAGGACGAGTGTGCGAGTGCCGCGGCACTCTCATTCGACACGGCCACCTCGTTCGACACCACGTCGGCGACGCCTTCCGCTCCCGACTTCAGCTGCATGGCTGGCGGCGGAACGGCGACGTCGCAGGACGTCTGGTTCACCTTCACATCGCCCGCCGACTACATGGCGCTTGCCACGACCTGCGGCACTGCCTCGTACGACACCAAGATGGAAGTCTACGAAGGCGCCTGTGGTGCTCTCGTCTCCGTCGCCTGTAACGACGACACGAGCGGCTGCGCTGGCTTTACGACGGACCTCGAGTTCATGGCGACCGCTGGCACGCAGTACTACCTCCGCATCGGTGGCTGGCAACTGGGTGACTTTGGTCCTGGCGACGTTCTCCTCGTCGGCCCGCCGGCCCCTCCGTACGAATGTGTGGACGCCGCCGAGATCGTGGTCGACACGCTCACGAGCTTCGATACCACGAGCGCGACCGTCTCGGCCCTGCCCTTCAGCTGCGCAGCTGGCGGCGGCGACCTCAACTCCCAGGACGTCTGGCTCAAGTTCACGGCGTCTGCCGACTACATGGCACAGGCTACGACTTGTGGCACGGCGTCTTACGACACCAAGATTGAGATCTACGAGGGCGCATGCGGCGCTCTGATCTCCGTTGCGTGCAATGACGATACGTCCGGCTGCGCTGGCTTCACGACGGAAGTCGATTGGATGGCCGTCACGGGCACCGAGTACTTCGTCCGCATTGGTGGATGGCAGCTTGGCGAGTTCGGTCCGGGCCAGGTGCTCGTCACCGGAGCCCCGGCAGCCGTCTCGAACGACGAATGCGTCGCTGCTATCGCGCTTAGCAACGGTGGCATGGAGATGTTCGACAACACGCTGGCGACGAACTCGGCATCGGATCCTGATTTTTCTTGCGGTGGCGTAGCTGCCAACGCTCTGGATATCTGGTACACGATCACGCCGCTGAGTGACTCCGCGATCGTTGTGGACACGTTCGGTTCGGCCTTTGACACCCGCCTCGAGATCTACAGCGGTGGCTGTGGCGCCCTCGTGAGCGAGGCTTGCAACGACGATAGTGGCAGCCTTCAGAGCATGGTCAGCATTGCTGGTCTTGCGGGCCAGACCTACCACGTCCGCGTGGCTGGATTCAGCGGCAATTCGGGTGTCGGTCAAGTGAACGCGATGTTCGCCGACATGCTTCCGAATGACGACTGCTCGGGTGCCATCGCTGTTGGCGTTGGTTCGACCAGTTACAGCAACGTGGGCGCGACGGACAGCCTTGTCGACATGAGCTGCGTCTTCAACGGTGAAACCAGCGACGTCTGGTTCAGCTACACCGCTAGCGGCGACTGCGACGTGTCGATCGACCTTTCGGGTAGCGAGTACGACACCGGCATGGCCGTCTACTCCGGCGACTGCATGACCCTCGTTGAGGTCGCATGTGACGACGACGGCGGCACGGGCCTTGACAGCTTCGTTAGCTTCGCGGCGACCGCAGGCACGACCTACCTCGTCCAGGTCGGCGGATTCAACGGCTCCAATGGCCTCGGCGTGATGAACATCACCGAGGGCAACGGCTTCATCATCTGCCTTGGCGAGGTCAACTCGACGGGCGTCGGCGCGGACCTCAAGGTCACCGGCAGCCTCCTCGTGGTGGACAACACCGTCAGCCTCGACGTCACGGCTCTCCCGATGAACTCGATGGGTTACTTCGTGCACTCGGCCGAGACGATCTTCGTCGCGAACCCGGGCGGCAGCACGGGCAACCTCTGCATCGCGAGCTTCGACCTCGGTCGCTTCGCCGGAAACGTGCTCGACTCCGGCGCTGCTGGCGCGGTTTCGTTCTCGCCTGACCTGGATAACATGCCGGGCCCGAACGGCGCCTTCGCCGTCCTTGCCGGCGACACGCGGAACTTCCAGCTCTGGTACCGCGACGTTGACGGAAGCGGCGCACCGACGTCGAACTTCTCGAGCGCCACGAGCGTCACGTTCCAGTGATCGAGCTGCTTGAGCCAGCGATTGGCTGACGCGCGCCTAGGCGCGTTTGGAGAGGCCCTGGTTCGAAAGAGCCGGGGCCTCTTTTCTTTTGCGGTAGGGCGCAGGGGGAGAGAAACCAGGAATCCCTGGGGTCGATTCGGCGTTCGCCGCGTACTTCTGGAACTATGCTTCAGATGCTCCTACATGCCGCTCACGTTGGCGTCTTTTCCGCTGGGCTTCTCGGGTCCACCTCCTCACCCCAGGACACGCCGCTCGGGAAGATCACGCCTCTCCACAGCCTTCCCGCGTCGGAGTGGGATCCCGTCCCTGCGAAGTCGTTCGCGATCAGCCCAGACGATCAGAGCGTCGTGATCGCAGATGGGGCCGGGGCTCTTCGGCGGCTCACGCTTCCAGAGG
>JBLIHL010000136.1:0-11944 GCA_047635895.1 Paracoccaceae bacterium | reverse complement strand
AGGGCTGGGGAAGAGGAGTCAGTGTTTGATTCGATGCACGGGCGCGCGACTTAGAGGGGGGGGCGGCTCGAGTCGGGCGAAGAGGTCTAAGGGGGGGACTCTTCGCTGACAGGTGAGCCAGTGCGCGACGGATCAGATCAAACCCGGCTCCTCCAAGCCAAAAGGGTCAGTCCACAGGGACGTCCATGGCGAAGCTCAATGGTTGCCATATCTCCATGGCCCTCGATGAGGAGGACCAGGTTGGAGTGCACAATCGCAATCAGGGGGGGCGAGCTTCGCTTCACGGGTAGACATCCGAAGCGCGCTCTAAGGTCGGTGCAACATTTCGGAAGAAAGTCCCAGCCACTGATTGGCCCGCTCCATGGAGCGATGCCCGCCGCGGTCTTTACCGCAGGACCTGCTATCAGGCTTCTTCGAAAGCGGACTCGGACAGGTCGACCCAGCGGAGTGAGTCATCCCGCGGATCGCGCACCTGAACCCAGCTGTTCCAGCGAGCCACGACCTGGACGCGGAGGGATTCGGTCTCGGGAACCTCGGACGAGGTCGACGTGGGGGAGTTCGTCATCTCAATCGGTCCGGGTGGCGGAGCTGCTGCATGCCTTGGATCGGTACGCGCTGAATCCGGGGCCCAAAGAAAGTGGCCCCACCCGAGAGGGGATTCGGGTGAGGCCGTAGGTTCTCGAAGAACCATGAGGGCACTGTGGTTATCGGCAGACGGTCAAAATACTGAAGTGGCTCGTCCCGGAAATTTCCAATATCCAACCTTGCAGCCCCTGGGAGGGGCTTTTCTGTGTCGGTCAGTAGGCGAGGCGGGGGTTGACGAAGCGTGTAGCCCCCACGCAGAAGAGGCCCACCTGGCCCTCGAATGCCGAGGGAGGGAGCTCGATCGAGCCCAGCTCCTTATCGCCGGCAAAGAAGCGCGTCTCCACGGGTCCCACTTCGATGGACATCGTGACCTTGCCGTCCTCGGCCCTGGGGCCACGCTTGAAGAGGTCGCGATCGAGCTTGGGCTGCCCCGTCTTCTCGTCGAACTCGAGGAAGCCGAAGGTTCCCGAGGTGCCGAGCATGACGAACATGCGGTTGCCGCCCGGACCACCGGCGAAGGTGATGCCCGGGAGCGTCGTCGCCTCTGTATCCAGCTGTTCGATATCCACCGTGAATCTGAAGAGCTTCGGCGGTGCCTTGCTCAGGGTGGCTGTGCTGTCGCGGCCTCCCGCGGTGGTGAGGACTCGGTCCGTACCCTTCTCAGCCGTCTCCCAGTCGGCGCCCGAGACGTTCCACCCGTCGAGGTTCGCCACCGGGAGCCGGCGGGTCCGCATCACGTTGACACCGGCCTCCGTCTGGATCTCAGTGGCTCGGGCCTGGAGGCGGCCGTCGCCGCCCAGCACCTCGGTAGCCATGGCGATGGCCTGGAGACCCACGCGCGGGTAGCCGGCCTCGACCCAGGCGTTCGCCTCGGCCAGGGAGTCGTCAACGAAGCCGGTGATGCCTTCGGAGAGCTTGCGCCCGATGGACGAATCGACCTTGCTCAGGCCAGCAATGGCCGCCTCGAGCGCCTCGGCAGCGGTTCCGTCGTAGCCCTCCAGATCGGCTTCCTGGTCCGCCGTGCCGCGCGCCTTGGTAGCCAACGCACGAAAGGTGAAGAGCGCCGCGTCCTTGTTCTTGGTGTCGAGGTAGCAGTTGCCGAGAAGCTCCATGGCCGTCGGGTCCTCGGGGCGCTTGCGCAGCGCCCAGCGGAGGCTCTGGATGGCATAGTCAGCATGATCGTTCTCGATCTCGTGGCGCCCCTGGGCGATCAGCTTGTCAGCCTGATTAGCGAGGCCGAACTCACGGCGCGCGAGCTCCGCGATCCAGTCGATCCAGCGGTTCTCGAAGTCCTCGAAGGTCTCGATCCCCTCAATCCCTGGCTCCTCTACGAAGAAGACCTTGAAGCGCTGGAGCGGGCTCACGCCGCCCGTCTTGTAGTAGGACTTCATGAAGTCCTTGTAGATGGGCGCGTAGATCCGCTCGGCGTTCTCGTCTTCGTAGTTGAGGCAGAAGTACACAAGGCCCCAGCCGAACGGGTAGTACTCACCAGGGTAGGAGCCCGGTGCCATGTAGCTGACCACGGACTTGAGCCCGGGCGAGTCATCGCTTGGCACGTAGCGCCCCGTCGCACCGGCGGCGCTACTGCCTTCCTTGCGGTCCCAGAGGTCGTCGATGCCGAGATAGTGTACGAGGCCGCTCAGCCTCGACCGGGGGATCCGGTTGGTCTCGACGACGCCGCCCGTGAGGAGTGCTGCTCCCTCGAAGTAGCTTGCGGTGCCCTCATTCAGCCAGGTAGGGATTGGGTTCTTCCAGACCGCACGGGTGAACTGGTGCGAGGCCTCGTGGTAGAGGGTGCTCCAGAGGTTCTCGATCGTCTTGGACGACCCGTTCGGCTCCGTGCGCGGGTCGTACGTGCTCACGTTGTTCTGGTCGGGGCGATAGAAGCCCTTGACGTTGGGGTCAATATCGGCGTTGTATTCATCGAACTCCTCGCGCGTCTTCCACACCCGTACCTCGCAGCGGCGCATGGTGCCGCCGCGCTCCTTGTACTCGAAGATCTGCCGATAGAACGTGTTCATCTGCTCCATGGCGCCCAGCATCTGGTCACCAATCTCCACGCCCATGTCGGTGACGATCGTGTAGTTCTCACCCTCCGCCTTGTACGGATTCGTCCAGTCAGTGTGGGTCCGGTTGAGCCGCTTGAGTTCACCCTCGCTGTGGAGCTTCTTCACCGCGACGTTGATCGGGACGCCAGTGGCGAGCATCGCCTTGATCGCCTTGTCCTTCTTGAAGAGCTTCTCAAGGATCGAGCTGGCCGCTCGTTCGTAGGGCGAGTCGTCCAGCGAGCCGAGGAGGTCCGCGGCGTTCGCGTAGTACTTCTTGCCCGAGCACGCCCTCGCGAAGTTGAAGAGCTCCTTGGAGTAGGCGTCGACCGAGCGGCCCAGCAGGGGAACCTCGATGCCAATCTCGTCTCGGATCGCGCGCACCTTCTTCTCGACGTCCCTCTCGGCGTCTGTACCTTCGGCAGCGATTCGCGCGAGCTCGGCGTACCAGAGCGCACGATCGTCATCCGCCTCCGCGAACGAGGCCTCCGACGCGGCGAGAAGCGCGCTCGGGTCGTCCGGGCTGAGTTCGAGCTGGACCAGGGCGGACTCAAATCCATCGTCCACCAGGGGGGGCGCTGGCGCTGGGGCGGGCGCGCCTGAGAAGGTGGCCATCGCACCTGCGACGGGAAGTCCCAGGCCGAGGATGACCCAGAGCGCGGCGGCTGCAGCGGGTCGAAGTCGAGTGAGCTTGGAAGTGATCATGGGGCCGTCGAGTCGGGGGAAGCAGAGGGAAGTTGCGATCAGTGGGGAGCCGGAAATGAAGGCTGCTGAGGGCGAGGCGAGCGCTGGCTGATTCAGCTGGTCCGCGCGCGCGCCTGGACGAACGAGTAGTAGAAGACGGCGTCGGGGTTCCGGCCGACCTCTTTGAGCTCTGCCTGCATGCCCGCAACGGTCTCGTCGTCGACCTTGCCATCAGCCTTTAGATTCTCGCAGCCGCTCAGGAGGAGGTCGGACCAGAACTGGAGGAACTCTGCCCGTTCTGCCGGGCGGCGGTTGTCGAGGTGGACCGTTCGGACATCCGTTTCTATCTGTGAAAAGCCAACGCGCTGGAGCAGGTTGCCTAGCTTCGCTCCCACGAAGGGATCGCCGCCCAGTTCAAACTGGTGGTCGTTGAAGGCCGCCCAGTACTTCAAAGTAAAGGGGCTGTACGGCGAGAGGAAGAACGATGCGTTCTGGACCTCGTTCACCACGATCGGGGAGCCTGGCCGCAGGCAGCGGCGTACCTCGGAGAGTACGCGTGCGGGGTCCTGCACGTGTTCTAGGATCCAGCAGAGGAAGGCGCCGTCAAACGTGGAGGCCGAGAAGTCGAGTGAGTTGCCGTCCCCGTGGGTGACATCGTGCCGTCCTTCGAGCCAGGGCTGCTTCGCCAGGTAGCGGCGGGCGGCGTCGAGGTTCGTCTCGGAGTACTCCACGCTCGTTACGTGAACGTCCGGGAACGTTCGGAGCAGAATCTCGGTTTGGGCACCCACCCCCGAGCCGACCTCCAGGAGGTTTTGGCACCTCTGAAAGGGGAGCGCGACGTGGATCCTGTGCTCCATGATGCGAGCCTGGCGGCGAAGCCGCTGTTCCTCGCCCTCGCTGAAACCGTGGAGGTAGCCGGGGGCTTTCGATGGGGTGGTCATGGAGCTGGCGTTGGAAGGGACTCGGGGGCCGAACAGGATAACCGCGCAGAGCTGGACGAGTCCCATGGCCGTTCTTTTAGGATACGGTGAGTCACTTCTTGGATCGTCCGTCCGCCACCCAGCGCATCGCCCATGACCGAATCGATCGAGTCCGTCCTCGCGGAGAACCGCCATTTCCCACCGTCCAGGTCCTTTTCGGAGGCTTCTCGCCTCGGGGACCGCGCTCAGTACGAGCGGATGTGGAAGGAGTCGATCGATGATTCCGATCAATTCTGGGGGCGGATTGCCTGCGAGCTTCCATGGCTAGAGCCCTTCGATGAGGTGCTCGATTGGAGCGACGCACCGGTCGCGAAGTGGTTCGGTGGGGGCAAGATCAACGCCTCGCACGTCTGCTTGGACCAGCACCTCGAGACGGAGCGCGCGGACAAGGTAGCGCTGATCTTCGAGGGCGAGCCCACCGCCGAGGGCGGCCCCGAGATTCGGAAGTACACCTACACCGAGCTGCACCGGGAAGTTTGCCGCTTCGCGAACGTGCTGAAGGCACGGGGGATCGGCAAGGGAGATCGCGTGGCGATCTATATGCCGATGATTCCGGAGGCCGCGATGGCCATGCTCGCCTGCGCACGCATCGGGGCGATTCACTCGGTCGTCTTCGGCGGCTTCAGCGCCAGCTCGCTCGAGGACAGGATCCTCGACGGCGGCTGCACGGCGGTCATCACCGCCGACGGGGGCTGGCGCAGAGGGAGCGTTCTTCCGCTCAAGCCAGCGGTCGACGATGCGATCGAGAAGTGCGCGGCCTCGGAGGCCGGCAGTCCCGTCAAGACCGTCCTTTGCGTGAAGCGCTGCGGCAACGACGTCGATTGGCACGCCGATCGTGACGTCTGGCTGCACGAGGCGCTGGCGAACGTCGATGCCGACTGTGACCCCGAGCCGATGGACTCTGAGGACATCTTGTTCCTCCTCTACACCTCTGGGTCAACGGGCAAGCCTAAGGGCATCGTGCACTCCACCGGCGGCTACATGGTGGGCGCCTACCTCTCGACCCGTTTTGTCTTCGATCTCCAGGAGGACGACGTCTACTGGTGCACCGCGGACGTTGGTTGGATCACGGGTCACACGTACATCGTGTACGGGCCGCTCGCCAACGGCGCGACCATGGTGATGTACGAGGGCGCGCCGAACGCTCCCCACCAAGGACGCTTCTGGGAGATCTGCGAGCGCCATAAGGTCTCAGTCTTCTACACCGCCCCGACCGCCATCCGGGCGTTCATGAAGTGGGGCGACGAGCACGTCGAGAAGTTTGACCTCTCGAGCCTGCGCCTCCTCGGGACGGTGGGGGAACCCATCAACCCCGCGGCCTGGATGTGGTACCGCGAGAAGATCGGCGGTGGGCGCTGTCCGATCGTGGACACGTGGTGGCAGACCGAGACGGGCGGCATCATGATCGCGCCGCTCCCCGGCATCACGGCGACCATGCCAGGGTCTGCGACCCAGCCGTTCTTCGGCATCGACGCCGCCGTCGTCGACGAAAACGGCGAGGAGCTGCCCGATGGCCAGGGCGGCCTTCTCGCGATCCGGAAGCCGTGGCCGAGCATGCTTCGAGGGATTTGGGGCGACGAGAAGCGCTTCCGCGAGACGTACTGGTCGAAGTGGGAGCACGCTGGCAAGACTGACTACTACTTCGCCGGCGACGGTGCGCGGAAGGATGCCGAAGGCAACTTCTGGATCTTGGGGCGCGTGGATGACGTCCTGAACGTCTCGGGCCACCGGCTTTCGACCATGGAAATTGAGAGCGCGCTCGTGAGTCACGACTCCGTGGTAGAGGCGGCCGTCGTGTCGCGCCCGGACGATCTGACCGGTGAAGCGATCGTAGCGTTTGTGATTCCGTCGGGCAGCGTCGAGGACGCACAGGCCACGGTTCAAGAGCTTCGAGAGCACGTGGCCGTCGAGATTGGCAAGCTCGCGCGGCCGGCAGAGATTCGAATTACTACACGACTTCCGAAGACACGGAGCGGAAAAATTATGCGCCGCCTTTTACGCGCGGTCGCCAGCGGCGACGAAGCGAAGCAGGACACGAGTACCTTGGAAGATCCGACCATTCTCGACGAGCTTCGCGCTGGAGATCCGGCTTGAGACTTCTTTCTAACCGGATGATCGCGGGGGGCCGCCGCGGCCCGCTCGGGTGGACGTTGACGGCGCTGTCGGTGGCGCTTCTCGGTGGCCTTGCGGGCGGTGTGATCGCTCGTGCGGGAGTGCATTCCCAGGACGGTTCCACCCCGGACGGCGTCATCGCCGGCGATGACGCGGCCGGCAGCTCCGCCGCGGCCGTTCAGGAGGGAGAGCTAGCGCGCACGCGAGCCGACCTCCTTCCCGCGACCGAGGAGTTAATTGCGCAATACGATTGCCTCAGCTGCCATGCTCCTGAGTCGCCGCTTCGGACCCGCCTTGACGCCGCCGTCGCCCCCGTCCTGCGGGGCGTGACTCGGCGGGCCGCGCCGGGCTGGATCACACAGTTCCTCCTCGACCCGCGAGCGACCCGCCCGGGCACCACGCACCCCAACCAGCTCATTGGGATCCCTGACAACCTGCGCGACTCCGTCGCGGAGGACTTGACCCACTTCCTGCACTCCATTGACGGTGGCGACAGTCCGTCCATGCCTGTGGAACGAGGCAGCCTCGCTGCGCTCGAAGAAGGCAGGCAGCTTTTCCACCAGGTGGGCTGCGTGGCTTGTCATGGCCCCCAGGAAAGCGTCGAGGACCTTGGCTATTCGCTGGTCGACCTTGCGCAGTTCGAGGCGGTCGAGGACGAGCCTGTCACGCCTGCTCTGACGCCTCTCGGCGTTCTCGAAACGAGCTTTACGCCCATCCCCGTCGATCTCGTGCGGAAGCAGAGCGTCAGCGATCTCGCGGCGTTCCTGCTGGATCCCGTGGCGATTCGGCCGGGTGGATTTTGCCCGTCGATGTCGCTGGGTAACGGCGAAGCACAGTCCATCGCGCAGTATCTACTGCGCGCAGCAGCCCAGCGCGTGGACGGCTCATTCGAGCGCCGGCCCGGGATCCTTATGGAGGTCTTCGAGGGCAAGAAGGGCGGTACGTCGAGGTTTGCGCTGCTCTCCGAGAACCAGGCGAGCGCCGTCCGCGTCGTTCGGGAAATCGGGTTCAATGGAGATCTTCCCGCCGACCACTTTGCGCTCCGCTTCAGTGGCCTCATTGACGTCCCCGAAGACGGTGAGTACCTCTTCGCACTGACATCCGATGACGGCTCCCGACTGCGGGTCGCCGGTGAGCTCGTGGTGAACAATGGCGGCGTGCACGCGATGCAGGAGCGCACCGGTTCGATCACGCTCGAAGCGGGGCTCCATTCGCTGATCCTCGAGTACTTCGAAGCAGAGGGCGGTGAAGGGCTCAAGGTGGCCTGGAAGACGCCCGCTGATGCGGAGAGCGGACCCATCCCCGGGAGCGTCTTTTCGCACTGGCCGCTGGAATTTGCGGTGCGCGGCGTCGACGGCCTTCCCGTGGAGGATTCGTCGTTCACCGTGGAGCAGGCGCGTGCGGAACGAGGACAGCGTGCCTTCGGCCGCCTCGGCTGCGCCACTTGCCACGACGGAGTTCTCCGGTCGGACGTGCCCAGCGCAATCAGCGCACCGACGCTCGAGAAGCTGAACGGCGTGCGCCCGGGCGTGTTGATCTGCCTTCGCGCGGGGAGGCGCTATGACTTCCAGCCCGAGACCGTCGGGCAGCTCCTCTCTGCATTCGTTGATTCGGACAGCATCGCGACGGACGCGGCCAGTCCCGCGCGGGCGGTCGAGCGCCATATGGTTCGAAGGAACTGTTACAGCTGCCACCGGCGCGACGGCGTGGGCGGCGTCCACCCGACTCTCATGTCATTCTTCACGGGCGACGAGGACGCGGAGCTCGGCGACCAAGGCCGGTTCCCGCCGACTCTCTCCCATGTTGGCCGCAAGTTCCGACCGTCGGTCCTGCGGGATGCACTCCAGGGCGAAGAGACCGTGCGGCCCTACCTCAACACGCGGATGCCCAAGATGGGGGCCGACAACGTCCTCCGCCTTGCTGAGCGCCTTGAGGCCGCGGACCTGTCGCTCAAGTCCCTTGGGTTGGCCGACGACGAGACCGACGGCGACTTCGTGGCTAGCGCCAAGGACATCGATACAGGTCGACGCCTTGCGGGAGACCGTGGGGGACTCGGGTGCGTGCAGTGCCATGGTTTCCTCGGGACCCGGAGCCTCGGGGTCCAAGCCGTCGACCTGGGCCAAATGCATCGGCGTCTTCGCTTCGAGTGGTTCAAGGACCTGCTGCAGGAGCCAGGCAGCGTGGACATGTCCTCGCGCATGGCGACGTTCTGGGTCGACGGTGTGAGCCCTGTTGAGGACCTCGCCGGTGGTGATATCGATCAGCAAATCCAGGCGCTCTGGTCCTGGCTCGGTGAGCAAGAATCGATGGCGCCGCCTCCCGGCCTCGATACGGGCCCCTGGGCCTTTGAGGTCGACCCGTCGATGAGCCTTCGGCTCGTTGCCGTGTTCATGAAGGACCTCTCCCCGAGCGTCCTTTGCATCGGCAACCCCGCTGGCATTCACTTCGCGTTCGATGTTCAGAACGGGCGCTTGGCTAAGGCCTGGCGCGGTCGTTTCCTGAACGCCATGGGGACTTGGCAGGGACGCGCAGGCGCCCTCGAGTCGCCTGGGTCCACCGACGTGGTGGACTTCATGCCAGGCTTTGCGGTGGCTCCCCTCGATCGCCTCAACGCGGTGTGGCCGACTCCTTACGGCCCGTCGAACCCAAGCGGCTTGAAGACGCGCTCGGTCGGGCGCACGGTCGGTGACGACGGTGCGGTCACGATGCGCTATATGATCGGCGAAATGCTCGTGGCTGAGACGCTACGTCCCGTGGAGCTTGGGGTTCGGATTTCCAAGAAGGCGAAGGCCAACGACCGACTGGGCGTCGAGCGCAGCTTTGAAATTCGGATGCCCAGAGGCGGCGTCGGCGGGTCCGTGGTGGCTCGCGTGGCGGCGGCCCGAACCTTCGAGCGTGCCGGAACCGGCAAGTGGCGAGTGAACGGGAAGCCTTGGCCTCTCTTCGAGGTGGACGCGAATAGCGTGCGGACGGCCAAGCTGGTCGACCCTTCAGAAGATCAGTCAGGTGGCTTCGGCAGCGGAGGCGGCAGCCGTCCTTCGGTGGACGGTCGCGTGCGTGCTGGTGGCCTGAACGACCGTGGACCTGAGTCTGCGGGGCCACTCTTGACCGAGCTTCGAATTCCAATTCTGATGGCTCCCGCGGACGATGGTTCCGGGGATCTCGTGGGCACTTTCTCCTGGAGCTACGCGTGGTAGAGATTCTCAACACGGCACCCTGCCGCTCGATTCGTTCCTTGTGCTGTTTTGGCGCACTGCTGATCCTGCCTTTGGGGGCTGCATCTGC
This sequence comes from Paracoccaceae bacterium, assembly GCA_047635895.1. Taxonomy (GTDB): domain Bacteria; phylum Planctomycetota; class UBA1135; order UBA1135; genus Saltatorellus. The sequence continues at coordinate 2,253 of JBLIHL010000136.1, read as the reverse complement.
CAGCGCCGCTACTCCTGCTCAAGAGGCGGGCTCGCGGACCAAGCGTGCGCGCGAGGAGCTTTCGTATCCCGTCACAAGCCTGGCGCTTCCCGCGGACCTCACCCTGGAGGTAGGCGGTCTTTGCATCGTCCCGGGGCCGGATGGCCCGCGGGTGCTAGCGGCAACCCGCAGGGGTGAGGTCTGGGGCGTCGACGGATTCGCTGGGCCCACGCCGAGCAAGACCCCGGTGTTCACCAAGGTGGCCGAGGGGCTGCACGAACCACTTGGGCTGCTGCCGGAGCCGGACGGCTCCATCGTGGTGGCCTGTCGTGGTCAGCTCGGACGCCTCGTCGATGCGGACGGTGACTTTCTCTACGAGACGCTGAACACGATCAGCGACTGGTGGGACATCAGTGGCAACTACCACGAGTACAACTTTGGGCCGGCGCGCGGCATTGATGGGGGCTACTGGATCACGACCAACAAGCCCTTCGGCCCGCAGCCCTTTGGCAAGGTGGACTGGCGCGGCTTCGCACTCAAGGTGATGCCCGACGGACGCGTCAAGCCCATGAGTGCAGGACTGCGTTCCCCGGCCGGCGTGTCCGCCGCTCCCTGGGGCGAGCTGTTCTACACGGACAACCAGGGGGAGTGGTGCGGCGCTAGCAAGCTGAGCCTTCTGCGCCCAGGGAGCTATCAGGGGCATCCCCACGGCATCGAGTCCACGCGGAAGGCTGAATGGCCTTTTGCCGAGCCTAAGGCGCTCCCGGAGGGAACGCTGTACCCGGCGATCGTGCGTGCGGGAGAGCATCCGCAGTTCCAGATGCCGGCGGTTTGGTTCCCGTACGACAAGATCGGGCGGAGTCCGGCTGGTTTTGTTTGGGACAACAGCGAGGGAGCCTTCGGGCCCTTTGCCGGTCAGATCTTCGTAGGCGATCAATACGAGGCGGCCGTGTTTCGGGTCGATCTAGAGCGGGTTCGCGGCCACTGGCAGGGCGCCTGCTTTCGCTTCCGGGACGGCCTGGCCTCGGGCGCAGTGCGACTGGCTTTCACGGAGGATGGTGCGCTGCTTGTAGGCGAAACCGACCGTGGGTGGGGGTCCAAGGGATCGATCACTGACGGAATGCAGCGTATCGACTTCTCAGGCACGGTGCCCTTCGAGGCCAGCACGGTGCGCCTTCTCAAGGACGGAACAGGTTTCCGCGTGCGGTTCACCTCCAGGGCGGAGGCCGCATCATGCTCGACGACTGAGAGCTACACGCTCAGCAGCTACACCTACGAGGCGTCCCAGCGCTACGGCAGCGCCGAGCTGGATACCCAAGAGCTGCAGGTGAGTGCCGCGACGCCGCACGATGACGGTCTCGGTGTCGATCTAGTGGTCGAGGGCCTGCGTGAGGGTTACGTGCATGAGCTCGGTATGGAAGGTGTGCTGAGTGCGAATGAAGGCTTCACGCTCCTCCATCCAGTGGCTTACTACACGCTGATTCGGGCGGCGCAGTAGCCGAGTGGGCTGCACGGCAGGTCGGCGCTAGAGGTTGCCGGTCTGACCGTGGCTCACCTGTTGGGCGCTCTGCGCCGATGATAGGTTGGGGGTAGCGATCAGGTCGGTGTGGGGTAGGGCTGCTACCCATGCAGGAGATGCCAAGCCACCTGATGGCACGCGCAAGTAAGGGCCTGCGTTCTGGGCTGCTCGCCCGCATGGGCGAGTGTTGTGGCTTGTTGGCTTGTGTCCATCGGGCTAGACCGAAGCCGTCCAGCGCTTCCGCAGGACGCCCGGGCCGTAGCGCGTGCCCGCAGGGTTCGTGCGGCCCGGCGCGAGGCTCGCCCTCGCGGCCCCTCCGGCGAGGAGGACCGTGCGGCAGCACGCCCGTGCGGCGAGGACGCCTGCGCGGCGAGCGCCGTGGACATGATCGCTATTTCCCCGTCAGGGGAAATGCCATAAATACAGCGCGGTGTCTCAGCGATCGGGCAGTTCGGCATTCAGTGCCTTGGTAGCAGTCGTGACGGGTACCGACCTGGCCGCTACCGACTTCCCGGCGCCGACCTGCTGCCGTCGGCGCGCAGCGCTCGACGCGTGGGCTGGGGCTTGCGCGCTACCGTCTTGGGTCCTGATGGCGGGCAGCGCGGCGCGAGACGTTGCCTGTCAGGCCGCAGCCCACGCGTCGAGCGCTACGCGCCGACGGCAGGAAGCCGTTACCGGGCAAGTCGGTACCGGGCGTGTCCGTACCGTCATGTCTGTGCCGATAACGACTCAGCCCACGCGTCGGGCGCTGGCGC
>JBLIHL010000135.1:0-12062 GCA_047635895.1 Paracoccaceae bacterium | reverse complement strand
CTCGAGCGGTTTCACCTCCTCAGCCATCACGCCCAAGACGATCGTCTGCGCGAGCTGTTCGCGGAGCTGCTGCCGTCCGAAGCCGCCCACCAAGGGATGTACGCGAAGTTCGCGCGCCAGCTCTCCGGGCGCGAGGACGCAGAGGCGCGCATCGCGGAGCTTCGGGCGCTGGAGGGCGAGGTGATGCGAACGCTGCCGCCGGGGCCGACGGTGCATTCGGGGGACCCGCGCAACGTCGAGGGCGCTGCGCTCAAGGACCTCGGGGTCCCGGCGCCGTGAACGCCTATCACGTGACCCTTGAAGGGCGCGTGCAGGGCGTCGGGTTCCGCTGGCACACGCGGCTCGAAGCGCGATCGCTGGGCGTGGTTGGCTGGGTCCAGAACCTGGATGACGGCGGAGTCGAAGTGCGCATTCAGGGCGTCGAATCCGCGCTCCAAGAGCTGCTTGAATGGCTTCGCAAGGGACCGTCCGGCGCCAGTGTTGACGAATGCGACGTGAAGGCCGCGCAGCCCGGAGAGTTCCTCGGCTTCCAGATCCGCTGATCGTGGGGGAAGGCGTACATTCACCCCCATGCTCTCCACGCTTCTGGCCCTCACCGTCACGTTCCAGGCAGCCGTCCCGACCGAGGTCCCTGCGGGGATGACGGTCCCGATTGCTGGGTCCATATGGACCACGTCTGGCTCCGCTATTCCGGACATCGAGCTTCCGCGCGTCGATGGCAAGGGGCTCGTTCGACTGAAGAACTACGAGGGCAAGCGATTGCTCCTCATCCAGTTCGCGTCCTGGTGAGCAGGCTGCCGAGTTCACGTGCCGGTCTGGCACGCAAAGACAAAGGCTCTTGTCGAGAGCGGAGAGCTAGCGGTGGTCGGGATCGTGCACGAGCAGCACCCTGACCGCGCGGCGTTGTACGCCCAATGGCAGCAGTTTGATTTTCCGCTGCTGTGGGACCCCTTCGGCGTGACCGGTCTCGAGGTCGTCCCCGTCGTTTCGGCGATCGACGCGAGCGGCGTGGTTCGCCTCGGGCGCCTCGATCCTCGCAAGTTCGACAGCCAGTTCATCCCTGAGTTCATGGAGGCCAGCTTTCCCGCGACTACGCCTGCGCGTCCGGCTGGGTTTGTGGTGTCGGAGCTCGTCAAGGCGGGGTCGGCTCGCGAGCAGGCGATGGCTCGCGTGCTCCTGGAGGGCGTTCAGGAGAAGCCGTTCGGGCCGGAGAATCAAGCGGGGCTCGGCGCGCTGATGGACGCTCCGTCGACGCCGTACGAGCAGTTCTGCGCCGGCGTGGCCCACAGGCTTCGGTACGACAGCGCGGCGGCCCAGCCGGACGACTTCCAGAGCGCGCTGACCCTGTGGAGCGAGGCGCTTCACGCGCGCCCCGGACAGTACATCTGGCGCCGACGGATTCAGCAGTGGGGGCCCAGGCTCGACAAGCCCTATCCCTTCTACGATTGGGTGGGAAAGGCCACCTTGGAGGTTTGGGCCCGTGACGACTCGCCCGTTCAACTGAGGGCTATGCTCTCGGGGTCCGAAGTGGCGGGTAAGACGAAGAGACTCCCCGGCTCACGGTCGGGGAAGGCGGCTGACGGCGCGAGCCCAGAGCCGGTCGAGCCAGATCCGCGCGGCGAACTTCCGCGCGACGTCGGGGAGATCGTCGGCCTTGAGCTCGCCGTCGCGCAGCACACGGCGTCAGCAGGCGGAAGCATGCGGTCGCCGGTGGGTTCGTCGCGCGTTCACGTGACGCTCCGACCGAAGGCCGGGGCGAAGTGGCCTTTAGACGCCGACCCGCCGATGGTTTGGCTCGGCCTGCCTGATGGCTGGAACGCTGCGTCGTCGAGCTACCGCTTTCCCATGCCCGTGGAAGGCCAGGAGACTGCGCCTCTTCTGGCTGACTTCGAGATCTCGACCCAGCCCATTCCGCTGGGGCCGCCGGACGAATCCGCGGCCATGCCGGCGAGCGTACTGCCGGCGTACGCGGTGTACTCCGTGTGCCTTGAGGATGGAACGTGTGTGTTCCGTCGCCAGGACTTCCAGATCAAGGTGACGTTCCCGGCGATGCCCGATATGGGGCCGCCGCCGGAGGCGGACGGTGATGGCGACGGCAACGGAAAGGACTGAACGACTGTGAATCCTATGCTCCGTTTTTCAGTCTCTTGTGCCTCAGGCTCTCGTGGTTTCGGGGTCGCGGCGTCACGACTGGCCTGCGCCGTCGTGGCGCTGGGTGCTGTCTCCTGCGCAGCACCTTGGCTGGGTCATGCCGACGCGCCGCGCGCCGTCGTGCGTGGCCCGATTCCAACGCGGATCATGCAGCCCGCCGGGCTGATCTTTCCGATTCCGCGTCCAAGGCGCGCCGCCGTTCTGGAGCACGGCAAGTTCGCGCTCCGGACCGACGTGACCTACTCGTCGATTTTCGAGAGCCGCGGCCGGCTGGATAGCGCGGCGCGCTTCGACGGCGAGATCGCCCGAGCCTCGGCGCGGCTGGCCTACGGCCTCGGTGGCGGGGGCGAGATCTCCATCGAGCCGAGCGCTCTCTTCGGATCCAGTGGCTTCCTCGACCAGGTTCTCAACGACTTCCATGAGTTCACAGGCTTCGCAGGCGGAGGTCGTGAACAAACGGGGAACGGGCAGTACGCCATGCGCCTCGAGCGTGACGGCGTGACGGCGTGGGAATTCGAGGAGGACCAGATTCTGCTCGGTGACCTGCCGGTTAGTTGGACCCAGGTCCTCCGAGCAGAGGACGGTCACGGCCCGGCCGTTTCCGTGCGCACCACCATTGAGCTCCCGACGGGAGACGAGGACCGCGGCAGCGGTAGCGGCGGCATCGACGTGGGGGCGGGTGTCCTCTTGGAGCGATCACTCGGGCGCTGGACGTTCACCGGCGGCATGGACGGGATGCAGGCCGACCAGCCCCGGCGGTTCCGCGACGCCGGTATCGACGTGCGAACGCTGCTGCTCGCGAGCGGCGGCGTCGAGTACCGCTGGTCGAACCGCACTTCGCTGCTCTTCCAGGCAGTCCTGCAGATGCCACTGACGCGCGACCTCCCGTTCGAGGAGATTGACCGTGAGATCCTGGACCTTGGGTTCGGGATCAGTCGTGACCTCTCGAAGGGCACGCGGCTCATTCTCTCGTTCCACGAGGACGCGGTGGCGGCTTCGGGGATGGACGCGTCGCTCTACGCGGGCCTCGTGTTCAGCTGGTAATCGCCGGAGCATCGATCAGCTCGGAGAGCGCGTCGGAGTGGGCGACACCGTCGCGCTCACCGATTTCCATCAAGAGGCGCACGTAGTCTTCCTGGAACAGGATCGTCGAAAGCAGCTCCTGGGAGCGGGACTTTCGCGTTCCCCAGCGCCGCGTGAGAAAGCGGAACGTCCAGGGGAGCCGCGGTTCGAAGTCGTTAGCGAGGCGCGCGATGTCCTCGGACGGCCGGATGATGAGGGAGCGCAGCGGGCGGAGGGCGCCGCGGCTCTCCGGCGGGAGTTTCTCCAGGAGGTCGTTGATGCGGTCGAGCTGGTCCGCGTCCTGGTCGAGGACGTCCAGGAAGGTGGCGCCCATCAGGCTGCCGAGGACCTGGGCAGCGCGGGGTGGTCCGTCAAAACGGGGGCGATCGGCTTCCTTGCCGGAGGGGCGGTAGCGGGTGGAAATCGCCAAGAGGCGGTCGGCGCCCAGGTGGATCGCGGGGGCCAGCGGCGCGGTGAGGCGGATCCCGCCGTCGCCGTACCACTCGCCGTCGATCTCGACGGGCGGGAAGAAGAGTGGGAGGGCCGCTGAGGCGAGAATGTGATCGATGGTGAGCCGGCCGCGCTGGCTGCGGCGCAGGGGGCGCTCCCAGTCGATGATCTCCTCGCCCATGCAGAACGAGATGGTCTGACTGGTGGAGTACTTGAGGGCAATGAGGGCGACGGCTTTGAGCTGCCCTGAGGCGAGATTGGCGTCGATGCCAGGGAGGTCGCGGCTGCCCAGGGCCCCTTCCAGGAAAGCGGAAAGTGGCGCGGCGTTGACCATGCCGAGCAGCGGGTCCAGGGTGGGGGCCCAGCCGATGGCCAGGCGCATGGCGATGCAGGCCGTGCGGTAAAGCAGCGGGAGGCCCTGCGTCTCAAAGACGCGATCCACGTCGATGGCGCGCCAGAGCTGTTCCAGGGACTCGGTGCGCTCCCGGAAGGTGCCGATACGGGAGCTCAGGTGGGCCGCATTGATGGCGCCGGCCGAGATCCCGGTGATGAACGGGATCTCAAGATTGGGATGGGCGTGCGAGAGGCCCCGGAGGACGCCGACCTGGTAGGCCGCGCGTGCGCCTCCGCCGAAGAGCGTGAGGCCGAGGCCATGGCGGTCGTGGAGGCGCGGCGTCGCTGACGGGAGCTCGTCCCCGATGGAATCAGTGTGTGGATCAGTCATACGTTGATTCGCGACGCGGTCTTGGTTTCACGCTCATATTGGGCCTATCTGGCAGTTACGTCGGGTCGTGTCGTTTCGCAATGGCCAGGAGTCCGACTTCCCAAGTACAGGTGCGATAGGCTTGCCTTTAGCGCTCTCTGGCCAGACTACTCGCAGCGCAGCCGCCTCCAGCACAGTATCTCTACAAGCAGGGCTCGGGCCCATTGCACGATGCGTATCGTTTCGATCCTCATTCTCCTCGTCCTCGCGGGGGCCGTCTATATCGCCAGCTCCGCTCCCGGCAGCGATGGGTTCAAGGAGTCTTCCAACCGGACCGTCGCGGCTCTAGAGGCGCAAGGAGCTTCCAGGGCGGTCGACCAGAAGGTGGAGCAGGCGGGGTTGCCCAATGGTGCCGCTGTAGAGTCGGGTTCAGCGGTCGAGGCGGGGCTTCCCACCGCGTTCCCACCGGAGCTCAAGATGCGCAGCCAGACTGGAGCGGCGTCCCGCGTCATTCGGGAGGTTCGCGAAGAGGTCGCCGCCGCGGGTGTTGGCCAGGGGAGCGAGGCCTCCGGCGAATCGACTAGCGCAGGCCCATTGGCGAGTGCGAGGTCTGGTTCATTCATGGGCGCCTCTGCGGGCGCACCTATGGATGCCTCTACTGATGCCTCTACTGGGGATCACCCAAGCTGGCAAGCCACCCGCCGGGGCCCCATTCTGCGTGAGCCAGAAGTGGAGCTCGATTCGAGCACCGTGGAAGCTCTGATTGCCGAGCGACTCGACTCCAAGCCACACGCCGGGCGCCGCCCTGCACGGGAGGTTCGCATGCCCTCCAAGCCGGCAGTGGTTGAGCCAGCCGAAGTGGAGCTGGCTGGGGTCAAACCGGCTATCACCGAGATCACGCTGCCCGCACCAGCGGCGCCGCAGGACTCCGAGGGGCAGCCGGAGGCGGCGCCCGACGTCGAGCCCATCATTGAGCTCGCCGGCGCGGTTGACAGCGCCCCGAAGTTGACGCTGGCGACGCAGGTCGCAGGGTCCGGAGTGGAGATCCCCGTGACGCCGCCTGCGGGCGACCAGGGGCCGCTGCCGGTGACGACCCAGGGCCTGCGTGGCAGCGTCGTGGACAGCTCTGGCAAGGGGATAGCCAATATTCAGATCGACGTGGTGGACGTCGAAAGCCGCGAGGTCGCACTGACCATGACCGCTGGCGTCGACGGTGTCTTTGTGGCGCCGGACCTCGCGTCCGGGCGCTATGCGCTGGCCGTCAAAAATGAGTCGGTCCCGCTCGGGATTTCCAGCCCAATCGGCGTCGATCTGTGCCGCACTGGCGCGGAGCCGATCGGCTATGGATCGCTCTGCGTGGACGTGGAGAACATGGGCTCGCCGACGACCGTCGAGATGATTCTGCCCCTGTCCTCCGGGATTCAAGGGACGGTACTCGGGCAAGGCGGTTCACCCGCGTCTGGCGTGCTGGTGCGTGCCATCTCGGAGGTCCCCGGATACGGCGCGCACCCCATAGTCGCGGAGTCGAATGACGAGGGGTTCTTCTTCTTCAGCCTGGTGCCCGGTCCGTACGAGCTACAGATGCTGCTGCCAGTTGAAGGGAAGCCGAAGGGCCTCTTGCGTAGCATGGACGTGACGGCGAAGCCCGGGTCGGCGCTGCTCCTCGAGACTATCGACTTCAGCAAGAAGGAGGCCGGCAAGAGAACTTCTAAGGCCAGCCCTGCGCCAGCAGGTGCCGAAGGATCGAAAGCGCAAGAGAAGGTTGCGAGCTCGAAGCAGCCGATCGTACTGCGGTCGATGCCGCCAGCGCTCATTGGGCGCGAGCCCCTCGGCCAGGAGGTTCTGGGGGAAGAGGTCCGCCCGGTGGAGGCGCGCGCTTCCTTGCCGGTCAGGCTGGTATTTCAAACGGGGGATGTTGTCCTCGGTGACGCACCTAAGAAGCCCGTTGATCTGCCTGGGAAGAAGCCCTCCGGTGAAGACCCAAAAGATAAGGAGCCCGAGGCTGAGGTTGCCGGGGCCAAGGCGACCGTCGAGCTGCGCGGTCGCGTGATCTCCAAGTGGGGCGAATCGCTGCCCGCGCTCAGCGTGCAGGCCGAGGCGGAAGACGGCACCGTGCTCGTGATGACACAAACCAGCGACGAAGGGCGCTACGTCCTGGAGGGCGTTCCGGTCGGCGGTGTCGTCGTTCGCGTCGCGAGCGACCTCGACATCAACAGAAAAGGGCCCCGCGGGACGACGCTCCTCAAGCGCCCGCGCGCCATGCCCATCCGGACGTTCAGTGGCCAGAAGCGTGTGACGTTGGAGGACGTGGTCGTCGACGTGCGCCGCGTCTATCGGCTCGTCGGTCGGATTCAGATTCGCGCCGAGGCGCTGGAGCAGTTCAAGGCCACGATTGCCCCGAACCGTGAGCGCCGCGATGCGCTCACCGACGATCAGTACCGCCGCGCTTTCCTGCGCGGTATGCGCCTGGTTCAGAAGAATCGAGGTGCAGGAACCGGGCCCGATTCGAAGCGGCGCCAGCAGTCCGTTCCCATCGCATCGGATGGTTCGTTCGTCTGGACGTGCACGCTCCCGGCCGACGATATCCTCCTCGTGTTAGAGCCGCGCTCTTCGCGGAAGGGCGCTGGATACGATGGTCCGATTGGCATTCCTGTGACGCCTGCGGGCGTGCGCCCAGCGACGCTAGAGCTCATCTACCCCGCCGCGAAGGCGGCGGACAAAAAAGGGGACGAAGGAGCCAAGTCGCGGGCTGCAGAGATCGAGCTCGACGCGGTCGCGCCGAGCTGAATCCCAGCTTGGGGCCCCAGCTCAGCATCGGCGCTCAGTCGTTCGGGGGAAGGTCCAAGTCGCGCCTGAGTCGGCTCGAGCGCTCGGATTCGTTGAGCTGGCGGACTCGATCTTCGAACCACGCGAGATCAGGCAGCCCTGTTGCGGCGCGCTCCTCGTCGGTGGTGGTGGGGTCCAGAAGGTAGATCAGCCAGTTGCCGGTGAGGTGGCTGTAGGCGTACTGCGTGCCGTACTTCTGGGGCCGTCCATTCTGGAATGCCTGGCGATCGACGGCTTCGCCGGCGACCGGGCGCCCGCGCGGGTCCCCGAGGATCGTCGCGCGGCGGCCAAGTGACTCTGCTATGAGGAGCTGCTCAAGGTCACTGGAGCGCACCAGGATGGCACCAGCATAGAAGTGGTCTTCTGCCGTCTTGAGCTCGCCCGCCTCCGCGCGTCGCATCATTTCGGCGAAGCGCTCTTTCTGGCGGCCGCCGTCCTCCCCGAAAACGGAGCCGGACCCGTCATGTAGGTCTTGGTCACGCGTCATCCCCCCGTAGATCTCGGCGGGTGAAGCCTCGAGCTGGACGGTGGGGGTGGACGCACAGGCGACCGTGGTCAGGAGCGCGAGGCTGGTGACGGCGAGGGAGCGGAGGATCGTCGATGGGATTGAGCGAGGCATGGGCGGTATCTCACCCGGTCCGGAGCTTCCTGTCGAGGATCCGTGGGGGGTCAGGAGCGCTTGATCGAAACTTCGAAGGCACCGCCGCCGCGGATGGCCCGGATCGAGGCGACACCGAGTCCGGCGGCCTCGGGGCCTCCCAGCCAGCGTTCCACGCCAGGTGCCAGGATGGGACGCCCTCCGTGGCTTCCGTGTCCCTTCCCGGTGATGACCAGGACAGGAGAGATGCCTGCGGCCCGATGGCGCGCCAGGCCAGCGCCCAGACGCCTCACCGCTGATTCGAGCGTGCAGCCGTGGAGGTCGATCTCATGCTGGGGAAGCCCCTCACGCCCGCGCTTACGGCTATCGCGTCCGGTACGGCGATCCCCGCCCCCGAGACCTGGCTCACCGGCCAGTTCCTCGTGGTGCTCGAACTTCGCTCTTCTTCTACGGGATCCCATGGGTCAATTTCTCTACTGGAATATCGTCTCCGGTAAGCTCACTCTCCACACGCATTCCGCATTCACACTCGAACCGCCAAGACCGATGACCCGCATCAAGACTGCCTGCGCCGCCCTTGTCATTCCTTTCTTCCTCGCGTCCTGCGTGACGGACCGGACCCAGGAGTCCGCCGAGTCGATGGCCACGATGGAGGCCAGCACCGAGGAGATGACCGAGGAGCTGGACCCGAATGACCCGAACGTGATGGTTTGCCCCGTGACGGGACAGATGCAGCGAATCGACGATGCTGATGCGGGTGAAGGCCCCCACAGCGGCGACGCAGACGTCGACTTCTAGGATGTTGGTACTGCGGAAACTAATCCAGCAGTGCCGCTGCGATACACGCCACGTTCACGATGTCCTCGGCGGTGCACCCGCGGGACAAATCCATGAACGGGTGATTGAGGCCCTGGACTAGCGGGCCCAGCGCGGTGGCGCCGGCCAGCCTTTCTGTCAGCTTGTACGCGATGTTGCCCGCATCCAGATCCGGGAAGATCAGCACGTTGGCGCGACCGCCCAGAGGCGAGCGCGGGGCCTTGCGTTCTGCTACCGATGGGACGATTGCCGCGTCCACCTGGAGCTCGCCGTCGCATGACAGCCCGGGGACCTTGGCCTTCAGAAGCTCGTAGGCTTCGCGCACCTTGGTGACGTCCGGGTGGTCGGCTGAGCCCTTCGTCGAGAACGAGAGCAGCGCCACTTTGGGCGTTTGGCCCGCCAGGCGCCGATGGCTCTCCGCCGTCGCGATCGCGATGTCGACGAGCTGCTCCGCCGTGGGGTTCGGGACCACTCCACAGTCGCCGTAAGTCAGCGTCCGGTCTTCCATCACCATGAGGAAGCACGACGACACGGTCTTGAGGCCGGACTGCAGTCCGATGACCTGGAGGCCAGCCCGCAGGACGTCCGCCGTTGCAGCCATCGAGCCGGCGACGCCGCCCTGGCAATCGCCCGAGGCCACGAGCGCGGCGCCGAAGAAGAGCGGGTCGCGCATCTGCTCCTGGGCTGCCTCGAGCGTGAGGCCCTTCTTCTTGCGACGCTCGGCCAGGTGCTTCGCGAACGCGTCCTTCGTGCGTGCGTCACGCTCGGGATCGATCACGTCCACCCCAGGAGGCGCCGCGCCCATGCCCTTGGCCGCGACGAGCACGGGCTGGACGAGCCCTTCGCTCTTCAGGATCGCGGCGGCGCGCATGACGCGCTCGTCCGAAGCTTCGGGCAGGACGATGCGCGCGTTCTTGCGGCGTGCGCGTTCACGGATCTCAGCGAGTACGTCCATAGGGAAGGCTCAGGCCCTCTTGACGCTGTCGAGCACGTCCTTGGGGATGTCGAGCTCCATGCGGAGAATCGCCAGGCCGTGGGTCTTGCCCTGGGCGTCCGTCTTCAGCGAGGCAGAGCCGCCGCCGCCGAGGCTATCCTCGAGCAGGAAGTTGAGGACGCGCATGTTCGGCGCCTCGAAGCGCTCAACGCCGCCGTGGTTGATGCCCTTGAAATGCTTCTGCACTACGTCTTCCGTGAGGGCCTCGACGAGGAAACGGTACGCGACATCCGAGTGAGCGATGACGCCGACGTTGGAGCCCTCGCCCTTGTCGCCGGAGCGTGCCGATGCAATCGCTTTGAGTTCAGTCTTTGGCATGGTGAATGGGGGAGCTGGCGGATCAGGCGCTGAAAACGGAGACGCGGGTCTTCACCTTGTCCTTGGTGAGGAGCGCGGGCCAGTAGCCGATGATCTCGGCTGCCTTCGGGCGTCCGCCCGCGAAGCCGGTGATGCCCGGCGGACCGCTCGTGACAAGCGGTACAAGCTCGGAGCCGAAGCGCGCGACCTTCGACTTGTCGGGGCCCTTGACACCGAGGCGCAGGACGACCTCAGACGGTTCCTCCGAGTTCGGGACTTCGATGCCTTCATGGCAAACGTTCGCGCCGATGAACTCGACGAGCTTCTCGTCGTCCGCGTAGTCGAAGCCATCGTAGCTGAGGCGCTGCCAAACGATCTCCGCCGCGAGCTTCGCCTTGGCGAGCGCGTTCGGGCCGGACACGGTCAGGGAGCCAACGGACTTCCATCCGTCGCGCATGCTCATGGACACCTTGTAGGTCGGCGTAGCTTCGTGGCCTTTGACGCCGCTGAGGCGCACGCGGTCGTTGCCCTCGTCTTCGATCTCGAACGACGTGAAGTCGGCCACCACGTCGGGAGTGATGTAGTTGGCGGGATCGCCCATCTCATAGGAGAGCTGGTGCACGACGGTGTCGCGCGTGACCTTCCCGCCGGTGCCGTCATGCTTGGTGACGGTGAACGTGCCGTCGGCGAGCGCCTCGACGATCGGGTACCCGATCATCGCCATGTTCTGGACGTCCTGCCAGTCGGTGTAGTTGCCGCCCGTGCACTGGGCGCCGCACTCAAGGATGTGTCCAGCGACGGTCCCTGCCGCGAGCTGGTCGAGGTCCTTCTCCGTCCAGCCAAACTCGTGGATGAGCGGGCCGAGAACGAGTCCAGGGTCGGTGCCGCGTCCCGTGATGACGATGTCAGCACCTTGGTTGAGCGCTTCCGCGATGGGGAACGCACCCAGGTAGACGTTGGCGCTCGTCACGCCATCGCGGACCTTGGACAGGGCTTCGCCGGTGTCCATGTTCTTGAACTCCTCACCGCTCGCCATGAGCTCGTCGAGGTCGCCCAAGATGTCGTCGCCTTCGACGACGGCTACCTTGACGTTGAGTCCGTGCTTGCGGATGACCTCGAGGACGGCGTCCTTGCACGCCAGCGGGTTCACGCCGCCCGCGTTCGCGACGATTTTCACGCCCTTCTCCACGGCCTCCGGGAGGATGCGGTCGAGCAGCTGGACGAAGTCCGTCGCGTAGCCCTTGGAGGGGTCACGGTCCTTCAGCTTCTGCATGATGCTCATCGTTACCTCCGCGAGGTAATCGAGCGTCAGGTAGTCGAGGGGACCTTCTTTGATCAGCCGAACGGGGCCGAGGATGGAGTCTCCCCAGAAGCCTTGTCCGTTGGCAATGAGGACCTTGTCCTTGCGTGTCATGGGCGTCGTTGGTTAGACGGTATCCGGGTGCGGAAACCGCGTTTCGGGCAGAAGAGTCTAACGACTTCCAGGCTGGGAGACCTAAAAAGGGGTGCGGTCTACGCACGTTACCCATGAACCAACCCCTCCTGCTGACGGGCTTTGAGCCGTTCCTCAACGTCTCCATTAACCCAAGCGGTGAGGTCGCCCGGCGTCTCTCTGGTCGAGTCCTGGAGAGCGCGGCCGGTCAGGTCGAGATCGTGGGGGCCGTCCTCCCCGTTAGCTTCTCACGCGCCCCCATGGCGCATTCAGAGGCCCTGGCGGGTCTCCCGGCCCCGCCGGTGGCGATCGTCTCCTTGGGTGTTCACCGGGGTCCGGAGTTCAGGCTAGAGACCCGAGCTGGCGTTCAATATGCCAGCGGTCAGCCCGACAACGACGGGCAGATGGGCGCGGGGATCCTCCTGGACGGGCCGGAGCAGCTCGAGACGCCCTTCGATCTCATCGCCTGTGAGTCGTGGCTGGTGGAGGCTGGCGCTCCGGCGACCATGATCTCCGGGGACGCCGGTGGCTATCTCTGTGAGCGAGTGTTCCGCGCCGGCTTGGACGCGCCAGGCGTGCCTGCGCTCTTCCTTCATGTGCCACCGGTCGAGGCTCTGGGAATCGACGAGCAGGTGCGCGTGGTCGAGGGATTCCTGGCCAGGCTCGTTGGGGGACCCAGCCGGGGACCCAGCCGGGGACCCAGCTGAGAGCCCAGCCGGGAGTGCAGCGGGGT
>JBLIHL010000134.1:0-12259 GCA_047635895.1 Paracoccaceae bacterium | reverse complement strand
CCAGGCCGCGCAGCATGCCTGTCTTGCGGCGCAGCTCCAGTCACTGGAAGCGCGTCACGTGGTCCAGGGTCCTCGGTCGGTGGTCTTCTTTGGTTGACATGGTCAAGGAGCAGGGCGCTACGGCCCACGGAGCACTACGGGCCACGCTCACGGTCTACGCGTTGACGACCCACGTCCCTGAGTGGGCCGTACCGTTCGATTCTGTCGCGAACTCCCTGGTGAGCCTCGACCTGGCGGAGACCTCGAACTCCGTCGTGTTGATGGACGCCTCAATCATCAACGAGTGCGATCCCGCCTGGCTGGCTAGCGTGGAGGAGTCCATGGGGCCCGTCGTCGCGGTCTGTGCGGTTCGGAGTGAAGCACATCGTGCTCAGCACTACGGTGCCCGCGCCGCCGTGCCAGAGTCTCTGCTCGGGGTCTCCGTGGACGTAGCCCAGCACGTTCTGTCGGATCTGCTTGCCGCGCCGCCGGAGTCCAAGGAAAAGTTGGAACGCTACATGCGTGATGCCATCCATGAGTTCCGAACGCCGCTGACGATCATTTCGGAGTTCACGGCTCTCTGTGAGGATGGCGTCGGTGGGCCGCTGACGGAGCGTCAAGAGACCTACCTCGGCTACATCCAGGCCGCCGTGGATCGGATGAGCGAGCACTTTGACGATTTCCGTGACGGCGTTCGGATGCGCCTCGGAAGTCTCCAGCACGCCAGTTCCACCGCCGCGCTGTCGGACGTCGTCGGCCGCGCCGTGGACTCGAAGCAGGCCCGTCTCTTGGCCGGCGGAGCTGCTGGTAGCGTGAAACTCGACCGGATCGACGAGGCTCGGCTGGAGGAGGCGGTCCACCGGCTGATAGGTGGGGCGCAGAAGCTGAGCTCCTCGGCGGAGGTGGTCGGGGTCTCTACGCGACTGGCGGCCCCAGGAAAGGCGGAAATCTGCGTCCGGTACCGTGGCGTGGTTCTCTCCAGCGCCGACATCGGCGTCATGGAAGAGGGGACGGTGATGCAGCCAGACGGGTTCTATCGCAGCGTGGCGCGGGTTTTCGGGCTCGGCGTCTCGATGGCGCGCCTCTTCCTCGCCCAGTCCGCCGGCAGCCTGAGGCTTGAGATAGAGGAGGGGATGGGGGGAGCCTTCATCGCCACGGTGCCGATCCAAAAGGTCGCAGCGCCGAGCCTCGAAGCCCCAGAAATTCGGGCGGGAGCCGCCTGATGGCAGCCTCCCCACAGATTTGATCGTCCCTGTCCTGAGCCCCGGGGTGATCACACGGTAGAATCCGCGGCCCGCCTGGGAATCAGGCGCGGCCGCGGTCCTCGTATATATGGGGCTCCGGGCGCGTCCCCCGGGTCGGACCTTCTATTTCTCCCCCCCCAACTCTACGAGCCACAGAGCTCCCAAATCCGATGGCGAAGCCCGCTACCTCACCGAAGAGGCCCATGGCTCTCGGCATGGTCGAGACAAAAGGACTGGTCGGCGCTATTGAAGCTGCCGACGCCATGGTCAAGGCCGCGATGGTCGAGCTCTCGGGCCACGAGCGCGTGTCCGCTGGTCTTGTGACCTTCTTCGTGCAGGGCGAGGTGGGTGCTGTCAAGGCAGCCACCGACGCAGGAGCCGCAGCCGCCCGACGCGTCGGAGAGCTCGTGAGCGTGCACGTGATTCCGCGTCCCCACGAGCAGCTGATGAAAATCCTGCCTCCGATGGGGCCTGCAGGAAAGTAGTGATCCAGTGAGCGTTCGATGGATCGGTAGCGACCTACTTCGCCCGACGATCGACACCGTCATCCCGGGCCCCGGGACTGACCTCGACTCTATTTCCTGCTTGATTGTGATGACCTTGACCTCATCTAGCCTGGGGAGCCCGAAGCTCTCTTGAAGGGACTTGATCCCGATCTCCGCGCCCTGCAAGAGGTGCGTGATGCCGTTCGTCGGGCCAAAGCGGCCCAGGCGATCGCCGCTTCGTGGAGCCAAGAGCAGACGGATCGCGTCTGCGAGGCGATGGCTAAGGCTGCCGCGGCGGCCGCACACGACCTCGCTCGGCTGGCCGTGGATGAGACCGGCATTGGCCGCGTTCACTACAAGATCCTCAAGAACCTGTTTGGTTCCGAGGGCGTCTGGGACTCGATCAAGAATGAGCGAACCGTCGGATTTGTGAGCCGCGACGAGCGCTCCGGCGTCCACGAGGTCGCCTCTCCGGTGGGCGTCGTGGCCGGGATCGTGCCGACGACGAACCCGACGTCCACGACGATGTACAAGGCCCTGATCTCGGTCAAGGGTCGCAACTCGGTCGTGATCAGTCCCCATCCACGCGCCAAGCGCTGCATTGGTGAGACCGTCGAGGTCATGCGCCGCGCCATCGAGCGCGCGGGCGGCCCGCCCGACCTTGTGGTTTGCCTGGCGAACCCGACGATCGAGTCCACAGGTGCGCTGATGAAGCACCGCGACACGGCCGTGATCCTCAGCACCGGCGGTGGGGGCCTCGTTCGCGCTGCCTATTCGAGCGGCAAGCCCGCCTACGGCGTCGGTCCTGGCAACGTTCCGTGCTACGTCGACCGCTCGGCCAACCTTGCCGCCGCCGCCGAGGCGGTCGTTTCGAGCCAGAGCTTCGACAACGCCACGCTCTGCTGCTCCGAGCAGGCGCTCGTGCTCGACCGACCGATCGCCCAGCGCTTCCTGGCCGAGATGCAGATGCGCGGCGCCCACGTCGCCCATGACGCCGAGCGCAAGAAGCTCGAGGCGTTCTGCAATCAGGGCGGGCACATGAACCCCGAGATCGTCGGCATCGATCCCTGGCGGATCGCCGACATGGCCGGTTTCCACGTGCCTCAGTCCACGACCGTGCTGCTGGCCTTCCAGGACGGCGTGGGTAAGGCCCACCCGCTCAGCATTGAGATCCTCGCCCCGCTACTGTCGGTCCACGTCGTCGATGGCTGGGAGCAGGGCTGCACCGTCTCCAAGGAGATGCTGCACTTTGGTGGGCTCGGGCACACCCTGAGCGTCCACGCAGAAGACCGCGCGATTCTCGACGCGTTTTTCCTGGCGAAGCCCGCCAGTCGCATCGTGGCGAATGGTCCGTCTTCGATGGGAGCCGTTGGCTTTTCGACGAACCTTGTCCCGTCGTTCTCCCTCGGATGCGGGCCCCAGGCGGGCAACATCACGAGCGACAACATCTCGGCGATGCACCTGGTCAATCTCAAGCGCGTCGCGTTCCCGACGAGCGACTGGAAGGAGCGCGAGCGGCGAGCCCATGAGCGCGCCGCCGCGATGACGGGCTCCGGAATGCCGCGCGGATCGATGATGGACGGGGATCCGGGTTTCCGAAGGGGCGCCGAGGTTTCGGCCGTCGAACTCCCCAAGGGGACCTCTACGTCGACGCCAGCCCCGAAGATGTCGAGCCCGCCGCCGGCACCGGTGGTACGCGCCAAGCCAGCACAGGAAACATTCCGCCGGCCGGCCGCACCACAGGTCGCCGCCGACGTCCCTATTGGGTTGGGCCCTGCCCTCCATCCGGCGGGTGGTAGCCCTTCAGGGGGTGCGCCGCGCTTCACGCGGGCGGCCTCCGCGCCCACGCCTGTTCAGCGACCTGCTCCGCAGGTCGGATCCTCAGCTGGAGATCCAGCTGGATCTCCAGCTGCTGGGGCAGAACAGGGCATCACGCTCTCGTCCCATGACATCGAAGCGATGATGAAGAACGCCGGCAGCGGCTGCCCGATGGGCCCCTGCGGGGGCTGCCCGCATCACGACGCTACCACGCATTCCTGCAACGCCTGACGGCCGCGCATCTGACCGCTGGGCATTCTCCGGCTGGCCAGTCCCACCGAACACCTCTGTTGAATCGCTCCTCCGGAGCACACTCCCATGGCAAACCAAAACGAAATCGCGCTCGGCTTGATCGAGACCAAAGGACTTGTCGGGTCCGTTGAGGCCGCCGACGCCATGTGCAAGGCCGCTAAGGTGACGCTGCTCACCAAAGAGAAGTCCGGCGCTGGCCTCGTGACCGTCATGGTCCGGGGTGAAGTCGGCGCTGTGAAGGCCGCCACCGAGGCAGGCGCCGCAGCGGCTCGCCGCGTCGGCGAGCTCGTCAGCGTGCACGTGATCCCGCGGCCCGCCGTGGACCTGGAGAGCTTCCTTCCAAGCGACGAAGCCTGAGGCCTAGCGCCTCTCTTCGCTAGCAACACGCGTGCAGACCTCCCTCACCAACGTTGAGCTCCGCGGTGCGGTGCATCTGGATCAGATGCAGCCGCAGTTCGCTGCCATCAGTGCCATGAAATCGGACGGCTACTTCCCTGTCGAGGGAGAGAGCGCGTTCTGGCTGGAGGTGCGTCCTGGCATCGTCGTGAACCGGCTGCTCGACATTGCGCTCAAGCGCTGTGACGTGATGCCCGGTGCCCTCACCACGGAGCGGCACTTCGGATCCCTTGAAGTGCACGGTCCCGACCAGGGCCAGGTGCTCCAGGCGGGCTCCGAGATCCTCAAGGCGATCGGGAAAACCTGGGCCGATCAGCCCAAGCCCGAAGTCCTGAATGACGAGGTGATTCGCAAGATTACGTCCCAGCACGCGATGATGCTCAATCAAGCGCGCGGCGGGATGCTCGTCCTCGGCGATGACACGCTCTACACCTTGGAGGTGTCGCCGGCGGTTCACGTGGTGCGCTGCGCCAACGAGGCTGAGAAGGCGGCGCCTATCCGGATCGCGTCCATGCGGACGACCGGGGCCGTGGGGCGCCTTCGCCTGTGCGGCGGCGACGCGGAGATCGACGAGGCTGTTCACGCGGTGCGTCGTGCTCTTGAGACCTACCATTCCAACCCGCAGTCCTCGGGCTTCCCAGGCGGGGGTCGCTAGCCGTGTTCCTCGGAAAAATCGTCGGTCAGGTTTGGGCCACCAAGGAGGTGTCGGACCTTCGGGGCAAGCGCCTACTCGTGGTCGAAGCGGTCGACGACATGCGTGATCCCAGTGCGCCCAAGGTGACGCCCGTGATCGCGGTCGATCCGATCGGCGCTGGCCTGGGCGAGCACGTGATCGTGGCCTTCGGCAAAGCGGCCCGCGTCGCCTGCGGCGGCGATGGCGACCTTGCCTACGAGGCCGCGGTGGTCGGCATTGTCGACGACGTGCACGCGCCAGGCGCACCTGAGTCCTGGCGCCCAGAAGGCAAGCGTTCGCCCCATTCAGAAGGCGATCAAGAAGGGGAGACTGGCTGATGCATATTGCGACCGTCGTTGGGTCCGTTTGGTCCACCCAGAAAGACCCCTCGCTGAAGGGCCTGCGTTTCCTCGTGGTTCGCCCGTTCACGACGGACGGCAAGGAGTCCGCTGAGACCATGATCGCGGCCGATCCCATCGGTGCCGGTGTGGGTGAGCGCGTGCTGGTCGTCCATGGACGCGCCGCGCGTCACGTGATTGGCCTGGGCCATGACATCGGATTTCAGACGGCGATCGCGGGCATCATCGATCGCATGGACCTCGCCGACGGGCGAGTCATTGGACCCCACGTGGATTACGACTCCGAATAAGGAGCCCCAGCGGCCCCTCCGGCGGCCCCCCAGCTGGGCTCCTCAACCAGGAAACACTGCGGAATTGGTGACGATTCCCTGACCCAAGAACATGACGAAGAACGACTACAACCCAACGATCGGCAGCGCCACGATCCAGCCCGCCATCGCGATGCTGGAGACCCAGAGCGTGGCGGCCGGCATCGAGATGACGGACGCGATCCTGTGGGAGTCCGACATCGAGCTTCTCTTCGCGACCCACGTGCAGCCCGGCAAGTACGTCGTGCTTTTCACGGGCTCCATCGAGGACCTGCGGAGCGCGCTACGACGCGGTGCCGAGGTGGCACGCGGTGACCTGGTCGACCAGCTGCTGATCCCCCAGGTCGATCCTCGCGTGTGCGTGGCTCTGCGTCGCCGTGATGAGGCCGCGGCGTTCCCGGACGGTGAGATGGACGCGGTGGGCGTGATCGAAACGACCACCGTTTCGTCGTGCATCGCGGCGGCTGATATCGCGCTCAAGGAAGCCCACGTGGAGCTGCTCGAGCTTCGAATCGCCAACGGCCTCGGCGGCAAGAGCTACGTCTCGATGACCGGCGAAGTGAGCGACGTTCGAAGCTCGGTTCAGGCCGGTGCGCGCAGCGCGGAAAGCTCCGCACGCCTCGCTCGTCACGTCGTGATCGCGAAGCCGCACCCAGACCTCGCGGCCTACCTGTAGCTCGGGGCTCCGAGCGCGCGTGCGCTCGGGCTCTCATTGGAACTCCTACGATGGCATCCAAGAAGCAGCTGGTGACCGAAGCCGACGTGCGCCGTATGGCGCCGGGGGCCCGGGAACTCGTGCTCGGAGATCATCGCATCGCCACGCCGGCGGCCCTTGACCTTGCCTTCTCCCGCGGGATGAAGGTGGTCTACGGAGCGCCCGACGAGTCAGGCTCAACGGGTTCAGCGGGTCCCATCCCGTCGGACCTGTGGGCGAGAATGAAATCCCAGGACGGCAGCTATGTCGTTCAAATCGAAAACGGGCGTGCGACGGTGTCGCGGCTCGGATCGAATGGCCCGGAGCTGTTCGGGAGTGAAGGCTGATGACGAAACGATTCCTCACCGCGGAAGACGTCCGCCGACTCGGCGGCCCCGAGATCCAGGTTGACAACAGCACGGTGGTCACGCCGCAGGCGGCCGAGGTCGCCGCGGCGGCCGGCATCCGGCTGATCGGTGCGACGGGCCCCTACGTGACTCCCGTCCCGGACCGCGGTCCCGACGCGGCCCGTGCGAACGACGTGCTGCCGGAGCCCATCGCTACGGACGGCATCGGTCTGATCGTCACCGTCGTGGGTCGCAACCGCCCCGGCGTGCTTGCCGAGGTGACCGCGTCGCTCGCCTCCGCGGAGTGCGACGTCCAGGACATCAGCCAGCGCACGGTGGGCTCGCACTTTCACATGGTCCTGACCTGTGCGGTTGGGCCGGGGCGCGAATTCGCTCCCCTCAAGGACACGCTGCAGTGCCTCGGCGGTGAGGGCGACTACGTCGTCCGCGTCATGCACGAAAAGGTCTTCCGCTTCATGCACCGCGTCTAACGACGCCACCGCCACCGATGCCATTTACCGACCAAGAGATCCTCGAGACGGTGAGGATGTTCGAACTCGAAACGTTCGACATCCGCACCACGACGCTGGGGATCAGCCTCCTCGACTGCGCCGACCCTGACCTGGAGTCGTCCGCGGAGAAGGTCTACGCGAAGATCGTCCACCACGGGAAGAACCTCGTGGAGGTCGCCAAGAGCATCGAGGCCGACTTCGGCGTACCGATCATCAACCGTCGCGTGGCGACGACGCCCATCGCGCTTGTCGCGGCTGCCTGCGGCTCCGAGGACCTCGTGCCCTTTGCCCGTGCGATGGACGCCGCGGCCGCCGAGATCGGCATCGATTACATCGGCGGCTTCACGGCCTACGTGCACAAGGGCTTCACCCGTGCGGACGAGGCGCTGTTCCTCTCGATCCCGGAAGCGCTTGCTGAGACGAAGCGCGTTTGCGCCTCGGTGTCCCTGGCGACGACGAAGGCCGGCATCAACATGGACGCCGTGGCGAGGTTCGCCGACGTCGTTCTGAAGACGGCCCACCTGACGGCCGCCGAGGGGGGACTTGGGTGTGCCAAGCTTGTGTGCTTCTCGAACCCCGTGGAGGACAACCCGTTCATCGCCGGCGCCCACCTCGGCATCGGAGAGGGCGAAACCGTCATCAACGTAGGCGTGTCCGGACCCGGCGTGGTTCGGTCAGCCCTCGAGCGACTTGGACCCGACGCGAGCCTCCTCGCGGTCGCCGAGACGATCAAGCGGACGGCCTTCAAGATCACGCGTATGGGCGAGCTCGTGGGCCGCGAAGCGGCTCGCCGCCTCGGCACCGTGTTCGGCATCGTGGACGTGTCCCTCGCGCCGACCCCGGCGGTGGGTGACTCCGTGGCGGACATCCTCGAGCTGATCGGGGTCGAGAAGACCGGAGCCCCCGGGACGACCGCGGCTCTCGCGCTTCTGACCGACGCGGTCAAGAAGGGGGGCGCTATGGCGTCATCGAGCGTGGGCGGCCTCTCGGGTGCCTTCATCCCGGTGTCCGAGGACCAGGGCATGATCGACGCGGTAGAGGCGGGCGCGCTCTCCCTGGCCAAGCTCGAGGCCATGACCACCGTCTGCTCGGTGGGGCTCGACATGGTGGCGGTGCCAGGTGATATCAGCCCTGCGACTCTCTCCGGCATCATCGCGGATGAGATGGCGATCGGCATGGTCAACCAGAAGACGACCGCCGTGCGCGTGATCCCTGTGCCCGGCAAGGGGCCAGGCGAGAAGCACGACTGGGGCGGACTCCTTGGGACGGCCATCGTCCAGGATCCGGGCGCCTTCAGCTGCGAAGTGATGTGGCGCCGCGGCGGCCGCATCCCTGCGCCGCTGCAGTCCTATCGCAACTAGTGCTGTGTAACAGAAGATCCTGTCATATGTACGGCCCCTTTCTAGCCCTGGCTGCGTTGCAGCTCCTCCACGGAACTACGGCTACGCCGTCGTCGCCGCGCCTTGCCAGGACTCGAAAGGGCCTCGTGCATACGACAGGAACTTCTGTTACAGAGCACTAGCAGCAGTAGCTGCGGAGATTAGGCGCTTACGTCGACTCGGCCGCCCTTGCCGCTGACCTGAACCTCGGCGGCGCTGCTCATTAGCTTGAGTGCGGCCTGGCCGTCTCGCTTGGTCTGGTCCTGCTCCATCTTCATGACCGAGACGGTCATCTGGTCTTTGACGGTGCCGACGGGTTGCATCGCGGCCGCCGTGCCGGCGCTTTGGATTCCATTCATAAAGGGGCTATCGAGCACCAGGCGTGCCCATCTTGACCCCATGTGCGGGAGTTCCCTATGGCGCACAATCTGAGGCACCTGACGTGCGCTATCGCTCGTTCTTGAGGCCCAGGGGCGCCTCAGAGCCGCACAGCAGCGGTCCGAGCGGGTACGTGGATTGCAGCCCCTGTGCGGATCCCGGCCTTCCGCCAACTCGATACTTCCCCCCAAGATAGCCTGCCCCCCGCAGGTTCCCAGGACCTTGAACTCGCCCATCGATCGCCCGGACCACGGGTCTCGCCTGTTCGCAACTTCAATTTTCCCAGCGGCCTGCGCCGGCCTGCTGGGTCTGAGCGCCTGCTCCGGTTCCGGCGATAGCACGGCCCAGCAGGACCCACCCGTCACCGAGCCAACCTTCGAGCTGGACTCGATCTCAAACGGTTTCGGGCAGCAGCTTCCGCACGTCATCTTTATCGACGACGGGACCGTCGGGGGAGTGTTCCAGGAGCTTCGGAGCGTCGCAGAGGTGCTGACGCTTGCGACTAGCCAGAACCTGGTGCTTCCACCCGTCGCTTTCCCCGCCATTGCCGTGCTGCCCGACAATCGTCCGGGCAACCAGTTCTTCCTGGCGAAGTTCACGGCTGACGTGGATCCAGAGTCGGAGTGCTTCACCGCCTGCACGGGCACAGAGCCATGCGGCATCGACGCGTTAGAGGTGGTCACGTTTGACCCCTCGACGAAGGAAGAGATCGTCGTTTCGGCGCGCGTCTTCGTCGGCGGCTACACGCGAAACGCAAACGGTGACCTGGAGCAATGGGTGAAGCTTGATGCGGCGTCTGGAGAGCTACGCCTGACGACAGAGGAAGCCATCGGCTTCCCCGGTTCCACGGCACCGCAGCTCTCCGTAGCCGCAGACTTCGTGGCGCCCAATTCGATCATGGTGGTCATGGATGCTGACGGCGATCTCTCGACGCTTGAGACGTTTCCGAACGCCGAGTCCATCCAGCTCCGGATCCCGCAGGAACTCTGCTCCATCGGTGGGCAGGTACTGGAAACGGCGGTGGTCGCCGCCACCACTGTAGGGGCGAGCGCGGAAGGCCCGAGTGTCGTCATGGAGGCCGGGAAGTTCGTCACCGTCCCGAGGGACGGCCAGCAGGCCGTGGACCCGAGCACCGAGATCAGCGTTCGCTTTACCGAGGCCATTCAGCCTTGGACCCTGGGCGCCCTGCTGGAGCCGTCGCTCTCACCCAGCACCAGCATCACCCAGGCGCCGAACGTGGCGCCGGTCCAGCATGCGTTCACCGTCGCCCCGCGTTCCGCCTACGATCTGACCCAATGGAGGCTCATCCCTGACCAGTCGTTCAACGGGCTGAACCCGGCGGGCCCGCCGATATTCCTTGAGCTCGCCGAGGTGGAGGTGCAGGTGGGGTCGTCCGTGCTTGTCGACCTGCAGGCAGTCGCGTCCCCGGGACCCATCGACTTCAGCTTCACCATCGACCGCGGCCCTTCGCTGGTCAATGCGCCGGTTGTGCCTGAGTCGCTTGTGTTCTCGCGCGGTGGCTCCCGCCCAGGCCTGTCTGTGCTCGACCTCAACGGCTTTGGCCAGGGCACGGGTAACCCCTTGACTTCGCTGCCATATCCGCTTGAGGGCCAAAGTCGCTTCCCGTTCGACCCAAACGTGACGCTGAACCCGAGCGTTCGGCCGCTTCTCAACCCGGGCACGACGACGCTGGATGGCGGCTCCGCCGGCGTCTTCACGCTGACGCTCGACGTCAACAGGAACAGCGTGTTGGCGGGATCCCCGATCCTCAGCGACGCATCGGACCTGCAGTACGGCGTTTCGCTGGACATCGTGTTCAACAACGGGCCCCCTCCGTTCGGCTGCCAGGCCGGAAGCGGCGACGTGTGTGTCCTGTCCGGACTCAAGACGCTTAGTCCTAACCCCGCGCTCAACATGCAGGTGGGCTTCCCCAACCTGGTGAGCTTCGCGCCGCACCCGAACCCGCCGCCGCTTGTCTTTCCAGCGATCTGTCCGCTGCCGTCCATTGTTGGGCGTGAGCCAACCTCGGTGGATACCCCCGCGACGAACAACCTGCTTCAGAGTGGAGACCCGTTCCCCGACATTATCCTCGGGATTCCGCCCACGGGCCTTTTGGATGGCCGTCGCTCGCCGCAGCCTTTCACGGGGCCGAGCTTCGGCCAGACGAACCTGAGCGAGTGTCGGCCCTTCGCCATTCGTCAGCAGATCGGCCAGTTCCTCTACGTCGTCGACCGCACGCGTGATGAGATCGCGGTGCTAAACTCGAATCGGATGCTCGTCATCGAGCGAATCCCAGTGACGGGGGCGACGAACGTAGCGCTGAGCCCGAACCTCGACCTGCTGGCCGTCACTAGTATGGAAACGGACAGCGTGACCCTGATCGATGTGAACCCGGCCTCGGGTACATTCCACCAGGTTCTCAGTCAGGTGGCCGTCGGCAATGGACCGCGCGGTGTCGCCTTCGACCCGCTCGACGAAGACGTTATTGTCTGCAACGAACTGGGGAACACGCTGTCGATCATCGACGCCGGGACGCTTCAGGTTCGCAAGACCGTACCGTCGCTTGTCGATGCGCCGTTCGATCTTGCGGTGACCCCCCGGATGGAGGGCTTCGCCTTCAACCGCGGCGTCTATCTTGCCTACGTCTTGGGTCGCAACGGCGAGGTCGCAGTCTTCGAGTCGGGACCCGACGGCACGGGTGGTATTGGCTACGACTCCACCTTGGGGGTGCTGCCGTTCGTCTTCCAGGCTCCGCGCGACATCGTGCTCGACATGGGCAACCTCGATGCCTCTGTGTATATCGCCTACGAGGGCCCGGTGAATCCGACGACCGGTGCGAGCGGCCCTCTAGGGGTCGGCGCCATCTCTCGCCTGCGGGTTGAGTCGGCACTTTTCGGTCCCCAGGTGATCCAGCCGGGAACGCAGGCGTCATTCCGCGACATAGCGTTCAGCGTGGCGTCCACGCTGTCCGAGGCCAACGGTGCCATCAGCGGCATTCCGACGTCGTTGGCGTTTGACGAACTCTATAACTACGGTGAGTACCCGGCCCCCGCTTCGGCCTACACGGCGGGCTTTCCGGTGTTGCAGAACGGCAAGCAGCCGATCCGGGATCTGGGAGCGACGAATATCCGGCCCACGAGCCGACCGAAGTTCCTCTTCGCGGCGGTTCCTGGTGGCGACGTGGTCGATGTGGTGCAGCTCGGACTTAGCGGCTTCGGGCTGCTGGACACGAACCCGTACGACAGCGGCACGCAGTCGATTCCGGTTCCTGACGTCCGGTTCCTGCGGGGCTACTTCAGCCAGTGAGGCCCTGCAGTGATCTGGCGGCGACGCGGAGTCCTGCCAGGTGAAGAACTGTCCCATGAGCCGGGCCCGGGGAAGCACACTTGTTTTCAAGTGCGCGTCCCCGGGCCCGGCTTCCTATCTCGGCTCGTG
>JBLIHL010000133.1:0-12350 GCA_047635895.1 Paracoccaceae bacterium | reverse complement strand
CGCCGTCCAAGACCGGCTGATTCGCCCGTCAGGAAACGCGGCGCAAGCGTGACCGAGAGCCCGAGCTCTTTGGCGATCGCAGCGGTTGCCAGAACGGCACCGTCTCCCTCCATCGAGACATGGCTCCCCCATGCCTGCCACCCAGTGGCCTGGTACCGGCGCTCCAACGCGGTGGCAGGAGCCACCGGCACGTGCAGCCGCAGGGACACACCCGCAAAGCCGAGACGTGCCACGCGTTCTAGCTCGGAGCGAACCGATTCCTGGGCGAGTGAGCCCATGCGAACCGCGAGTTCCACGTGCGCTCCGGGAGGGAGCACTCGAGGCACCGTCGCCCAGCTCTCCATGGAATCCGGCTCCGTGGAGGCCTGCACGAGTCTGGCCATCCAACGTTCGCGAAGCCGCTCGCGAAGGCCAGCATCCCGCTCCACCTGGACGCCCCAAGCCTCGGTGACGCTGCCGCCATACTCGGCGACCATCGCGCGGGCGAGTCGCGCTTCGGCGGGCGCGAGCGTCAGCCGTGTCCGGCCACGCCCGGGTCCAAAAACCTCATCCGGAGTCACGGCGCCAGCCCGCTTCTCAAGTTCACCAAGCGCCATCCCGCCGCAGCTGCCGATGAGATTGTGCGCCATTCCGCGGCTGAACCACTCGGTCCCCGGCGCTCCCAGGACGCGAAGAAACTCGGCCTCCGCGAAGGCAAAGAGAGCATCGTCCTGACCCGCAGGAACGCCCCGGAGCATCACGAGCCGATGGTGAACGCCGTCGTACCAGCCAGCACGCTGAACCGCGCCATCGCGCTCACGACTGGCCAGGCTGCTGGCTTCATGAACATGCAGAGATCCCGCCGCTCCAGCGCCCTGCTGAGAAGCAGGTTCACCGGCGGGCTTGAGCGCCTCGATGGCGGCTGATATACGGCGCGCACGGCCGAGGAGGCTCGCATGCTCGTCGCCCGTAGGCGTTGAGGGAGCCGCCAGCCCCCACGCCGTGCCGTCGTCGTTAGCCCAACCATCCGAATTGAGCGTTGCCTCGTAGACGCGCTGCCCCTTGCACCACAAGACGACGGTCGGCGTCAACTGCGGCCGGCGGCGCGCCAACGCTTCGAGGGCCGAGGCTACGGGTTCCCCGCGCGGCTCCTTGCCTATCACGTGAATGTTGCAGCCCACGGCCGAAATGCGGGACTCAGGCGAAGCAAGGCCGTGACGCTGGGTCTGCCCGCGAACCAAAGTGACGGCGATGGCGACGGAGCCCTCCGGCCATGCGCGGCCACCCGGGGTTTGAATCTTGCCCGCGTCATGCACAAGCCCGAGTGCGCTCCAAAGCTTCGGTTCTTCAGGGAAGCTAGAGCAGATCACGCGGGCGCCTGCGGCATCTTCGGCGTCTTCGGCGTCGGCATAGGAGTTCACCCCCTCCAGGGGCCGAACTCGGCATGGGTGCCCCATGGACCGCCATGTCGATGCCAAGCGAAGTGCGGCCAGCCGAAGAGCTGCCTCCGCCTCATCGTCCCCGACTTCAGCAGCGGGGAGAAAGACATCGATGGATGGATGATCGACGAGCGCCGCGATCGCGTCGAGAACGGGCTCCGTGCCCGCATGTTCGACGGTTTGTAGCGACTGGCGAACGGCGATGGCTGGCAGGACCAGCGCGGCCAGTCCAAGGACAAGGCCGCGGACGGTCAAGGGTGTGGCTCCGGAAGGCATCCAATGAGCCTAACAATTCAGGGCGGGCGACCCCACGGGCCGCCCAGGGACTACACGCCTCAGCCGGGTGAAACCCGTCGACCATCCACCGAGAAGCGGCCGCTCCCGGTGAAGAAGAAAACGAGGAATACGGCTCCGTACAGGACCGCCAGCTCCTTCTTCGCCCACGGATCCGCCCCGTGAACCACGAAGGCTGCAACGCCCATCGTGAAGGCGAGCGGCAGCGCTGCAAGGCGCGTGCCGAGCCCGATGACTAGTAGCGCGGCGCACCCGACCTCGCTTCCAATCGCGCTAACAAGCGATGCCATGTGCCCGATCCCCAGGGGATCTGGAAAGCCGTCCTTCAGGGACGCGAACTTCATCAGCTTGGGGACGCCGTGGCTCAGCATCATTCCGCCCGCGGCCAACCGCAGGAGGAGCAAACCAATCGAGGTGGAACGGTCGCGCGGACCGCAGTCTAGGAGTTTCATGGAGCGCAGTTTACCAAGAGCATTCTAAAGCCGTCTTTTGACTCCGAGAAGCGCAGTGTGCACCGTACGAATGATATGACGGATGAACCAAGCAGCTCACAGGGCGAGGAGATCACAGCCCCTATCGAGAAGAAGCATCGATCTCTCTGGCGCCACCTCCGCGTCCGCAGGTCCTTCTTCCTCGCGGTCATCGGGCTCGCAGGGCTAGCGTGGTTTGTCTGCGTGCGCATGCCAGGCAAGAGCTTCGACGGGCCCGCGCCAGCAGCGTCGAACCCAGAGAAGCTGCTTGTCGTCGAGCTGACCGCGCACCTGCAGCAGTTCGGCCGCGTCATCGGCGCACGCAACCTTGAGAACCCGCGGGGGCTCGAGGCAGCGCTCACCTACCTTGAGAATGAGCTCGCGAGCTACGGCTATGAGCCTCTCCGGATCCCGTTCCAGGTCGACGGACAAGAGACGGCTAACCTGGAGGTCGAGATCGTCGGGCGGACCCTACCCGGGGAGATCGTCGTCGTAGGCGCCCACTACGACGGCTTCTACGGCGGCCCCGCCGCGAACGACAACGGGTCCGGAACCGCCGCTCTCCTCGCGCTGGCTCGGCGCTTTGCCGAAACACCCTGCGACCGCACGCTCCGCTTCGTGTTCTTCACCAACGAGGAGCCGCCCCACTTCCAGCAGGAAACCATGGGTAGCCTCGTGTACGCCCGCGCCTGTCGCGAGCGCAAGGAGGACATCCGCGCGATGTGGAGCCTGGAGACGCTCGGCTACTACAGCGACGAAGAGAACTCCCAGGACTACCCCGCCAAGATTCTTCGCGCGACGTATCCCAGTCGCGGCAACTTCGTCGCCTTCGTAGGGAACCTGCTCTCCTCCACGCTCGTGAGAAAGACGGTCGGCCGGTTCCGCGAGCTCTCGCAGTTCCCTAGCGAGGGAGCCGCGCTGCCGTCCTGGATGGCGGGTGTTGGCTGGTCTGATCACTGGTCGTTCGCCGAGGTCGGCTACGACGCGCTGATGGTGACGGACACGGCCTATTTCCGCGATCCGTTCTATCACACGGCGAAGGACCTTCCGGAGCGGCTCGACACGGTAAGCCTCGCGCGCGTGACCCTGGGCCTGGTGGCTGTACTGAAAGAGTTTGTCTCGGGCAGCACGGAACTGTAGCTCCGCCGCTGAGGCCCTCCGCCTATCAAAATGTCTCTCTGGCAAGAGGTCCCACTGGCGCTCAAGGAGAACGCAGGACGCCAGCCGCCACGAGCGATGGCCGCAGCTCGTCCCAAGTGGCGTAGCCGCGGTTCAGCGCCCGCACCTCACCGTCGGAGCGGAGAATGAGCGTCGGAAAACCCGCTGCGTTGGCGGCCGCCCCGAGGCGCGCACTCTCCGCAACATCACGCTGAAGCGCGGCTTCGATCTCCGCACTTGCCAGGCTTCGCGAGAAGGCCTCGCGGTTGAGCCCGAGGTCCGCTGCGAGCGCCTCAAGCACTGGAACGTCCGAAGGGTTGCGCGCTTCGAGATAGTAGGCGCGCTGGATCCGATGGAACATGCGCGGGCCCGCGCCAGGCTCCAGGGACTCCGCGGCCAGCACCGCGCGGCAGGCCGGATACGTCGAACGCCTCGGCTGGCATTGGGTCCAGAAGTCCGGATTGAATGACGCTCCGGTCGCCGCCTCGACGGCGCCCCAGGCTCCACGGACCATGGCCTGCACGGCGTCCGGCATGGGCTCGTCACTATCCGGCGCCAGCCCTCCCATCACGTAGCGGAGCGTCACGCCGTCCGCGATCCCTGCCTGAATCCGGCCCAACACGGCCGAGAAGCCCCAGCACCAGGAGCACATTGGGTCAGCGAGGTAGACAAGTTCCATGGTTCGGTGAGAGAAGTGTAAACGGGCGCTGAGCGGGCGCCGCGATCCTGATCGATGCCCCGCGGCCTGTCACGCCGGACTGTCAGAAAAAGAGGCTCGCGAGTATCGTCCACCCATGACGAATCACCCCTTCAGTCGAGCGCTCGCTGCTGGCCTGGGCCTTGCCGGCACTCTCATGCTCGCCCCGACCACCATGGCAGGGGACATCGTGGTGGAAGCCGTGGGCACCGTGGCCACGGCGAATCCGTCGGGCAACGGTCCATTCGCCAATATCCAGCCGGGTGACGCGGTGCTGCTGCACGTAGAGGTCTCGGTGCCAGGCACGAACGTCGTCGTGGGCCAGTACACCAACTATGCGATCGATGCTGCCAGCTCCTACCTCGAGATTGGCGGCGTACGCGAGGCGATCACGGGAGGCCAGCTGGGCATCATCAACAACTTCCCGGTCGCCGACCGGATCCAGATGTCGAGTGCCCCGGCCATGAACGGCGGCGGTGTTTCACTGGAGCTCTCGGAGTCATCTGGCTCACTCTTCGGCTCCACGGACATCACGGCCGAGCTGGGCTCCTGGCCGAGCACGACCTGGAGTTCCTACACGTTCGGCCTCTTCGGCGGCGGCAACTTCATCGAAGCTACGCTGCCGGACGTCACCATCTCCGAGCCCACATTTGGAACGAACTATTGCGGGCCCGCGGTCCCGAACTCCTCCGGAGCGTCAGCGTCTCTGCGTGCGACGGGCTCCCCCGCCGCCGCGGCGAACGACCTGGGGATCCTCGCGTCCGACCTTCCCCCATCGAGCTTTGGCTTCTTCATTGCCTCGGATACCCAGGCGTTCGTGATGAACCCTGGCGGAAGCCAAGGCCACCTCTGCGTCGGCGGCGCGGTGGGCCGCTTCATCGGGCAGATCCAGAGCTCCGGCGCTGCCGGTTCCATCAGCCTGGCCGTCGACCTGACCCAGATCCCCCAGCCCACCGGACCCGTCACCGGCATGGTCGGTGACACCTGGAACTTCCAGTGCTGGTTCCGCGATGCCAACCCAATGACCACCTCCAACTTCTCCGACGCTATCGAGGTCGTGCTGGAGTAGACCGTCGCCATCTCTTGTTCGCTCGATCACCGGCCGTCACGGCCTGGCCTACGTTTCCTTACCTTTTATGAAAATCGCGCTCGCTGCAGGTTTCGCTCTCGTCGCCCTTCCCCTGTCCGTCGAATCACTTCGCTTCTCCGTCGAAAAAGAGGACATGGCGTCCTGCGCCTGGACGATCGTCACCAACAGGGAGACGATCACGTCGACGCTCACCCTCATGGGCGACGACAAAGACGTTGGAACTGGCAGCAGCAGCACGCGAACGCTCCAGGTGGAGCTAAGCGACGAGTACCTCGACGTCGATGACGATGGAATTCCGACACAGATCGCGCGGTCCTTCGAAGCGCTCCTTTCGGAGATGTCCAATGACAACGGGGATGGCGAGACCGACAGCGAGTTAGTGGGCGAGACCGTGGTCTTCGGCTACGACGCCGAGGAAGAGGAGTGGAGCGCCGAGTACGGAGAGGACTCAGACGGCGAGGCCGACTGGCTCGATGGCCTCATCGCGCGCATCGATCTCGCCGGCGTCCTTCCGGAGGACGACGCAGAAGTCGGCGACTCCTGGGAGCTGCCCCCAACGTTCCTTGCCGCTGTGCTGAAGCCTGGCGGACAGCTGATGGTCCAGGCCACTGAGGAAGACGACGAGGGCGAAGAGGGCAGCATCCAGATCACCCTGCCGGGTGGGGATAACTACTCGGTCTTCGAAGAGTTCGAGGGCGACGTCACGGCCACGCTGAAGGAGATCGTCGACGAGGACGACAAGCGCGTGGCGATGATTGTCGTAACCGTGGACGTCGAGGCGGATGTCGACATCATCGACCAGCTGGAAGACCAGGCCGATGAACGCGGTGCTGATGAAGCCTACAGCGACGCGACCCTGACCCGCACCCTCGAGGGCGAGCTCATCGTCCTCTGGAACCTCGAGACGAATCGCCCCGAGTCGCTGGGCGGCGAGCTCAGCGGCAACACGGAGCTGAACGTCGAGTGGACCTCGAGCAACGGCGACTTCGACCTCGAGCTGGGATTCGCGAGTGAAACGAACGAGAGCTTCGAGATCGAAGCCACGTTCAGCGATTGATCCAGCGATTGACCCAGTGATCAACCCAGTGCTCGAGCGGGCGCTTAGGACCGTGGCTATCGGCGGATCTCGTCGAGCTTGCCAGGTCGACCCGCGTCATCGATGCGGCTAATTCGTTCCCACCGCGCGTGGCGTGACGTCACGCGGGCCGGGATAAGCACTCGTGCCAGAGTTCCGCAAACCGCCGCGCGAATCGAACCGGATAGTCGCTGACCTGGTCCGCCTGGTGCGGCGTAACGAGGACTCGCGGATCCTGCCAGAGTGGACTCGCGCCAGGGAGCGGCTCGACCTCGAATACATCGAGCCATGCCGCCGTGAGCGGTCCATCCAGCGCGCCGAGGAGGGCGCTCTCCTCGAGGACGGCTCCTCTGCTTGAGTTGAGGAGGATCGCGCCTTCGGGCAGAAGGCCCAGCCTGCGAGCGTCGACGAGGTACCGCGTCCGCTCGTCCAGCGGCACGTGAAGCGAAAGAACGTCCGCTGCGGGCAGCAAGCGATCGAGCGCGTCAGGCCGGTGCATCTCATCGAAGGCTGCGTGGGGCTCACCGGTCGCACGGATGCCGACGATGCGCACCCCCATCGGACGCAGCCTCTTCGCGAGCTCCTGCCCGACGGCGCCTGCGCCCACGATGAGAACGGTCTTTCCCTCGAGCGACGTGAAGCGGGTGGGGCTCCATGCACTCTTCTTTTGGGCGAAGACATTGCCCGCAAGTCCGGTCGAAAGGTAGAGCAGCGCGGCCATCGCCCTCTCGGCGAGGAACGGGGCCAGCACGCCCGCACACGTCGTCAGCGCGACGCGCTCCGCGTCATAGCCGGCGAGGTGGTCCACGCCCGAGCCTCCCGCGTGAAACCAGCGCACGGAGGGTGCCTCGATGGCGGGCCTGTGCTGGTCGCCGGGAAACCCAGAGTGCTTGAGCGAGAAGACGACGGTCGGCTCGTAGTTCTCAAGCACCGCTTGGACCTCGGCGCCGGACGACGCCGTCCTCCAGCGCAGCCCGTCACAGCTCGATAGAACCTCCATGACCTCCGGAGGATCACTATGGACGAGCAGGGCCGGCTGCGGCTCCGAGAGTGCCAGTCCCGGGACGGAGAACCGCGCGCTCATCGCGCCTGCTCCTTCTCCCTGGGATGCGGCGGGTACTCCGGCTCCAGCTCGACGTCCACCGCGTCCGCGATGCGATTGATGTAGTTGAAGTACGCAATCACCTGGATCGCGTCGTGGACCGCGACATCACCGAAGCCCTCCGCGCGGAGCGCCTGGATATGCGACTCGCGCATTCCAGCCGGCGCCTTCGTCAACGCCTCTGCGAACTCGCAGAGCGCGCGGTCGGGCGCCGACAGATCGGTCAGCACTTGCCACCCCGTACGAATCCCGTCCACGAACGCCACGCGATCCAGCTCTTCCCGTTCGGACCATTCCGTATCGACCTCAGCACGGAGGTCATCAGCATGGCTGCAGGTTCAGTAATGACACTCATTCACCTGGCTGACCACCGTCGCCAGCATCTCGCGCTGGCGCCGCGAAATCCCTTCAGGCGCGTACATGATCTTCTGGTAGAGCCCCATCGAGGCATCCAGAATCGGCGGCGCAAGGCTCTGCGCACGGACGATGCCGAAGACGCGGCCCGCGCGCTCGATCGCGGCGCGGTAGGTTCGAGCGAGGCGGCCGGTGGCGTCCTCGTTGCGGACGGTGTGGATCCAGGGCATGGGAAGACGCGGGGCTGGGGACTCTGGTCAGAAGGAGCGGCCGTGGCCGCGGCCGATGTTGTCTACCCAGGCGCCAAGCGCGTGGGCGTGCCGTTCCTTGATGGCGCGGAGCTCCTCGAACGCGCGTGCGCGCTCGTGGTCGCCGATCCGAACGAGGAAGAGCGCGTACTGCGCGTACCAGCGCGCGACGGTTTCCTCGGCGTGCCGGATCAATCCAAGCACCGGGCGCGGGCCCGTGACGGGGACTCCATACACAAGAACGCGGGCCAGCGCACGCCGGCGGAAGCTCGTGCGCCGAGGCTTCCCGCCCATGCTTCGAATGAGCTCCTGCACCCGCGCGACCAGCTCAACGCCGTCGTCGTTAAGCCGCGCCGCCACGGTGGCGAGCTCCTCGTCCCGGGCTCGCCGTGCGATATGATCAAAGACGGAGCGCGCGCCGATCTCGGAGAGCAGCGCGAGCTTCACGTCAGCTACGAGGCTCCTGTACGCGCGCCGCAGCTCCTTGGGAGGAGCCTCGAACGAAGCGGCGTTCACGGGTGGAACAGTGGGGTCGATGTCGCTCACGAGCCTGGCGTAGGAGCTTGCTGCGGATGGATGGATTCACGTAGTGCGCTGCCCGGATGGTTGGACAAGGCGCTCCGAACCCGCTTCGTAACCGTAGCCAGGTGCGGGTTCGGGCAACGCAGCGCCGCGACTCGGGCAGCGCGCTGCGCGGATTTATCTAGTCGCAACAAGCTCCTAGGCTCCGCCAGGGTCGTCGGTGTCCGACGCTTCAAGGCTCAGGAGCGGCGCGAGCGTATCTTCAGGATCGACTTCGAATCGCACGGGTTGCCCCGGGACTTCGATCTCCAGAAGGTCCCGGCGCTTGTCAACCTCGAGGACTCGGTCGAGGGTCTTGCCCTCGGCGTCGGTCACTCGAACGGGGAGCAAGAAAGGGAACGCGGGCGCGTTTCTGCCTCCCCGGAGTTCGTGGACCTGGTCTACGCGCAGGAGCACGCGGCCGCGGGCCTCGTCATAGCTCCAGCGAGTCTTCACGCGCGGCTCCGAATCGTTCCGCAGCCAGGCGCGCACAAAACGAGCCCCGAGATCGGGGGCAGCGACCTCGGACGCTTCGGCGAACGCCTCCCAGCCGACCGCAGAGTCTCCACCGCGATGGGTGTCCACGAACTGGCGCAGGAGCCCGCGGAAGGCATCCTCCCCCATCATCTCGCGCAGTGCGAGGAAGCGCGGGACGGACCACTCGTCCTCGACGCTCAGCGCGTGTAGTCCGGCGGCCTCGGCGCGCGCTTCGTCCGATGGAAGTGCCCCAAGATAGAGTTGGAACATCAGGCCCGGGAGGCCCCTGAGCGCCGCCCCTTCAGGTCCAGGATCGATCGCGACCAGGTCGCCGAACCAAGCATCAGCCGGCGCTGCCGAGCGGAACTGGAGAAGGGTCGGACGGCGAACGAGCAGTTCGGATTCACAGAACGCCAGGAAACCCTGCACGGCCGCTAGAGAGGGTCCGGCGTTGTCGGCTCCGGGGGCGAACGGCGCACCCGCCGGGATCGCGGCGAGTTCCTCCGAGGCGGCGGCCTGCGCCAGCTCGCGGAGGGTTCGGGCATGGAGGACAAGCGGAGCCAGCCCGAGGTCCATCCCCCGCAGGGAAGCCACATCGTGAATCCGCAGAGTGGCACGGTCCCCGGGATCCAGGAGGTTGAGAAGCGCCTCGCCAGACACACTCGCGTCCGCTGCGCTCGGCAGCGCTCCCTGCCAGGTCAAGGTGACCGTCAGGCGGCGGACAACGGCCGGATCCACCTGGGCATGTAGGAAACTCAGCCGGACGGGATGGCCCGCCAGCTCGTAGGCGGCCGTGGCGGTCGTTTCCTGAAGAGCTTCGACCCCCTCCGAGGGTATCGTCGCCTCGATCCGAGCCGCCCTCTGGCCGTCACCGAAGAGTTCGATGTGGAGTACATCGAGGCCGGCGAGCCGTGCACCCAGCGCTTCAGCGGGGTCCACCGCCCTCACGATCCCATGGGATTCTGCGTCCGTGGGTCGCGCTCCCTGACAAGCCGTGACTCCGGCCAGCAGCAGTCCTCCCAGCACAAGGCGGAACGGCACCAGCCGATCCAGCAGGAATCTGCGACGCCTGAGCCCGCATTGAATGAGTAAGAGTCCGCCCACCCCAACATCCGCTGGCGGAAGTAGGGTTCGCGAGGGCCGCGCACTTTCTAGACTGTGATGGAGAGCCATACGTAGATGGTATCCGGCCAAGCCCCATGGATTTCCTGCTCGAATGCATTGGCTTCTCACCGACTGTCGGTGAGGAGGACCTGGTCGATCTCGTCCGGAGCCGCGGTGAAGCCGCCGCCTGGCGAGGACACCCGGATGATCACCGCATCCTTGCGCTGGGAGGCGGTCTCGAAGTCCGTGCCGATCGTGCCCCGGATCGATCCTTCTGGACGCTGACACCGCATTTCAAGGTGCCTCACAGGCTCCGGTTCGCGGTGACGGGCATTGTCCGGCAGCCGGATTGCCCCTTCGACGCCCTGCTCTCCGGCTGGGCTGCGCCACCGATCGGCCGCCCGCCCGAGGACGACACGGAGGGCGCTTATCGCCTCTCAACCTGGATCACGGACGCCCGCCGTCTGGGATCGAGAATCTCTCCGGGCCACGTGCTGGCGCTCAGCATCGCTGGATTTGCTGTGCACGTCGACCGGGTCATCCCTAACGAGGCTGTCCAGGACCCCAAGATCCTCGAGCGTCCTGCCGGTGCCTACATTCGGCCCCTCGGATCACCGGATGAGCCCGGCGGGTGCTGCGACGTGTCGCTTCGGATTCGCGAGATGCTGCGCCTGCGCAACGAGCTCACCTCGGAACCCGTGGAAATCGCCATCTGCGACGCCCCAGATCGCCCGATGCTCCTGTTCC
Organism: Paracoccaceae bacterium; assembly: GCA_047635895.1. Classification (GTDB taxonomy): domain Bacteria; phylum Planctomycetota; class UBA1135; order UBA1135; genus Saltatorellus. The sequence continues at coordinate 1,555 of JBLIHL010000133.1, read as the reverse complement.
TTTCGCCCTGGCAGCTGAAGGGTGATGGACATCCTCGCCCCCAGCCAGGAATGCGCATCGAAGGCACCTTCATGTTCACAGGCCGCATCGCAGGCGGCCTCCCAAAGCACCGGCCCAAGTAGCGTCCATGACTGCGAGGCTCCTGCGGGCCTCAGTTTTGGCAGACTGCGTGGCCCCATCCCTTCCATCTCCTCCCCGACGCCCATGCGATCCCCCCATCGTCTGTTGATTCCGCTCTTCTTGGCTCTGCTATTCGCAGCGGCCCCGAGCGCAGCCGCTTTCCCTGAAGCGGTCTCTGAATCTCCCCTGGAATCCCTTTCTACGCCCGTTGATCAGGGCGCCGAAGACGGAGCCGCTGCCGCAGCTGCGGTTGAGGACGCCGTCAGCAGTGATGCTGCCACCAGTGCAGCCGCGGATAGTGCAGCAGCGGATAGTGAGGGAGCCGACGACGGTTGGCAGACCATGGTCGACAAGAAGATGACGGCGGTCAACACCGTCATCGAGGGTGTCTTCTTCTTCCCCATCCCGATTCCCGGAACCACAGGCGTCGAGCCGACGGCGATTCCCTTCACGGATGGAAAGAAGACGATCAGCCAGCAGACCATTCCGTTCGCGGTTCTGTGGCTTGTCCTTGGCGCGATCTTCTTCACGGTGCGGATGGGCTTCGTCCAGCTGCGCCTGGTCGGACACGCTATCTCGGTCACGCGCGGCAAATGGGACGACCCGGACAAGGATGAGACCGGTGAGGTCAGTCACTTCGAAGCGCTTTCGGCGGCACTCTCTGCAACGGTCGGACTGGGCAACATCGCGGGCGTCGCCATCGCCATCTCGCTGGGTGGTCCCGGCGCGACTCTTTGGATGATCCTCGCGGGCTTCCTTGGCATGGCCTCCAAGTTCACGGAGTGCTCGCTGGGCCAGATGTACCGTCAGACGCGCAAGGACGGCAGCGTCATGGGCGGCGCCATGTACTACCTCTCCAACGGCCTCAAGGAGCAGGGCATGGGCGGCCTCGGCAAGATCCTCGCCGTCATGTTCGCCATCCTCTGCATCGGCGGCTCGCTCGCCGGCGGCAACAGCTTCCAGGTCAACCAGTCGCTGGGAGCCATCGGAGAGACGATCCCCTTCTTCGGCGAGAACGCTGAGGGCATCCGTGAGAACGGCTGGGTGTACGGCGCCATCATGACGGCCCTGGTAGGCGTCGTGATCCTCGGCGGGCTCCGCCGCATCGCTGACGTGGCCTCCAAGATCGTGCCGCTCATGTGCGGAATCTACGTGGCTGCCTGCCTCTTCGTGATCCTCAGCGACCCGGGCGCAATCGCGCCCGCCTTCGGGACGATCATTGACGGAGCGTTCAACCCGAACGCAGCCCTCGGCGGGATCATTGGTGTGCTCATCGTCGGCTTCCAGCGCGCGGCATTCTCCAACGAGGCCGGCGTAGGGTCGGCCGCCATCGCGCACTCGGCCGCCAAGTCCGAGTACGCCGTTCGTGAAGGTATCGTGGCTCTCCTCGAGCCGCTGATCGACACGATCATCGTCTGCACCATGACGGCCCTCG
>JBLIHL010000132.1:0-12371 GCA_047635895.1 Paracoccaceae bacterium | reverse complement strand
ACGTCCAGCTGCGGCAGCAGGTTGTAGGACTGGAAGATGAATCCCAGCTCTTTCCCACGGAACGTCGAGAGCGTGTCGTCGTCCATGGACGCCACCTCGCGGCCGCGGATCTGATAGGACCCCGTCGTGGGGCGGTCGATGCAACCGAGCAGGTTCAGCAAGGTGGACTTGCCGCTGCCCGAGCTGCCCATGATCGCCCAGTACTCGCCTCTGTTAAACGTGAAGGTGAACGTATCCAGTGCCTTCACGATCTCGTCACCCATCTTGTAGGTACGAGTGACGTCCGTCAGTTCCGCGACCGGCTGCTTGCCGGGCTGCGGTGTAGTGTCGGTCACGGTCAGGAGTCCTTGCCAGCGGTTGCGGGCTTTCCACCCTTGGGGGCACCACCACGGCTGCCTGCAGAGGGGACGCCCTTGGGGCGGCCCCCGCCGGCACCAGCCGGCCGGCCGCTAGCGCCTTTCGACATGCTGGGCCTGCCCGACGCGCCAGCCGCTGAAGGCCTGCCGCCCTTGCCACCTGCGGCTGCACCGCCGGCCCCCGAGGGCGCGGCACCAAACGCTTCTATCTCCGGCTCGGGCACAGGCGCGGGCTCGAAGTCCGCCGGCGGGGCCAGCGCTACGGTCTCGCCCTCCTTCAGGCCTTCCTCAACGGAAACCCACTTGGAGTTATCGAGACCGACCGTTACGGCGCGTCGCTCTACCTCTCCGCCGTTGACGACGAATACAATCGTCTCCCCGCCGTCCAAGAACACGCACTGGCGCGGGACGTAATTCACAGCCGCCAGGTCCTCCACGAGGATCTCGACGCTGCAAGACATGCCAGGGCGCATATCGCGGGTGGGGTCCACGAGGCTGATGTCCGCCTTGTAGAGACGCTGGTTCGGGTTGCTTCGCCAGCTTCCGGAGTCCGCCATCACGGCCACAAAGTCCACGCGGCCCTCAAACGTGCGGCCGGGGAAAGCGTCGACGGTGACGATGCACGACTGGCCCGTGTTGATCTTCTTGAGCTTCGTCTCGTGGATGCTCGCCTTGACGGTCATGCCGCCAGCGCGCGGGATGGTGCAGAGTTCCTGGCGCTCGCGCACCTCGTCACCTTCCTCCACCGTTTCGCCGCTGCCCCAGCGACTCTGCTCCCGGGCGTAGACGAGAAGACCGGCGGCCGGTGCGTAGATCTTCGCCTGGCTGACCTGCTCTCTCATTTCCGTCAGCTTGATACGTTCGCGGTCGAGCTTATAGTCGGCCGAGTCGCGCTCTGCCTTAAAATCAGCGAGGCGGGCGTTTGCCTGCTTCTTGACTTTCTGCACGTCGCGCTTGCGCGTTTCGATGTCCGCTCGCAGAGCCTTGGACGTGCGGAGGTACGTGAACTGCTTCATCAGTTCTAGCTCACGGTTCGACTGGGTCAGCTGAATTTCAGCGCGCTGCTGTGCGAGCCGCTTCGCCTCGTTCTCGCTCTTCTGCACGAATCCCTTCTCAAGGAGCTGGTTGGAGAACTGAAGCTCCGTTGCGGCTCGATTGAGGTCCTCCTCGCGCAGAAGCACTGCCTCCACTGCTTTGGCTTCTTCGTTGGCGTACTCGCCGGGCGTCCCTTCGTCGGACGGCATGCCGTCATCGCCAATCGTCGGCGCAACGCCGATGTACTTCAGCAGGTCAAGGTCCGCCAGCTCCAGCGCCAGGTGCGCATCCGCCTCGTCGCTTATGTTCTGGATGACCTGGATGTCGTACTGTTCCTTGGCCTTCGTGAAGCTCGCCTCGGCGTTCTTGACCTCGATCTCTTGGCGCACGAGGTCGTCCTCCAGCTGAGAGACGTCGAGCTCCACGATGAGGTCGCCCTCCTCGACCGCGATGCCCTCCTCCGCGAGGAAGATAATTGTGGAACGGCCCTCCATCTTGGACTTGATGCTGATGCTGTCGGTCGCCTCAAGGTTGCCGCGCACGACCTCGGAGATCCGAAGATCTCCACGCCGGACGGGGGCGCCTTCGATCACGACCTCTTCTTGGCCGCCAATGATGGATTCAAAGAGACCGAGCTTCCACGCCCCTGCGGCGGCTGCCAACAGGACGACGAGAAAGAGGAGGATGCTGCCACCCTGCCTCGAGGCGCCGGGTGCACTGCGCCTTGGCGACCCTGCCATCGGAGAGTTCAGCGATCGGGCGTTGTGGTGATTGGAATGCTTCATGGAATCAGTCGGAGTTGCCATCAGGAGTACCGACGGGCTGGAGGGTAGTGCTGGCAGCTGCGGCCGCGAGGCGCTCACGGAGCTCGATCTCAAGTTCGCTGTCCACGCGAACACCGTTCTCGTCGACCCGAAGGATCTCCAGCTCGAGCCAGAGATCGAGGAGCGACAGGGTGAAGTTAATGCGCGCGGCGGTTTCGTTGTCTTTCGCTGCAACCTGAGACGCCTGGGACTCGAGCACGTCTCGAGTACTAGCAAGACCTGCCTGGTTGCTGAGTCGCGCGCCTTCAACGCGTCGGGCCGCGATCTGGACGGCTTTCTTCTGGATGTCAAAGCTCAGATACGAGTTATTTGCACGGCGCAGCGCATCGCGCACCGAGATGGTCACGTTGTCGAGGAACCGCTGGTAGCTCCGCTCGGTGTTGACCAGGTTGATCTCGGCGCGGCGCCACGCGTTTCGCGCGGGAAGGAGATCCACGGGGAGGTCCAGGTCGACGCCCGCGGTCCAGTCCACGTCACCTGAGCGCAGGCTCAGAGGGCGGCCATCGGGCGACGCTGAGTCGAGCGAACCGCTGACGCCAAGGCCCACTCGCAGCGCGTCCCGGGTGATGGCCTCTCGGCGCGTCGCGTCCTGGACGCGATCGAACGAGGTCATGATGTCCAGGCGGTGGTCGATGGCGAATTCCACCAAGACGTCCTCGTCGAGCCCGTCCAAAAACGACCGGTCCGCGCTGAGCGTTTCCAAAAGGCCCTTCTCGAAGTCGAGCTCCACTCCCACCGGAAGGCCGAGGAACACCTTGAACCTATCGAGCTGCAGCTCCACGCTTCCCTGGAGCCTGACCAGTGAGTTTTCAGAGTTGAGCTGTTGCTGACGAGCCTGGTCTGCCTCCACCTCCGAGAGCTCGCCGGCCTTTGCCAGCGCGTCATTGCGCTCCTCGAGATCCAGCAGGTTCTGGTTGTTCACCGTCTCGTTCTCCAGCTGGTTGCGGGCCTGGAGCACGTCGTACACCTGGCCGGAGACGTCGACCGCATATTCCCTCCGGAAACGCTCGTACGAGCGAACGGCGTACACGAGGTTGCGCTCGCTCTGGCGCAGAGGCTCCAGGGTGATCAGACGACCGGATCCGCGCAGGAGCGGCTGCGTCACGCTGAGCCCGATGTTCGAGATCGCGTCCCAGCCGTCGCCGGTGGACACGAAGCGGAAAAGGTTGGTGCCGACGTCGGCGAGAATGACAGCGCCCGATCCGAGGATGCGGGTCATGGAGGCACCGAAGCCGGCCCCGGCTGACGTGCCGTCGCCGTCGAACTCGCCCCCGACGGAGCCAGACCCGTCCGCGTTGTAGCGGTAGCCGAAGCGCCAGCGGTCCTCGGTGAGATCCAGCGCGGCCAGATAGAGGCTCTCGCGCTCCTGCTGGACCTGCACGCTGTCCTCCGACGCGATTTCGAGGGATGTGATCACATTCAGGGGTCCGACCTCTTCGATCATGCCGCTCAGGACCTGCTCGCGGATCGTCCACTCGGACGTCGGGCGCTCCTCACGCCCGAAGGCCGCGGTTGCCTTCGGCAAAGAGAACGGGCTGCCCTCGTCAAAGAGCTCAGCTCGCCGCTGATCGACGAGCGCTAAGGCATCGCGATCGGCCCGATCCCGGAGTTCCGGGGGCGAGAAGCAGGCGAGAGATGACGTCAGGGAGCCAATCAGGCCGATGAAAACGGCCTTCTGGACGCGGGAGCCGCGGCTGACGGTAGGTGGAACGGAGGTGATCAAGGGGGGAGGCGCGGACTGCAGAAGGGATTGAGTCGAGACCCGGCAGGGGGCCAAGACTTAAGTGTTCCGTGCGCATCACAGATTTCGACCACAAAGTCCGTTCGGATTCGATGTGAGCGCAGCACTTACGCTCCGCGAACAGCCTCCTTGCGAATGCCCCTCCCGCAGATGGGTCATGGATCACCGCGGGATTGTCGCGAGTGGCTACCCAGGAGCGTGTCGCGCATAGATGGATTCGGGTAGTGGGTCCCCAGGTTTCGGAGGCAAGGCGCTCCCTCACCCCTAGTGGCAGTAGTCCCAGGGGTGTCGGGGCTACGCGGCCTCCGGAAGCTGGGGGCCCGCTACTCGGATTCAGCTATGCGCGACACGCTCCTAGCTGTTGGGATCAGGGCGAGCATTGCGTCGTAGGGCCTCTGGGACTCCACTTTCCAACGCCGGCTCAGGCGGTCGAACTCCACGCGCTCGATCCGCCTTGTGACGGCCTCTCGATCGCTCAGGCGGATCGAGGTCATCCCTTGGGATCCTACGGAGAAATCCGCGCCAAGCAGGAGCGTTCCATCCGGGCGCCGTAGATCCAGAGAGACACCGGACTCCAGGTGCAGCGCCGTACGCTCGGCATCGATGATCGCCGCAGACGATGGGTCAATCACGCCGATCACTCCCCCAGCGTCGCCGCAGGTGAGGGTTCCAGCCCGCGTGCGATGGAGCACCTCCAGGGGGCCGAAGACGGGCCGCTCCACGGTGGTTTCGGTCATCACGCGCTCGTGCACGGGGCGGTTCCAGCCGTACGCAATGGAGCGTGCGACGCCGCCGCCGCGCTCCCCCGCCGTCCAATCGGCGATCCACGTCCGCGAAGCGCTCGGAAGAAACTCCCGCCACACAAGGCGTCGAGTGCTGCCCTCGCCGGTCTCCGTATGCCGAATCCGGAGCCCCCCCTCGCGGAAGGTGATCTCCCGCTCAAGCAGGAATCCCTTCATCGGCAACTCGTGCTCCAGCGAACGTAGCGCCACTACGGCGATCGGCTCCCCCTCTTCTCCGACCAGCCCGTCGGCGGGCGAGCTCACCAGGAAGTACTCAAGTACCGCCTGGGACTGAGCTAGCTCCACCACCACGGGGGCAGGTGCCTCCGTGGAGACGGGGTCACTAGCGGCGAGGGCGACGAATGCGGTGGCGAGGGTGGGAAACATCATGGCACCCCTGAAGTCGACCGATTTACCCTCAAGCTTGAGCTACTCGCCCGTCGCGGAGGCCACGTAGACCGTGACGTTCCCCTCTTCGAAGATCACCTCGGCCCCCATCCGGCGGATCACGTCATCGACGCCCCTCGGGCCGCTCCCGCGCTCGCTCGTGGCGCGGCGGTCAGCCTCCGTCACTAGAAAGACCAGGGTGTGCCCGCGCGCCCTGGCGGCGTCGAGAACGCGCGTGAAGCGAGGCTGCCACTTGCTCTCAAGCTCGAACAGGGTGTTGAGCAGCTCACGTCGATCGGAGGGCTGATCACCCAGATCCGTCCGAGGCTCGCCCCGGGCCGGCGCAAACGATCGCGCTTGGTCGGTCCCCGGCGATGCGGCCCGGCCTCCCCACAGCGGCATGCCCGAGAGGAGTGGCGTGATCGAGACGGGCTCATCCCGGGGAACCGGCCCTAGCGCGCCGGGCTCCCTGAGGAGAATCGCCAGGGGATCGCGCGCGAAGGACGACGCTCGCAGGAAGGAAAGGGCGGCCCCCAGCCCCTCCTCGAGCTCACGGTCCTGCTCGACGGTGAGCCCGTAGGGCTCCTCGACGAAGGGGCTCGTACGCGCGGCCCGCCCTGTCTGTGCCCGCCAAACCGGCACGACGAGCCAGCCCATAAGGACCATTGCCAGAAGCGGGCCTACCTTGCCCAGGGGCAGCGCTTGGATCCACCGTCCCATGCCGACGGCCAGGACGAGGAGGGCTGCGGCTAAGAGATCCGGCGCATCGCCTCGGGAATCTGCGGGCAGAATCGCTGCTACGCCGACAAGCGCGAGCACGGAGGCAAGAACGAACCCGGCACCCGAACGGGCAGCCGCGCGGTCCAGAGCGGCGGATTCCTGGGTCGCCTCGTCCGCGCCTGCACGGATTGAACTCCTCCAGCCGAAGACTAGCGACAGAAGCGCCAGGCCGAAAGGTGCCCACACCAGCACCGCAATCAGCTCGGAAGTCAGCTCCGACCCAGCCGGCGCGAAGCGCTCACCCAGGGAAGCCTGCACCAGCTCCGTCCAGCTTCCCGGGACCGCGCGCGGCGCGAGGTAGGGAACCGACTGCTGATGGGCGAACCCTCCGAAGAGCCTGCCCAAGAGGAATGCGGGCAGCAGCGCGAGGGCCGCCAGCGGGGGCAGCAGCCAGCGCTGGGTCAGAACCGCCGCCAGAGCGAAAGCCACCGCGAGCCCGGCCGCCGCCCACGGGTGCAGCAGACCCAGGATCCCTAGCAGCAGGCACGCCAGCCCGGGCCAGGGGCGCGCCCCCCGCCGGATCGCGTGAACGGCCGCCACGAGGAAGGCCAGGGTGTACGCCATCGAGAGCCACCGATGGGTCGACCAGGCACCGCCGTCCAGCGCGGCTGCTACGAACACCACCGCAACCGCCGCCGTGACATCCCGAAGTCCAGCGCCGCTTCCACGAGCCTCGCGGAAGAGCGCCGCCGACAGCAGGTAGCCTCCCAGCGCCAGGACGAAAGCGCACCAGCCCATGACGAGGCCCATGCTGAAGAGGGGCAGCAGATGACCCGGTCCGGCCGCTGCGACGAGCCACGCAGCAAAGGTTGGGCGAAGCTTGAGCGGCAGGCCGTCGACCCAGGGGTTCGTAAGGGGAGCACCGTCCTGTAGCGCCTGCGCCAGCGTGGCCTGGACGATGGACTCCGAGCTAGCGAGCCGCGCCGCGAGGCCCGCGTCTGACCAGGCGACCATGCACGCAAGCCCGGCCGCCACCATCCCGAAAAGACAGACGAGCCCCGCGGCTCGCCCTGCGCGCACCGTACTCATCCGGCGCCGAACTCCCAGGGTGGCGAGCACGCCCGTGACGAGAAACGTCAGTGCCCAGGCACGCGCCACTGGGACCTCGAGCCCAAAGGCAAACGCCGCCCAAACGGCGGCGATCAGGGCGGGCGACAACACGCTTGAGAAGAGGCCCAGCTTCAGCGGCGACGGCTCCGTGACGGGCGTCACCAAGAGAAGCGGACCGATCGCAGCGCCGCCTCCCAGCACCAGGGGAAGTGCGAGCGCGCTCAGGACCCAGTTCAGCCACTGTGCGCTCCCCGCACCAACGACCTCGCAGAGGGCAGCGACCACGAACGAGAGAACGGCCACGCCGAGCAGCAGCGGCGCGGCGCTCCGGGACGTGTTGGGAGAATCAGACATCATCTTCAGAGCCACAGGTTAGTCGGTCGGGGCCAGCGAATTCCGTGCCCACTCCGGCGTGCTCGATTGAACGCCGAGTCGGTCTGCCGCCCAAAACTCGAAGACGAGAACGATGAGCACGACCATGACCAGATTCAAGACAAGCCCTGCTCGCGCCATCACTGGAACGGGGATGCGCCGCGTCGCGAAGACCACCGCGTTCGGGGGCGTGGCGACGGGCATCATGAACGCCGCCGAGGCCGCGATCGTCGCGGGCAGCATCACGGCCATCGGGTCGAGCCCTGCGGCCACGCCGGCCGCCGCCATCACCGGCAGCAGAACGGCCGTTGTGGCGGTGTTCGAGGTCACCTCGGTCAAGAAGCTCACGAACAGCGCCACGGCCCCAGCCACGAACCAGCTGGGCCTGTCCGCGAGCAGCGGCGCGAGGGCCTCCCCGAAGACTCGGTCGAGCCCGCTGACCTTGAAACCGTGCGCGAGGCAGAACCCACCGCCGAGCAGGAGCAGCACTTCCCAAGGCAGACCCGAGGCGGTTCGCCAGTCCATGAGGAAGCCCCGGGACCCGCGGCGATCAGGCTCCCCCCCCGAAGGGCTCTCCTTCGGAGGGCTCGCACCCGGCCGCTCTCCGGACGGGATCATGAACATGAGTACGGCTAGCGCGATGGCGACGGTCGCGTCGCTGATGTCGTTCTTGTGAGCCGCGTACCAGGCCGGATCCGCAGCCTCTGGCCCCATGAGCAGCCGCGACCAGCCCGGCAGCGTGAAGGAACCGAGCGACAGGTCGGCACGGAACACCCAAAGGCAGGCTGCGGCACCGAACACGAAGGCCATGCGCATCTCGGGCGCTCGCCAGGGACCGAGGGCCTCCCGTTGGGATCGCACCTCGTCCGCCCCGGAGCCCGCCACGTCATCGAATCGATAAATGACCCGGGTGAGGATCCACCAGGCGATGGGGATGAAGAGCAGCACCAGCGGAGCGAATGCGAGGAACCACTCGCCGAAGGCGAGCTTGGGTCCGTCCGGAAAGAGCATCTGGAACTGCCCCAGGAACTCCTGATTGGGCGCCGTGCCCACCGGCGTCCCCATCCCGCCAACGGAGGACGCGTAAGCGACGCCCAGGAGAAGGCACCAGCCGAAGCGGGGGTCGGTGGAGCTGAGGCCGCGGGCCCGATCCTCCTCTTCGGCGCGCAGGAGCACGGCGCTCACGATCGGCAGCATCAACAGCGTCGTCGCGGTGTTATTGATCCAAAGGGACAGGAAGGCGGACGCAGCCATGAACCCGAGGACCAGGCGGCGGCGCGACGACCCGACGATCTGGATGACCGCGAGCGCCATGCGCCGATGGACACCCCAGCGTTCGAGGCCCAGCGCGACGATGAACGCGCCCAGGAACAGCATCACGAGGTCGCGTAGATACATCGGCCCGACCTCCCGCGCGGGCATCACGCCCAGAATCGGAAAGAGCGCTGCGGGAAGAAGTGACGCGGCCCCTACCGGAATCGCCACGGTCAGCCAGAACGTGGCGGTCAGCGAGGCAACCGCCGCGACCTTGCGCTGGAGCGGGTCGAGTGGAAGTCCCGGTGCCCACAGGCAGACTGCGAACAGAAGCACTCCCATGAAGAGGCCGAATCGCTGGAAGCCCGGCGAGCTTCGCTCGCCATCCTGAAGAGGACTCGGCGAGCTTCGCTCGCCGTCCTCAAGGGTATCCCGGGAGTTTCGCTCACCATCCCCGAGCGGGCCCCTACCCGACCCACCAGGCCGCCTCTTGGAATGATCGACCACGGGGCGAGCGCGCCTACTTTCCGAGCGCGAGGCGCCGCGCGAGGATTTCGTGCAGTGAACCGGTGGCGAGGATTTTATCCATCGTCGCGCGGTAGTCGTAGGCCACCCTGTGCCAGGTGACCGCCTCATCCGTGATGACCGCGTAGCAGGCGCGATTGTCACCGTCACGCGGCTGGCCTACCGAGCCGACGTTAACGATGTGCTTGTGACCCTCGGGCAGCTCGATCGTGAGCTCGTCCGCGCCCTCAAGTCCCTGGAAGCGGAGGTCCTCGGAGTGGATCCCAGGATGGTGCGTGTGCCCACAGAAGGCCACGCCCTCGAACGAGTCGAAGATGCCCCGCAGCTTCGCGGGGTTCAGAAACCCATCGGTGGAGAGCACGTACTCGCGAACCGGGTCGCGCGTTGATCCATGCACGAACGAATAGCGACCGATTCGGTGCTGGTGCGGAAGCTGCGAAAGCCACTTCCAGCGGCTCTTGCGCTCTGAGGAACTCCACCAGCGTGGGCGAAGTCGGTCCCGGGTCCAGTCAATGGCGAGGCGCGCGTGCGGGTTGAAGTCCGCCGCATCATGGAAGAGTGCCTCGTCATGATTGCCCAACACTGTGACTTCCGCGTGACCCCGGACAAGGTCAACGCAGTGCTCGGGATCGGGGCCATAACCCACGATGTCGCCGAGGCAGATCATCGTCTGGATGCCCTGCGCGCGAATGTGCGCGAAGACGGCGTCGGCTGCCTCCTTATTGGCGTGGAGGTCGGAAACGAGAGCTAACTTCACGGGAATTCAGGGGCGTGGTTGGCGAGCGGCATCAGCTGCGGTTCGAGGGGCCTGCCGCCGCTCCTTCGTTTCGGCCAGTCGTGCGAGCGCGGCCTCCACAAGCTGTTGGCGGGCATCCTGGAGAGACAATTCGATCGTTGCGCCAGCCGCCTTGGCATGGCCCCCACCGCTGAACTGAGCGGCGAGCTTCTGGACATCGAACGCGCCCTTGGACCGCGCTGACAGCTTGCAGCGGTTGAGTGCGATCTCCCGAACGACGAGGGCGACCTCAACGGCTTCGACGGATCGAACGATATCGAGGGCCACGTCTGAATCAACGTCCATGGCCTGCCCATTTGGGCCGAGCGGAAGATCGAGCATGACGACCCGCCCATCTGCGTGATAGGTCGTGCGCGCGAGCGCCCCGGCCAGCTTAAGCGGGTGCTCTAGCGGCTGACGTTGGAACAGGTCGCCGTAAACTTCGGCTGGGCGAACACCCAGCGAGATCATCTCGGCAGCGATGGTGAGCGTCTCCGCATCGGTGTTCGAGTACTTGAACCAGCCAGTATCCGTCACAAGCGTGGTGAACAGCGCGCGCGCGGCGCCCTCGCTGACCGTCGCCCCAAGGTGCGACGTGAGGCGGCGAACGAGCACACCTGTGGCTGATGCGGACGTATCCACAAACGCCTCGTCCCACCATACGTCGCCGTCATGGAGATGATGATCCACCACCAGTTTTCTAGCCGGAGAATTCGAAAGGCGCTCGTGCAGCGCTCCCGTCCTGGAGAGATCACCACCGTCCAGCATGACGACGAGGTCGTGCTCGGGAAGCGGCCCACCGTCATCGACGCGGAAGTCCGCCAGCATCGTCAGCTCGGAAAACACAGCCTCGGGCTGATCCACATTTAGAACGAAAGCGGACTGCCCCACCGAGGCCAGCGCGCAGGCCAGCCCAGCCTGTGAACCGATGCAATCCCCATCCGGACGCTCATGCCCCGTAAGAAGGATGCGCCGCGAATCTCTGAGCAGTTCAACGGCGCGCTTTTGGTCGTCGGTGGCTGGCGGCGGCTGAAACATCGTGGCGTGGACTCTGGGCAAAACGTAGATAGTCGAAGAGGACGCGCGAACTCAAGCACGGCCCACTGCGGGGTCACACCATAAGCTCCAGCTGCCGCTACCACCAACCCTGGACTTGGGAGCGAAACCTTCGTAAGAGGCACGTCACAGCGGGAAGTTCAGGGGCCCAACGGATACGCCGGCGATCCAGACGCCGCGAATCTTGGGGTCGCCCCGGGTCAGCACGTCGAGGCAGCTGCCCCTAAGGGCCTCCAGATCATGATTTTCACCGGCCAAGGAGTGCTCAAACGCGGTGAAGTGCGCCCGCACCCCGGGGGCGATGCGCCCGGTCACGTTCTCGTCGGTAACGAACGCCGCGCCGTACTCGGTTGCCATGCGCCATGCTTCCTCAGCGCCGACACCGAGTGTCTCACGGGCGAGACGCATTTCGCGCCTCATGTCGAGGGACTGGTTACTCGCCCACGAGTCGGTACCAAGCGCGACGTTCACGCCGTGCGCCCTGTACTGCTCCAGCGGAAACCGCTCGCGGCGAAAGAACAGATGGCTACCGGGGCAGTGAACGACCGTGCATCCTGCCGCACCCAGTCGCGCCGCCTCCCCCGGTTCAGGATGATTCCCGTGAACCAGCAGGGAGCCTTCCAGCAGGCCAGCGCGTGCCATCCGCTCCGTTCCAGTTACGCCAGGACTTGGACCAAGCCAGGATGTGAACGGGCCCTCGCCGCGCAGGAGCCAGTCGATCTCTTCGGTTGTCTCCGCCCAGTGGACGGCGATCGGCACGGTTCGTCCTTGCCGTAGAGACTCCGCCCGGAGCCGACCGAGCTCCGCCATGAGCTCGTCGCCGACGGTGTGGGTACCGTGGGGCGAGAGCCCATGCCCCCGGTCGATGGAGGCCCGCGCAAGACCCACAGCTGCCTCGGTGCGCGCGGACCGTCCCACCGGCGAACCGTCGAGCACCTCCCGTAGCAGCACGCAGTACGGCATGGGCGTGCCTTCTACCGCCAGCGCCGCCTCCGTCGCGCCGGTCGAGTCGATATCCAGAAGCGACACGGTACCCGTGAGAAGGGCTTCCCTGGCCGAGGCACGAACGCCCTCCGCGACCGCTTCAGGCGACAGCTCGGCCCGTTTCGCCACGAGGTCGCTGACCCAGCTTGTAAAGCCCTCGTCCGCCGGAACCTCACCTCGCAGTGCACCCAGATCCAGGTGCGTGTGGGCGTTGACGAGGCCGGGAGTCAGAATGGTCCGGCGCTCGCCTTCGGTGAGCGAAGACTCGGGCACGTGCTCCCAGCCCACCACTCGACTGCCCTTGACCTCGATCGCCACAGAGCTCTGGATGTCGTCGGCGGCCAGAACGGCGAGCCCGGCCCGAAGGATCACTGTGTCGGTCATCGTCCGCCCAGCATAGACCAAGAGCACCGCGCGTAGCACTGCGTCCAACAAGAGCGGCCCGGCCCC
>JBLIHL010000131.1:0-12396 GCA_047635895.1 Paracoccaceae bacterium | reverse complement strand
AGCCCGGCCGGATAGAAAAGGAAAACCTCACGGGCCTCCGCCACAGGCAGATTGCCACGGGCGAACGCCCGCCCGGCGATCCCGCTGCAGTCGTGGAAAGCCGTCACGCGCGGGTCCCGGAGGTAGCCGCTCGCCCGGGCGGCGGCGTCCGCTCCCCCGGTTCGTGCCTCGTCCTGCCAGATCACGAACAGCGCCAGATCGCGCTCTGCGTAGGCGCTCAGCACCTCACGCCTGAGGATCTCAGCCCCGCGTTCACAGCCCATGTGGGGCATGAGCACCACCAAGCGTGGCACCTCTGAATGGGCATCGAACTCGTCCCGCAGCGGGTCGAGTGACTCGGCGAGTGAGATCGGAGCGAGGGCGTCAACGCTCAGCTCGGCGCACGCGGGTGCGCTGCCGTACGCAAACGGCGTCACGCCACCCGGCGCCTGGCATCCGCCCAGCCAGCCACCCAGCAAGGCAAGCGCCGAAGCCGCCGCGGGGGCTCCGAAAGCTCCAAAGACTCCAATCATCCCTTGGGGACGACGGACTTGGCGGGTTGGGCTAGCGGATGGGTGCATGTTCTTTGTGGCGGCGCTGCCTCACTCAGGCGAGGCTTCGCGGCGCTTTATCACTCATCGGAATACACGCTACCCGACGTTGAATCGAGTTACATTCTGATGAGGTATTCGTTAGCTGGCACATCCCAAGGCTCGATGAGCGCCCGGAGCCGCGAGGAGCTGTCCCGAAATCGACCCGGAGGTAGGCTCCAAGTGGGACGTACGCCACCGGCCTCTTGGTTCCGTGACACACGCAAGCCTGACACGGGCGCTCGATTTTCGGTGCCTGATTTGGGCTGAAGTCCCGTCAGTCCGTCCCGCCGTACCGTGTACGGTTCCCGTCATGTCAAATCGAGACCTGACGGCGATGGAGATCGTCGAGGACCGAACACAGGGCGCCCGTTGCGATCAGGGATTCCTGACCCTACGCCGCCTCGTGCTACGCAACGTGTACTCGGACGGAACAGGTTCGGAACCCTATCCCTGCGACGTCATGGAGCGGCCCGGCAGCGATGCCGTAGTGGCGGTGCTCTACGAGCGCACAGGCGGCCGAGTGCGCGTCCTGCTTCGCGAAGCGGCCCGGGCGCCCATTTACCTGCGCAAGGACAAGACGTTCGTGCACCCTGACCCGCGCGAGTACCGCTCGATCCTCGAAGTGGTCGCCGGGCTCGTGGAAGCGAGCGATCCGCCCGGTAGCGAGGGGCTCCAGCGCCGCGCCGCTGCCGAGGCCCATGAGGAAGGCGGCCTCAAGGTGCGCGAGGCGTCTCTGGTCCCGCTTGGAGGCGAGACCTTCGCCAGCCCAGGCACCACCGACGAGAAGATTTACTTCTGCGCCGCAGAAGCAGCCCTCGATGAACGAGGCGAAGCCATCGGCGACGGCACCGTCATGGAAGAATGGTCTCGGGTGCACCTCTTCGACCTGCGCGACGCGATCACGATGTGCCGTGACGGGCGGATTCCCGACATGAAAACGGAAGTGGCTCTGCTCCGCCTCAGCGCTCACGTCGGCTTCCTCCCGTCCCTCGACTGCTACGTCGACGAGCTCCCGGCGGAGCTCCGGGCGCGCTACCAACCCCTCGGCCTCGAACGAGCACCGGAGCCAGCATGACGGCTCCGCGATTTGGGCTGATCGGGGCTCGCAGGGCTCACCAGGGACTTGGGCCCTTCATCGCGCGGGATATCGCGGCGGCTGGCGGGAACGTCGTCGCCGTCCTCGGCCGAACGGCTGGATCCGCCGCGGAGGCCGCCGAAGCCGTTGCAGCGGCGATCGGTGGCGCCGTCCCCGCTGCTCCCAAGGCAATGGCCGACCCCGAGGCCTTCTTCGGCCTGGGCCTCGATGCGGTCTGCGTCCTCACGCCCGCGGGAAGCCACGGCGCATTCGTGGAGATGGCCCTGGGCCACGGCTGCCACGTCCTCGCGGAGAAGCCGTTCCTATGGGCACCCGAGACGGACTGGGCCGACCGCGCCAGGGACCTGGAGGACCGCTTCGCCGCGGCCGGCCTCATCCTCGCCGTCAACGCACAGTGGCCGTGGACGATCCCGACCCTGGAAGAAGCGCTGGGAAACCCTGTCCAAGGCGCCGCCAAGCTCTCCATGGGCATGCAGCCGGCGTCCTCGGGCTTCCAGATGATCGGCGACGCCGCCCCCCATCCGCTCAGCGTCGCCCAGGCGATCGCCCCCGACCTCGAGGCCTTCTCCGCCCTCAGCGTCGAGCGCGTCGAGGCCGACGAGCTCTGGATCCGAGGCACGCTCCAGGGCAAGACGTCGTCGCTGGACATCGAAATGCACCTGGATGGCCGCCCCCTCGCGCCTGGCTCGGGCCCCCGGGGAGCCTGGATCGCCATCGACGGTACGCGGGTGGAACGCTGCATACGGCCCCGCGACTATGCGCTCTTTTTCCGCCGGGGCTCCGCGCTCTTCGACCTCCCTGACCCCCTCACGCTGAGGATCGCCGACTTCCTCCAGCGTATCCAAGCAGCGACAGCTCGCCCCACTGAGGCGCCCAGGGCCCCCGATCGCACCATCTCGCGCCGCGCTGGCATGCTGAAAGCGATCGTCGACGCCTTCGAGGCCACGGCCTGACTACAATCCCCAGCCACATCCATGAAGCACGCGATCCACAACTTCTCGGCCAAGCTGCGCCAGCCATCCGTAGCGCCGACTCTCCAGGCATACATCGACTGGCGCCGCGCCGTCCGGGCCGCCAAGGAAGAGGGACAGCCCGAACCCGAGATGCCCGAAATTGCGCCCGTCTCGATCAACCTAGATCTGACGACTGCGTGCAACTTCCGGTGCACGCACTGCATCGACTGGGACATCCTCAACACCAAGCACAAGCTTGCCGAGGAGGACCTCCGCACGTCCATCACTCTGATGCGCGAGCGCGGCCTCAAGTCGGTGATTCTGATCGGCGGCGGCGAGCCCACGCTCTACCCCGGCTTCGTCGGCTTCACGAAGTTCCTCAAGGAGCTCGGACTCAAGGTCTCGATCGTCACGAACGGGAGCCGCGGTGACCGGCTCGCCGAGGTCATCAGCGTGTTCGACGAGAAGGACTGGATTCGCATGTCGCTGGACTCGGGCTCGAACGAACTCTTCACGGTGATGCACAAGCCGACGAGCGCGGCCGTGACGCTGGACGCGATCTGCGAATGGGTCCCGAAGCTCAAGGCGATCAACCCAGCGCCGCAGATCGGCTTCAGCTACATCATTGTGTGGAGCGGGGCGTCGCGCGATGAGCATGCGCTCAACGAGAACATCCACGAGATCGTCATGGCCGCTGAGCGGGCGAAGGCGGCGCAGTTCGACTATATCGCGTTCAAGCCGATCCTCGAGCGCCAGGAGGACGGCGCCGAGGTCATGAATCCGGCCAAGGCCGAGGCGCGTGAGCTTGAGGTCGTAGCCGAGATTCGCCGCCAGGTGGACCTCGCTAAGGAGCTGGACTCTGACGCCTTCAAGGTGTTCGAGAGCACGAACCTGCGGATGCTCGAAGACGGGTCGTGGCGGGCCTCCACGCACCAGCCGAAGACCTGCCACATGCAGGCGCTGCGCCAGGTTCTCACGCCCACCGGCGTCTACAACTGCCCGGCACACCGCGGCGTCGACAAGGCCGTCGTGGGTCCCAAGGAAGCCTACGCAGGCGAGGAGAAGGCGGCCGAGACGGGTAAGTCCGTAGCGGCGCTTCTCGACCGTTTCGACGCGAGCCATGAGTGCCGGAACGTGACGTGCCTGTACCACGACGTGAACTGGTGGATCGAAGGGCTGGTCGAGGGTGACGACGGAACGGTCGAGCTTGCGGAAGAGACCGGCGATTTCTTCCTCTGATTCGTCGCTCTGGAACCTGTCTCTGATGCTTCCCTAAGGATCTTTCTCTGGCCAGTCGAGCCCGGCTGTTACAACCGTGCCCATGGCAGTCGAGAAGCCGATTCCGGACAAGTATCGGAACCCAAAGAAGATCCTGATGCGGCTCCCGAGCTGGGTCGGAGACGTCGTGATGTGTACGCCCGCGATGCGCGCGGTCCGGCAGGCCTTCCCCGACGCCGAGCTGGTGGTCGAGGGCAAGGACTACCAGGCCGACCTCGTCGTGGGGCTCAGCTCCGTGGACCGGTTCCTGGTAGATCCCGGCCGAGGAGCCGGGGATATCTGGAATCGCTCACGCCAGATCAAGCGCGAGCGCTTCGATTGGGCGATCGTATTTGGCGAATCCGAGCGCGTGGCGGCAGCGCCGTTCCTGGCGCGGATCCCCGTGCGCGCTGGCTACGGCCGCGGGTTCCTCCGGCGGGCCCTCCTCACCCACGACATTCCGAGACCGCGCGACGAGGAAGGCAAGCTGCTCGCGTTCTCGATGATTCAGCGCTATCTGAACATCACGCGGATGCTCGGAATTCCAGACGCGGGCGACCACATGGAAACGCCTGTGTACGACGAGGCGCGCGCGAAGGTGCGCCAGCGCCTGGCCGAGGTTGGCGTTGGCGACGACGACAAGATCGTCACCGTGATCGCGGGCGCTGCGTTCGGTTCTGCGAAGATGTGGCCACCGAATCAGTATGCGGCTGCGTGCGATACGCTCCTGGAACAGCGCGGCTGGAAGACCGTATTGGCGCCCGGTCCGGGCGAAGAGGCGCTGGGGCACGCCGTGGCTAAGCACTCAAAGCACGGCATCCACCTGATCGTGGATCCGACGCTACGGCTCTCAGAGCTGGCAGCGCTCCTCGTACGGTCGGAGATCGCGCTTTCCAATGACACGGGCCCACGAAGCATGGCCGTGGCCCTGGGCCTGCCCGTGGTCGTCCCGATCGGTCCCACCGAGGACGGGCACACGCGGCACCACCTGGAGCGCCAGCGCGTGCTGATCGAAGACGTCGACTGTCGCCCCTGCCGCCTGCGTCTCTGCCCGATCGACCACCGCTGCATGACGCGCATCACGCCGGACCGAATGGTGCTGGCGGTCGATGATCTCGTCGAAGCCGTCGGCACGCGGGTCCCGGAGTAGTTTCCCCCATGGCTGCCGAGATCATCCCTTCCTACCAGGAGCTGGCCGCTCGCCTCGAAGGCGATCGCGCAGGACGTATTGTCGCAATGACGAACGGCTGCTTCGACGTCCTCCATGTGGGCCACGTCCGGCTGATTGCCGACGGCGCGGGCCTCGGCGACCTCTTCATCGTCGCCCTCAACGATGACGCCAGCGTCCGCTCGAACAAGGGTCAAGGACGCCCACTCGTCCCCCTCGCCGAGCGCATGGAGGTCATCGCGGCTCTCCGTGGCGTCGACTACGTGACGAGCTTTGGCGAGCCGACGGCCCACGACCTGCTCGAGGCGCTGCGCCCGAACGTGCATGTAAAAGGCACTGATTGGACCGTGGACGCCGTGCCCGAACGAGCGGTGGTCGAGGCCTATGGTGGCCGGATCGCGATTGCAGGCGACCCCAAGGAGCACTCGAGCACGAACCTGATCGAGAGAATGTCAGGCCTAACGGAAGTCGACCCCGTGGAAGTAGACCCAACGGAGTTGGGCTCAGCAGAGTTGGGCTCAGCGGAATACGGGGAATAGCCCGAGGCTGAGAAGGTTAGGCTGCGCGCATGTCAGCCACTCCGCCAGGTGCCGCGCAAGACGACGGCCGGATCTCATTCCCCGCGAAAGACCTTCCCCTTCGGCGCGACGTCGGTTGGCTCGGCCAGCTGCTCGGAAAGCTCCTCCAGGAGCTGGGCGACGAGACGCTTTACCCCACGGTCGAGTCGGCCCGCAGGCTCGCACGAAGGCGACGGCGTGGTGATAGCTCAGCCGCGCGCAAACTCGAAGAGGTCGTCGAAGGCCTCAATCCCGACCAGGGCTTCGAGCTGGTACGCGCGTTCTCGGCGTACTTCGGACTCGTCAACATGGCGGAGCGCGTCCACCGGATCAGGCGCCGCACCGATCGACTGCGCGCACGTGAGCCCCAGCCCGGCGGCCTCCGTGACGTGTTCCTACAGCTCCGCGACGCGGGGGTTTCCGCCGACGACGTTGAGGAGACCATCCGCAGCGTCTCCATCGAGCCCGTGATGACCGCGCATCCAACGGAGGCGGTTAGGCGGACGCTGCTTCGCAAGGAGCAGCGCGTGGCCAAGCTCCTCATGGAACGCTTCCACGCAGACTCCTTCACGCCCGAAGAGAAGGCAGGCATCGAAGAGAAGGTCGAGCTCGAGATCGCGAGCGGATGGCAGACCGAAGAGCAGCTGCACGTCAAGCCAACGGTCGGTGACGAGGTGGAGCACGTGCTGTTCTACCTGTCCGAGGTGATCTACCGCATCGTCCCGGCTCTGCATGACGAGATCGAGCGTGCCTTCCAGGGCGCATTCGATCGACCGATCCGGCTAGATGGGCCTGTGGCCCGGTTTGCTAGCTGGGTGGGTGGTGACATGGACGGGAACCCCGCCGTCGGAGCCGAAACCATCCGCGAGACGCTTGGGCGTCACCTCGAGCTTGTGATCGAGCGCTACCGGCGCGAGATCACCGAGCTCTTCGGACACCTCTCCCAGTCCTCGAGCCGCGTGCCGGCCAGCGACGCGGTTCATGCCCTCATCGGCTGCTACCAGAAACAGTTCCCGGAGGCGTACACGCGGCTGCCCGAGCGCTACCTCGACATGCCCTACCGGCTCGCTCTCCAGGGGATTCACGCGAGGCTCGGCGCGACCGCGGAAGAGTCGGACGAGCGCTACCGGGCACCCGACGAGTTCGTTGCGGACCTCGAGGTGCTTGCCGCAAGCCTGGATGAGAACCGTGGCCAGAAGGCGGGACTGAAGCTTGTGGAGAGACTCCTGACCCGCGTCGGAACGTTCGGGTTCCACCTGGCGCACTTGGACTGCCGCCAGGACGCGGAGGTGCACCGGCGGGTCATCGGTGAGCTCCTGAGCGACCCCGACTTCAGCGAGCGTCCCCGCGAGGAGCGCACCGAGGCGATTCGCGTCGCCCTCGAGAACGGCACGTTCGAACAAGACAGCGGCGCGGAGCCCACGGAAGAAGGCATGCGCACCTTGGAGGTGTTCGACGCCCTGAGGGCCGCACGGGACCGCCACGGGCCCGAGGCCGTCGGGACGTTTGTCATCAGCATGGCCCAAGGCCCCGACGATGCGCTGGCGATCCTCGCGCTCGCGCGCGCGGGCGGCTGCGTCGACGAGGAGGGTCGCGTGCCTCTGGACGTCGTCCCCCTCTTCGAGACGGTCGACGACCTGGAGCGCGGCCCCTCCGTCATTGCAGCGCTCGGCCGCAACGAGATCTATGCCAGGCACCTCGCCGAGCGGGGCGGAAAGCAGCTTGTCATGCTGGGCTATTCCGATAGCAACAAGGACGGCGGCATCACGGCCTCGCGCTGGGCCCTGCAGAAAGGCCAGGCCGCGATGGTTGAGGCCGCCGAAGGGACCGACATGTGCGTCAGCTTCTTCCACGGACGCGGCGGATCCGCAAGCCGCGGCGGGACCAAGCCGAGAGCCGCGTTCCTGGCTGCGCCGAAGGGCGCGATCGCGGGGCGCGCGCGGGCCACCGAGCAGGGCGAGGTGATCCATGACAAGTTCGGCCTCAGAGGCAACGCGATCCGAACGCTCGAGCTCATCCTGGGCGCCGTGGTCGAGCGCATGGCCACCGGGGACGCTCCGCCCGAGCCGGACACCAAATGGGTATCCGCCATGGATCTCATGGCAGAAGTCAGTCGCGCCAAGTACCGCGCGTTCGTCCACGACGACCCGGACTTCCCCGAGCTCTTCCAGACGATGACGCCCATCGATGTCATCGAGAGACTGCGAATTGGCAGTCGCCCGGCAAAACGTCGGGCCATGCGAGGCGTAGGCGACCTGCGAGCGATCCCCTGGGTCTTCGCCTGGACCCAGGCGCGCGTGATCCTCCCCGGCTGGTTTGGTGTCGGAACCGGGCTCGAAGCGATCGAGTCTCGGCACGGGTTCGAGGCGCTGGAAGCGATGGCGAAAGGCTGGCCTTTTTTCGACACGTTCATGGGCGACGTGGAGATGGTCCTCGCCAAGGCCGACATGCGGATCGCTGGACGCTATGCGAACCTGGCGGGCCAGGTAGGCGAACGCATGTTCCCCATCATCCTCGAAGAGTTCGAGAGGACAAAGGCGATGATCCTCCGCATTCGCGGAGGCCAATCACTCCTCGATAGCGACCCAACGCTCCAGCGCTCGATCCGACTGCGGAATCCATACGTTGACCCTATGAGCTTGATCCAAGTCGACTGCCTGGAGAAGTGGCGAGCAGGCGACAGGACGGACGAGGCACTCGAGCGGCTCCTTGTGGAAACGGTCAGGGGCATTGCCCGGGGACTGCGGAACACGGGCTGATGCCCGCGCGGGCATGCAGGGGGACCTCCCAAGGCCCAGGTCGTCAAGCACCATCGGGTGAAGCCTCCTCGAGAGGGAGTGCGCATCCGCAGCGACCGACTCAACGCTTGTGCGCAGATCAGCGAACGACTTCACAAGGTCGCTCTCCCCGATCCCAGCGACCCTTGATTCGACCAGCTGAAGCTCGAGCGCCGCCGCGGCAATCCGCTGGGAGAGATCGTCGTGGAGTTCATGGGCAATCCGGGCGCGTTCGCTCTCCTCCGCGCGTGCGAGTTGCCCACGGAGCGCATTGAACTCCGCGGCGACCCGATCCTCTTCGCTCATGTCGGTGCAGGCTGCCTCCGTACGTCGTGTACCAAAGCACGCCGTCATCCTCGAAGTACAACGCGCGCAGGCGCAGTTCCTCACAGCAGACGATGGATTCCTCAAGCGTCCTCAGGTCGTACCGGTAGAGGCAGTCCAAATGGGTCCGGTAGAGTGCATCTCCACGCACGAGCACCTGCTCGTTCCAGTCCGCCGGCCTGCCCGGGGCCCTGAGTGATAAGGGCGGCCTCATTGCGCGCATAAGACGCCACGAGCACGCGGCGCGAATCGAGTTGAATGACCACGTCAACGGCCTTCGGCGCGTTGCTATCGCTGGCTCCCAGCCCCATGAGCTGCCGCACCTCCATCAGAAGCAGGCCCTCATGGGAGGTTCCCGCCCAGCACTCGCCAGGCCGCTGGGATAGCAGCGCTCTGATCTGATAACCAAATTCTACGGGCTCAAGGTCGACCCCCTCCGCCCCGTGCTGAACGGCGAAGGCACCCGAGCTCATCCCGAGGAAGTATCGACCATCCGGCAGGCTCTGGCTGCAGAGCATTTCGCCGCGAAGACCGCGGTCCTCCGCCGCCAGAACACCGTCGAGGAAGAGCGCCCCTTCCCCATTGACCTCCCAGAGACGGTTGCCGTCGTCCAGGAAGTGCCCGATGCTCGGCTTGTCATGGACCTTCCGAAGGCCGCCCTGGCGCGACCAGCTCCACTGCCCCTGGGAGGTCGAGACGTAGATAGCACCGTCCGCCGAGTTCTACGAGACCCCGGCTATCCGTGCAGAGTGCCGTGACTCGTTCACTACCCAGCACCGATCGCTGCTCCTCGTCCAGCGGACGAAACGAGGCTCCGATGTAGGCGAAGAGTCCACCAAACGTGCCAGCTCAGAGAACGCCATCCCCGTCGAAGGCAAGCGCCCTCACTGAAAGCGACGGCAGCCTCTGGTTCACACCTACGCGTGTGACCTCGATGTGACGCTGGTCCCCCCCCACAAGCATGTCCAGAATGCCGCCAGACGCGCTCTCCTCTAAGGAAATCTGACCTTGGGCGGCAACTACTAGGCCGACACTCACGTACACGCATAGGAGGGTCAGCGACTGTCGCAGACGGAAACGTACCTGTTGAACCAGCGAGTTAAACCGGCCTCGATGGAGACCCACATGGTGCAGGCCCCTCCCCCTGCACGAGCAGAGTTCTGGCGCGCGGATCTCCCCTCTGGCGCCCTCTGGTTCTCCCTCTTTCCGAAACACGTCTCTCATCAAGCTCGATTCATCGGTTTGAACGCATGCTGCAACTCAGGTTGGGCGTAGGGGTAAGCTCGCTGACAACCCAACGAGATTCACGATACCGTTCATCCCTCGCCCGACTCCCACTAGAGACAGGCACATACCCAGAAGAAGAATGCCGCGGTTACTATCAAATGACCTCGCAATTCAGCAGTCTCCAAAAGCTAGTCCCAGCCACCTTCCCGGAACGCTTCAAGCATGTCGCACTGCAACTCCCAATGACCATTGGGCGCACTCGCCACACCAAGAGTTGGCCCGTCCCTCTCTTAGGGAAATTACTATGCCCGCCTACCCCGCCGACGTGCCCCATCTGAAATCTGCGCTGACCTCCCCTGGCCAGACGGGCATCAAGCCGCTTACCGCCAAGCGCCGCATCGTCCTTGCGGATGACCACCCCATCTTTCTCGAGGGATTGAAGAGGCTCCTCCAAACGGAATTCGAAATCGTAGGAACGGCTTCTGCGGGCGACCAACTCGTGGATCTTGCCGCCGACTGTAAGCCTGACCTGGTCGTCACGGACTACTCCATGCCAGGCCTCACTGGCGTGCAGGCGGTGAGGGCGCTTAATGAGCGCGGCCTGCGGTGCAAGGTGATCATTCTCACGATGCACGAAGACGTCGAGTATGCCCTCGAGGCTCTTGAGCTAGGGATCGATGGCTATGTCCTCAAGCGAGCGGCGTCGTCCGAGCTCATCTCAGCGATCAAGGGGGCTTTCGAGGGTGAACGCTGGATCTCGCCTGCCCTGGCAGTGGACATTATCAGCGCTTCCAACGGCACGGCTCTAGCCAAGGCCGAGAAAGAGGTTACGCCCCTCGATTGCATCTCGAGCCGACAACGACACATTCTTGAAGGTCTCGTCCATGGCAAGATTGCAAAGGAGATTGCGGGCGAGCTTGATCTTTCACGTAAGACTGTCGAATATCATAAGTACAAGATGATGGAGCAACTGGGCGTAAAGTCAACAGCTGAGCTCATCAGACTTGCCGTCAGAAACGGAGTAGCGAACTAGGAACGAGAGGCTATCTTCAGCGTCCTATGCTGACGTTTGCACCTCACCCACTCCTCCTCCCCGCGGCCTTCCTGACGGACTTCGAAACGGAGCCCGAAACGACTCCTGGGGAATGGACTTCCCCCGGCCCAATCAGTGCTCTCTTCGAACCAGGAGCACGGGTGAACGAGGAGGCCCACGGCATGTCGCCGCTGGCGGATGACGACCGAGAAGACCTTCGGCAAGCGGTTCGAAACGTGCTTCGAGAGGGCGGGCACAAGCCAACGGGCCGAGGTAAGCCGTCGGCTGAGTACCTGGTGGGAGCCCAGGCCGCGGGAAAATTCCCGTCGATCAACCTAGCGGTGGACGTCTGCAACGCGGTGAGTCTGCACAGCGGCATCCCGATCAGCGTGATCGACGTGGACCTCGCAGAGCCACCGTTCAGCGTCCGCGTCGCGGGAGATGAGTCCTACGTCTTCAACGCGAGCGGTCAGGAAATCTCACTGCGCGGCCTCCTTTGCCTGAGCGACGCGACCGGCCCGATCGCCAACGCGGTCAAGGACTGCCACCGGACGAAGACATCCCCGTCTACGAGAAAGACACTCAGCATCCTCTGGGGCCCGCTATCCCACGCGGATCACGTGGCCCAGACGATGAATGCCTACCGAGCGCTCCTGCAGCGATACGGAAAGGCCAGCACAACCCCGTTGACCTAAGCCCGGAGAGCCCAGCCATGGCAAACCACATTCCGCACTGGACCACCTACGACGCTGAGATCGACGAGGCTCCGGCACAAATCACCTGCGACGTGTCCCTTCTAGATAGGGAAGCCCGCCCCCCGAACGCCATCACCCTCTTCGTGATGGGAGCGGACCTCCAAGACCCCACGTCGACGGGCCTAGGCTCGACCTCGGAGTGGCACGCAATCGAGCAAGCGACGGCCCGAATCCACCACGCCCTCGAGGCCCCGACGCAGCCCCTGGGC
This sequence comes from Paracoccaceae bacterium, assembly GCA_047635895.1. GTDB lineage: Bacteria > Planctomycetota > UBA1135 > UBA1135 > Saltatorellus. The sequence continues at coordinate 468 of JBLIHL010000131.1, read as the reverse complement.
ACGGTCATCACGAGGGGGACGTGGCAGCTCTTCCTGCAAACCAGCCCCAACCTCCCCGAGGAGCTCATCCCGAAGACCAGAGCGATCCTCTCCGACAAGGGGTGGACCCAGTGGATCCACGCTGAGCCAGACCCGACCTGGAGCCGCTACGAGCAATTCCTCCTGCCGCCGGCAGAAGATAGGATCCTGACGATGAACGACCGGGCGATCCAATCCCTAGAGAGAGCGGGCCACGACCTCGCGATCCCGAGAACGATCACTCACAAGCTAGCGTTCCCCTCCAGGGAAGCGGCCGACCTAGCCCAGTCGACCCTAACCCTGCTGGACTTCCACCCCGCGGCCCCTCCCAAGACGGACAAGGACCACTACACCCAAATGAGAGTCCAACGCCAAGACGCCCCAGCGAACCTGCCCAGCCTCACCCTGATGCTCTCAGAAGTCTGCGCCCCCTTCGACGGCGACCACCTG
>JBLIHL010000130.1:0-12403 GCA_047635895.1 Paracoccaceae bacterium | reverse complement strand
GTCCCAAGGGCGGGCGCGAGCTACCAGCTGGCGCTGCGCACCGGGACCTGAACCTCACAGAGGAAGTCCGAGGCGCGTTTGGCGGCTGCTGGGGGGACGATATACGTCTCACGGATCGGGCCATCGATCGTGAAGTTGAGCGTCCGCATGTAATCGAGCATGTGCGGGTAGCTCCGCGGCACCTCAGGATAGACGCCCGACACGTAGGCGTAGGTCACGCTGCGGCTCGGGAGCACGTCATAGCGCAGCGGGGTGATCGGCGAGCGCTGGCCCGAGATCGGCACGCAGGCCCGGGACAGGAGCTTTTCGGTCGCGGTGCTGGCGGGGTCGTCGTAATAGAGGCAGAACGGCGCGCCCGAGGGCTCGAGGCCCTGGAGTCGCATCTCGCGGATGACGACGGGCAGGATCGATCCGGTCTCGGCATAGCTGCCGTGATGCTCCAGGTAGATATACGGCTGGTCCAGGCGCTGCATCCAGCTGGCGTGAAACTCGGTGAACGGCGGATGCGAGACCGGGAGACTTGGGACGAAGGTCCGATAACTCGCCGGATACGGGCCCTGGGTGTCGTAGGTGGCGTCGGCCGAGGCATTGATCTGCGCCCGACTGTCGTCGGCGGCCACGATGCACGAGGCTGCTGAGAACCACGCCATCAGGACGAAAGCGACGGCGGCGTAGCGCATGAGTCCGGCGAAGCGGCCGAGGGGCTGGCCTACAGGCCGGCTGACTGAGCGAACGGACGAACGGGTGGACAAGGGGGCTGAGCTCTGGGGATCCATGCTCCGTGAATCGGCAGATGCGCCGAAAAGCTTTCCATGCAATGGCCGCAATCCAGCGGACCCTACGGGTCTGGCTCCCCTGAATGGTCATCGACACCGGAGGCTGACGGATGGGCCTGACGGGCTCTGGGGTGGGGTAGAGTGCGTTTCGAGGTGCACGCTACTTCGGATAATGTATGTTATGTATCCCTGGATACAGGGTGGAGGGAAGTCCGATTTCGAACGCGCGCAGGCGGATGAGTCCGACCCAGTCGCTATAACGATCCGGTGGCTACCAAGAACTGCTTCATCAACAAGGACCGGCCCTGCGACCTCACCTGCAAGGCGGCCTTTCCGGTCGACGACGCCGTCGACCCCGTGGACTGCTACCTGATCTGGCTGGCGGCGCACCTGGGAGATGGCGCGATCGACTTCCGGCGGATGCTCGAGTCCCAGGGGCTTGGGGATGGTCCAGACTTTCCAGCAGGCGGCAGCCCGAGCGGCCCGCCTGGCGGTGGCCCAGGAAGTCCGAAGAGTCCGAAGCCGCCCGGCGGTGACTACTCGCCGAACTGACGCCGCGGCCGGGCCTTCAGATCCGAGCCTTCAGATCCGAGCCTTCAGATCCGAGCCTTCAGATCCGGTCTTTCAAATCTGGGCTAGCCCGAAGCCCCTGAGGATTGGCGGCTCAACCGGCTGACCCGACTCCGTCGCCTGGACCGGCCATAGGAAGTCGCAAATGCCTCCTGGCGGCAGAACAAGCTCCCCTGAACGCTCCATCGGCAGGCCGAGAGCCGCCGCCACGGCGCTTCGCACGACCCAGAGATGCGCGACGACTAGAATCGTCCCGCCCGGGAACCGGGCGGCCCATTCACCGTAGGCTGGCATGACCCGAGCCGCGACGTCCGCCGGCGATTCCCCGCCTGGCGCCTGAACCGCTCCCCGGGAGCCCATCCAGCGCCCATAGGCCTCCGGCTCCTCTTTCTCGAGCTCATCGATGGACCGCCCGGCCCAGTCTCCGCGGTCCAGCTCCACGAAGCGCGGATCATCGATACGCTCCAGGGCAGGCGCCAATGACGGCCTTTGGGCCCGCACGTGCGCAGCCGCCGCTTCGGCCCGCTGCAGCCCCGAGCTGACCACCGCATCGATCGAAACAGACGCTAGTGCCTCGCCGAGCCTTCGGGATTGCTCCTGGCCGGTGGCCGAGAGCTCCACGTCCAGCCGCCCGTAGACGGTCCGCCGCCAGCGCTCATGCACCTCACCATGGCGGGCCACGAGCAGTCGAGTGGGCCTAGGTTCGGTCGTCTCGGATGATGATCTCATTTCATATGGCTGGCTTGAGGGCGACCCGATGCCACGCACGTGACAGCTGACCTAACGCTAGCTGTCGCATTTGACGGCGGAAACCGCAGTGGGCGCATCCGTATAGGGGGTCGTGGCCGATAACATACCGGGCAAAGTGGGGGTGTGACGTCACGCGAATTCGCGAGACTTCTCGTCCCCTCAACTCCCCCACCTGCTCCGACCACTCGGTGCCGCGACGCTTGCGCCGCGACTCCCGGCTCGCAGTCGGCTCCAGCATTCTGCCTGGATCCTGCCTGCGCCATGGACCGAATTCAGAGCTCAAAAACGCCGCTTTTACTGGACCCGGATCGCGCTGCGCGGCGCGAACTCGGACCCGGCTGGAGCGGGAACCCGACGGGGCGCCGGCCGTCTCGAAGCACACCACATGAATCCGTTCGTCAAATTCCTGAACTCGTCGATTGGCCGTAAGTACGTGATGGCCGTCACGGGTCTGTCGCTGACGCTCTTCTTGCTCGTCCACATGGCGGGCAACCTGACGCTGTACGCGGGCAACCAAGCCTTCAACGATTACGCGCACCTCCTCGAGAGCAACCCGCTGCTCCCGCTGGCGGAAGCTAGCCTCGCAGCCCTGTTCTTCGTGCACATCCTCTTCGCCGTCTTCTTGACGAAGAAGAACCGAGACTCAAGGAGCGACAAGTATCGCTCGAAGCTCGGGATGGGCGTAAAAACGATCGCCTCGACCACCATGTGGGTCACCGGGCCGCTGCTCCTGGTCTTCCTGCTCATTCACCTCTGGGACTTCCGGATCTCCAAGGAGTTCCTGGATGCCAGCGAGTACGACCTCGCTGCCATGGTGACCGCCAGGCTCAAGTCCCCCATCGGGTTCGGGATCTACTCCATCTCGATCGTCGTGCTGGGCTTCCACATGTGGCACGCGTTCCAGAGCGCCTTCCAAACTCTCGGCATAGCGCACCCGCGCTACCGAGGCATTATCAAAATCACGGGCCGTGCCATCACGGCACTCCTTGTCGCTGGGTTCGGCGGCATCCCCGTCTATCTGTTCCTCGCAGGCTGACCCCATGACGATCGCCGACTCCAACACCTACTCAGCCAAGCTCGACTCCAAAGTCCCCGGTGGACCGATGGACGAGCGCTGGACGAACTACAAGTTCGACCTCAAGCTTGTGAACCCGGCTAACCGCCGCAAGTTCGACGTCATCATCGTTGGCACGGGCCTCGCCGGCGGCTCAGCCGCAGCGACCCTCGCAGAGATGGGATACAACGTGAAGGCATTCTGCATTCACGACAGCCCGCGCCGCGCGCACTCCATCGCGGCACAGGGCGGCATCAACGCCGCGAAGAACTACAAGGGTGACGGCGACTCCGTTCACCGGCTCTTCTACGACACGGTCAAGGGCGGCGACTACCGCAGCCGCGAATCCAACGTGCACCGCCTTGCCGAGGTATCGGTCGACATCATCGACCAGTGCGTCGCCCAGGGTGTGCCGTTCGCCCGCGAGTACGGTGGTCTCCTCGACAACCGCTCGTTCGGCGGTGCGCAGGTCTCCCGGACGTTCTACGCGCGGGGCCAGACGGGGCAGCAGCTCCTTCTTGGCGCCTACGGCGCGATGAACCGCCAGATTCAGGCCGGCAAGATTGAGATGCACACGCGCCAGGAGATGGTCGACCTCGTCGTCGTCGACGGCGTGGCCCGCGGCATCATCACGCGCAACCTGAAGACCGGTGAGTACGAGCGCCACGCGGCACATGCCGTGATCATGGGCACGGGCGGCTACGGCAACGCGTTCTACCTTTCGACCAACGCCAAGAACTCGAACGTCACCGCTGCGTGGCGCGCCCACAAGCGCGGCGCGTACTTTGCGAACCCGTCCTACACCCAGATTCACCCGACGTGCATCCCACGCTCAGGTGACTACCAGTCGAAGCTCACGCTCATGAGCGAGTCGCTTCGTAACGATGGACGCGTGTGGGTACCGCTCACCAAGGGTGATACCCGAAAGGCAACCGACATCCCGGAGAGCGAGCGCGACTACTACCTCGAGCGCAAGTATCCGAGCTTCGGCAACCTCGTGCCGCGTGACGTGGCTTCGCGGAACGCCAAACTCGTCTGCGACGATGGCCGCGGCGTCGGCCCCACGGGTGAGGCTGTGTACCTTGATTTCGCCGATGCGATCAACCGATCGAGCAAGGCCGCAATCGAGGCCAAGTACGGCAACCTTTTTGAGATGTACGAGCGAATCACGGGCGACAACCCGTACGAGACGCCAATGCGGATCTACCCCGCGGTGCACTACACGATGGGTGGCCTCTGGGTGGACTACAACCTGGAGAGCACGATCCCTGGACTCTTCGTCCTTGGCGAAGCGAACTTCTCCGACCACGGTGCTAACCGTCTTGGCGCGAGCGCGCTGATGCAGGGCCTTGCGGACGGCTACTTCGTGGTTCCAGCCACCATCGCAAGTCACCTTGCAGGCCGCAAGCTCGGAGAAGTCACGACGGACCACCCCGCGTTCAAAGAGGCGGAATCTTCGTCGCGTGAGATGGCCGAGAAGCTGATGAACATCAAGGGCACACGGAGCGTCGACTCGATGCACCGTGAACTCGGCAACATCGTTTGGAACTACTGCGGGATGGAGCGCTCAGCGGCTGGCCTTGAAGAAGGCAAGAAGCGCGTAGCGGACCTTCGCGAGCAGTTCTGGACGGACGTTCGAGTCGTGGGTGATCAGAACACGATCAACCAGGACCTCGAGAAGGCCGGCCGCGTGGCTGACTTCATGGAGTTTGCTGAGGTCATGATGCATGACGCGCTCGTTCGCGACGAGTCCTGTGGTGGCCACTTCCGCACCGAGCATCAGACCGAAGAAGGCGAGGCGAAGCGCGACGACGAGCACTTCAGTCACTCCACCGCGTGGGAGTACAGCGGTCAGAACCAAACCCCCACCGAGCACCGCGAGCAGCTGACCTTCGAAGAAGTCAAGCTCACCACGCGGAGCTACAAGTAGCCCTTCCCTAGACCTTCCACACGAGACAGAAAAGATGATTCAAAAAGCCAACGAAGGCGATATGCGCATCACGCTCGAGGTCTGGCGACAGGCTGGACCCGGCGCACCAGGCGAATTCGAGACCCACGACGTGATAGCGAACGAGCATATGTCGTTCCTTGAAATGATGGACGTGCTGAACACGCAGCTCGTCGAGTCGGGAAAGGAGCCGTTCGCGTTCGAGAGTGACTGCCGCGAAGGTATCTGCGGTTCGTGCTCTCTGACGATTGACGGTCAGCCCCACGGCCCGCGCGAGCGGACGACGGCGTGCCAGCTCCACATGCGGACGTACCAGAACGGCGATCGGATCCAGGTTGAGCCGTGGCGCGCGGATGCGTTTCCCATCCTGAAGGATTTGATGACGGACCGTGCGGCCTTCGACAAGATCCAGCGAGCCGGCGGCTACGTGTCGGTGAACACCGGCGCGGCGCCTGACGCTCACGCGATTCCGGTGCCCAAGGAGAACGCTGACCTGGCGTTCGAAGCGGCTGCTTGCATCGGCTGCGGTGCCTGCGTGGCTGCCTGCCCGAACGCATCGGCCATGCTGTTCACCTCGGCCAAGGTCAGCCAGCTGGCGCTACTGCCGCAGGGCGCGCCAGAGCGCGAGCGACGCGTCCTCGCCATGGTCGACGCCATGGACGAAGAAGGCTTCGGCAACTGCAGTAACCACTACGAGTGCGAGGCCGCATGCCCGAAGGGGATCTCGGTCGAGAACATCGCGCGTCTCAACCGTGAGTACGCCCGGGCCACGATCAAGGGCCGGTAGTCCCCGGAGTGGAGTTCCGCGGTATCCGTTGCCGTTAAAAGCTGCGGACACCGCGGAACTCTACCTAGGAGCGTGTCGCGCATAGCTGAATCCGAGTAGCGGGCCCCCAGCTTCCGGAGGCTGCGTAGCCCCAGCACCCCTGGGACTTATCCGTCATCCGACAACACAGCAAACCCACTCCGCACGAGCGGTGCCGCGGCGGCAGCTGACTTGACGGCCCATGCGGCGCCAAGCTTCTCGCGCAGCCGCATCACGCGCCTGTGCGCGCGTCGGCCATCCGGGTCCACCACCACGGGCACCGGCGCACGCGGGTCACTAATCTCCCGCAGCCAGAACGTCAGCTTTGCGCCCGCACCTTGCGCGCTTTCCACGCGTAGTGGAATGGAACTCGCCGCCAGGGCCAGCGCCAAGCTCGCCGTACCGAGTCCCGTCGAGGCAGGCTTGCCGGCAGACGAAGCCTCGACCCAATCCGGGTCCCGTTCCGTCCGGCCGCGCGGGTCCAGGAAACTTTTGACCTCGGGCGCCGACATCCCGACACCCTCGTCCTCAACGATCAGTCGTACACCGAAGCCCGAGACCGTAGTGTGATCCAAGCGCTCTACTAACACCGTGACTGCGCCGCTGGTCGACCCCCCTACCGCGCCTCGCACGGTCGCCTCCATCGCGTTCAGGGCGACGTTGCGAATCGCCCGGCGGAACGTTCTCTCGTGAACCAACACGGTGAGCCGCTTCGGGCACTTGAGCCTCACCGAAGGCACTCGCCCGAGTGGAGCCCTGGCCGCTGCAGCCGCCGCTCGAACTTCCTCGGTGACCACCGTGCGCAGATCCAGCGCGTCCAGCGTCGTTAGCTCCGCGGCGCGCTCACCGGCGCCCTGGACAGGCGGCAGAAGCGCGGACTGTGCGAGTTCACGGGCCGCCCCCAGGGCACGAACGACCTCTGCGGCATCTCCGTCCTGGCCACGTCCAGCGAAGAGCAGCGCCCGCGTCAGCTCATTCCGAAGATCATGGCCAGCAGCCGCCGTCGCGTGAGCTTGGGCCAGTCGCCCCTGCGCACGACTGCGCTCCTCAAGAAGGCCTTCCTTTCGACGCACCGCGAGGGCCAGCGTGCCGAGCTCCAACAGTGCGGCACGGGACGGCATGTTGCCGGGTGCCGCCGCCGCCACGAGTAAGGTCCCATCCACCTCAATGGACTGCTCCTCTTCGCCTCCGCACCTCGATGTCGTCAGGGCCTGGCCTCGCCGGGGCCCTGAATAGCCCTGGATGGCACTCCGTAGACCTGGATAGACGAGCTCCGGCTCAGCCCTCCAGGGCTCGGCCCACCACGCGAGCCGCACCAAACCCAGGCGGGCGGCAGTCTCGGTCCACGCCTCACGCACGACCGCCTCCCCCATCGGACTCCCGTCCTTGGTTCGGAGACCCGGGTCCTCCGTCAGGAGTCGGGTCAGGGCGTGCCAGGGGTGCCTCACTCTGGGAGTCTGACGATCGGGAGCGGCAAAGAGAAGGCTGGTCCCCTCGCCTTCGGCCAGGGATCCTGTATCCGACCACCGCCCGGCACGTACACCCACGTCACTTGTCCGTAACGTGACGACCTCGCGGGTCACATCCGGGTTCCTGCGCGTAACACGACCCGGCGGCAGCCGCGATTAGCGCCTGCGACTTTCCGCCGCTTTCATTCTGCCAATATCACGTCACAGCGACTCTAAATGGCGGTTTTCATCCCCCAGGGCCTATCATGGGCCACGTGCGGCCGAAACCGGCGGCACGTCTGAAGGACTGCCCTGGAAGGCTTCCCCGCGCGATCGCGCGCTGGCATAGCGCTTGCACTCTCTTTGCATCACCGCCGCGGGTCTCCTCCCACCCCGGTATCACAACTTTAGTTAGATGGTCACCGGGCCCCGATTTGGCCGGCGCGCTCCTGTCCTGTCCCCGACACGTGTCGGCGGCAGCCACGAGCCAGCCCCTGAGTCCTCGGGACCCCCGAACCCCCAATCAACTCCGACCCATGAAGAAACAGTTGCTCCTTGGCGCCCTCGTCGCGGCTGGCGCCCTTTGCCTCCCGGACGTGTCAACCGGCCACGGCGGTACGTACCGCGGCCCTGGCGACACCGTGCCACCCGGCGGTGGCGGCGGTGGCGGCGGCGCAGGCGGCCCTTCCTCGCCCGGCCCCAGCGGCCCCTCCGCACCCGGCCCGGGTGGCCCCTCCTCCCCCGGCCCGTCGAGCCCCGGTGCACCCGCCACGGGTCCCGCGGCCAGCGGCCCGACCTCCGGCGGCGGCGCAATTGGCCCCGACCTTTCCATCTGGGACTTCTGGTGGGGCTTCAACAAGGAGCCGTACCTGAACCTCCGCGCCCGCGTTCGCTCGGCCGGCGTCGTCTCCAGTAGTGACGACTTCTTCCTTGGCCGCGGTGAAGAGGACCAGCGCGAAAGCTCGCTGCGTCCCAGCGAGAGCCTGATCCGCGAGACGGTCGTGCCGGCGCTCCTCAAGGCCCTCGAGACCGAGAAGCAGAACGACATCGTCACGGGTTGCCTCGTCGCGCTTGCCAAGATCGGCGACGTGCCGACCGAGGACGGCTCCTCGGAGTTCGTCACGGTGATGACGAGCTTCCTGAAGGCGGCTGAGCAGGAGATCTCCGAGACGGCTGCTCTGTCTCTCGGCATCCTCGCCGACGACCGCGGTGTACCGACGCTCGTCTCGCTCATGCGTAGCGACGATGAAGGTCAGCGCCTTGTCAGCAAAGCCGTTCCGTTCCGCACGCGTGCTTTCGCCGCTTACGGCCTGGGCCTCGTCGGTAACAAGACTGCGAACAACGAAATGCGCCAGACGATCGTCGAGCACCTGCTCGACACGATCCTCGGCGAGCGCGGTGCTCAGCCCGACCTCAAGGTTGGTGCCACGAGCGCACTCGGCCTGATTCCGCTCGACTGGGAATCGGAGGCCGCCGCGACCGAAGAAGAATCGAACGCTGGCACCGCCGCCAACCGCGTCGAGCTGCTTCGCTGGCTCATCACCCGCATGGACCCTGACACCCGCGGCGACAAGGGCGGCGACAAGGACTTCCGCGTGCGTGCCCAGGTTCCGCTGGCGGCTGCTCGCCTCCTTTCGAGCCACGACGAAATCCCGGAGAGCCAACTCGGCGTCCGTGACGAGGTCGTGCAGCGTCTTCTGGAGCTGGTTGACCAGAACTCCAAGGAGAAGCGCGTTGAGGTCCTGCAGTCGGCGACCATCGCCCTCGGCATGATCGGCAACGCTGGCCAGGCCGGCGAAGAAGGCAAGCAGAACGAGGCGATCTTCAAGGAGCTCGCACGTATCGCCAAGCAGTCCGCTGACAACCAGACCGAGTTCTTCGCTCTCATCGCCCTTGGCGAGATGGGCAGCCGTCCCGGCAGTGGTGGCAACCGCGACCTCCAGGACTCCTGCGAGAAAGAAATCCTGACCGCGCTCGCGCGTGGCAAGGGCCAGAAGCAGCCCTGGGCGGCCCTCGCCCTTGGCGTCTACGGCAACGCTCTCGTCGAGAACGGTTCGACCGTCCCGCCGAAGGTTCTGCTCGCCGTCCGTAACGAGGCCAAGAAGGAGAAAGCTCCCGCCCTCATCGGCGGCTACGCGATCGCCCTGGGCCTCCTCAAGGACTCTGAGTCTTCTGACGAGCTTCTTAAGATGCTCGACAAGAAGGAGTTCTCGACGGACGAAGCACGCGGCAACATCGCCGTGGGCCTCGGCCTGATGGAAGCGACCCAAGCGGTCGATCGCCTCAACGACACCGTCAAGAAGGCTAAGTTCCGCCCCGACCTCCTCCAGCAGGCCGCGATCGCTCTCGGCCTCCTTGGCGACAAGTCGTCGGTGGCTGACCTCGTGGTCATGCTGCAGGAAGCCAAAGGCCTTTCGGCTCAGGCCGCCATCGCCAGCGCCCTTGGCTTCATCGGTGACAAGAACTCGGTCGAGCCGCTGACAGCGATGCTGTCCGGCACGAGTGAGCGCAAGGCCACCGACGTCGCCCGTGGCTTCGCCGCGGTCGCCCTCGGCATCGTCTGCGACAAGGAAGCATTCCCCTGGAACACCAAGCTTTCCCGCAACGTGAACTACCGCGCCAACGTCAGCACGCTGACGAACACGAACGGCACCGGCATCCTGGACATCCTCTAGGACTGGATTCCTGGAAGGGGGGCCCCTGACGGGACCCCTTCCAGAGCCTTCAAGTGAAAAGCGCGCCGGCGTGCCTGTCCAAGGCACGTCGGGGCGCTTTTTCCGTGGAGTGCCTGGCGCCCCGCGTAGCCTGGGTGGTGCTCGTCCTATAGACCAGGGTGACCCACCCACCCGAACGCCGCACTTCCCATGCATGAGCCCGTCCGACCCACCCCCCTGCTAGCGCGGCGGAGAATCCCCAGTGCCCTGCGTAGCATCACTGCGTCCGGCCTGCTCCTGACGGTTCTGGTCACCCCCACGCTGGCCTTCCCGCTGGCCGTCCAGTCCGCGCTTGCGCCGCCCCGTGGATCAACGCTGATGCCGGGTCCCGGAGACACGACACGAGGGGGCCCTGGAGACCCTGGGGGCTATTTCTTGGAGGGCAGCGCCAGCTGGACCCGCTGGTGGGCCTTCAACCGCGAGCCGTTCCTGGCCGAGATCCGTCGACCTGGCGCTGGCGACGTCCAGGCCATGCCACTGGGCGGCGCGCGCACCACGGGCGCACTACCGGGGCTCAGCGAGACCAAGGTTTTCACTGAGGTGGTGCCGATGCTGCAAGCACGCCTCGAGAAGACGCGGGATCTCGACCTCGCGGTCGGCTGCCTCCTCGCCCTCGGCAAGATCGGCGAAGCGCCGCGCGCGTTGATCCGTGAGCACGAACTAACCTCGGTCGAGTCCTCGATCCGCCCGCGCCTGAAGCATCCCAATGAGCGCGTACGCGACGCCGCCGTGATCGCCATGGGCCTCGTCGGTGGCCCCAGGTCAACCGCCCTGCTCACCGCGGTCGTCGATGAGCTTGACGAGGCCAAGAAGGCCCTTGGTGGCGGGCGCATCGACCAGCGCACTCGCGCCTTCGCGACCTATGCACTGGGCCTCATAGGACACCACAGTCGCCGTCCCTCCGAGCGCACGTTCGTTGTCCGGCACCTCCTCAGCGTCGCGGAAGCGCACGCCAAAGACACCGAGATCAGCGCGGCTGCGATCATCAGCCTGGGCTGGTCCCCGCTCCCATTCGAGCGTCCCTCGGCCGACCCAGAGACCGCGCCCACAGGACAGGAGGCCACCATCAGGCGTCTCCTCGCACTCTACGACAGCGACGCGACCGACCTGCGGGCACGGTGCCAGCTGCCCGTGGCCATTGCGCGCTTGGTAGAAGCCCGAGTCGGGCCCGATTCATCCCGTGCGGTAGACGTCCTAGCGATTGCTGTGGCGCGAGAGGAACTCCGCAAGGAGGTCCTCCAGCGCTTCACGCTTGCCCTCGGGGAACGCGGCGGAGAGAAGAACGCACTCGTGCGCGAAGGCGTCGCCCAGGCCCTCGGCCTGATCACTCAACCACGCAGCGACGGAGCTGACCGCGACGCCACCGAGCGCCTGATCCGTACTGCCAAGAACGGCCAGGAGCGAGAAGCCGGACTGGCCATACTTGCGCTCTCGCGAGTGGCGTCCCGCGGCGGCCTTGAGAAGGAAGGCGAAGCCGCTTCGATCGCAGATGACCTCACCAAAACCTTCGCCGAACTCGCGTCCAACGGCAGCGCGAGCCAGCGCCCGTGGGCCACGCTCGCCCTGGGACTCTTCGAACACAGTCGCGCCGCAGCGGGCGGCGCCGCATCACTTCGCAACCGCGCCGTCCTGTCGCGCCAGCTTGAGAAAGCCGTGAGTCCGGAAGGCACGGGAGCCGCCGCCATCGGGCTGGGGCTCGCCGGGAACGACGAGGCAGGGCCAGCGCTAACCCGTGGCCTGGTCACTGGCGCGTTCACCGTCCGCGGTCTCTTCGCCACCGCCCTCGCTCTGCTTCAGTCGGAGAGCGCGATCAGCTCGCTGAGGAGCGTGGCCGCGAACAGCCTCGTCGCTCCTACCGTGCTCCGCGAAGCGTCCATCTCGCTGGCACTACTGGACGACGACGAACTGGTCGAGCTTCTGGTGTCCAAGCTCGCCCGCGCGCGTTTCATGCCCGAGCGCCTCGCTGCGCTCCAGGGACTCGCCTGGTGCAATGACCCGAGCGCCGTACCGGCACTCCTCTTCGTCATGCGCGAAGATCGCATCGGCAAGCGCAAGATCGACGACACCTCGCGAGCCTTCGCAGCGGCCGCCTTGGGCGCGATCTGCTCGCGGCGCTCGCTCCCGTGGAACGCTCACCTCGCGCTCGATATCACCTGGAGTGCATCGCCGCCGTCCCTCACAGATGAAAGAGACGGCGGCGGCGTGCTCGATCTCTTCTGATCGAGCCCATAGCAGGTGGGTCTGCGGACTAGAAGTTCGCGCCGCCGTTGATCCAGTCTTGGATCACGTTGGCGTCGCCGGCGAACGTGCCGCCGAAGGGCATCTGCTGGCCGCATGC
>JBLIHL010000129.1:0-12403 GCA_047635895.1 Paracoccaceae bacterium | reverse complement strand
TGACGGCGGGTAGACAGGCATGAATGACCGCGAGAACGCTTTCGTGCCCGCCGCGCGCCTGTGACGCACAAAGCTCATATGAGGACATCCAGAGGCGTACCTCATGGGCCCAGGACGTGCCATCGCGAGAAAATACTGCCTCAATACGGCCACAGTAGGGGATCGCATCCGGTCTTCCCGTCCCGCCGTCCAGACGTGTGGTCTTCTTTCATTGAGGACACTTCCATGCATAGACCCGCCAAGCTCACCCCCCACCTGACCCAGCGCCTTTTCGCCGCCGTAGCGGCCTCAGGCCTCACCCTCGGATTCGTCGCGTGCAGCGGCGGTAGCGTCGGTTCCTCCAGCGGCGGCGCGGGCGGGGGAGTCGTCTCCCACCTCGAAGAGAGCCGCTCGCTCTTCCGCGAGGGAACGCTCGGCATGGAAGCCTTCTGGTCCGACGCGGTCGGCCTCGACACTGGCCTCGCGCGTGCAAACTTCTCGACGCTCGACGCGCTCAGGCTCGGCCTCAACCTGGATTCGACCGTCATGAATCCTGCCACGCTGGCTGACCTCAGGAGCGAGCTCGCCGGCAACCTCAGCCAGGGCACCATCGACACGCTGTCAGACCCCTTCGTCTTCGAGTCACTGCTCGGCCAAGGCGCCGTGGTCGGCCTGGTCGGCGTGGAAGTCGACGGCGTTCAGGGCATCGCGCTCGACGGCCCCGACAGCGTCGCAATCAGCTGCGCGCTCTGCCACAGCATCGTCGACGGATCGTCCTACAGCGGCCCTGCCCTCGCCGGCTCAATTGGCGTTCGCATGGACGGACCCGCACCCTCCAGCCTGCGCGTCGGCGCCCTCCTGGCGCTGGCCGATCGCTCGAGCGTGCTCTACCCGTTCCTCCCCCAGTCCCACGCCACCATCGGCGGAATGCCGATCGCGCGCACCGGCGGCTTCGTGGAAGCCAGCAGCACCGAGGCCGAGGTCGACGCACTCCTCAGCGACACGGTCGCGTTCCCGGCGGGCCTCTGGGACGCCACGCCGGACGGCATCGGCAACCCCACCGTCCTCCCCCCGGTCTACGAGATCCGCGCCGCGGCCCCCTACGGCATCGCTGGCGAGTTCACCGACCTCATGGACGCGATCAACGCACACGGCACGCTGGGTCTGGATCCGACCACGCTGCTCACACCCCTCGGCATGCAGTTCATGAACCGCGTCGGACTTGGCATAGGCACGGAGATCGTCAACGAATACGAGGACGTCTTCGCTGGCCTAGGCGCGATGGTGCCCGTCGGCGGCCTGCCCTACATCGATGCGGAAGCAACGGGTCTCGTCGGCGACGAATCGAGCCCGGTCGGGTACCGAATGGCCGAGCGCGACCTTCAGCTCTACGCGACCTACCTCCAGAGCCTGACCGAGCCGGTGCGCTCAGTCGGAAACGTGAGCGCCCGAGCACGCGGAGCGGCCGCCTACGCCCTCACCTGCGCCACCTGCCACGGCGCACCCAGCAGCCCGGCCGCGAACGAGATGGTCTCACTGCTTGACCTCGTCGTGCCCTACGCACCCACGACGCTCCTCGCCCGCGGCTTCCCCTATAGCGACGTACTCGACGACCGCCTTCGAACCTACGACGACCGGCTCGTGCTCTTTGACCGGGTCTACTCCAACATCCAGGTCCCGGCCGCGGCGCGCGAATTCACTACGCCGAACCTCCGCGGCCTCCACGTCAAGGAACGCTTCCTTCACGACGGATCGGTCCTGGGCCTCGACGCGCTCCTCGATCCCGCACGAGGGGCCGGTCAGCCGCACCCTTACTTCGTCGAGACCTCTGTGCGAGCAGACCTGATCGAGTTCCTGACCGCCCGCTAAATCAGCCTTCGTGGGGTCGCTGGGACCCACAGGCAGCGTAGGGTTCCCAGCGTCATGCTTCGCGCCCACCTAACCTACGCACCGCGGCCCGCCGCGGATCGGCGATGACCTGGCTCGAAGCTCTTGGCTGGGCGGGAAACGCGTTCTACTTCTCGCGGTTCTTCGTGCAGTGGTGGCAGTCCGAGAAGGCCGGCCACAGCGTCGCCCCGCCCGTGTTCTGGTGGCTGTCTCTGCTGGGCGCGGCGTCCCTCGGGACGTACGCCTATCTCCAGGCCGACTCTCCGCTGTTCGTCGGCTACGCGATCACTTTCGTGATCTATGTGCGCAACGTGTCGATCGCCTACTTGGGCGAGCGAGCGGGGCGCATTGGCGCGATCCCCGCGCTGCTGCTCGGGCTCGGCGCGTCGCTGCTGCTCCTGCGCTACGGCGCTACGCCGCCTGGCGCGGATACCGCGTCAAGGCCCTGGCTCATCGCGGCGTTCATCGGCCAGATGTTCTTCAGCCTGCGCTTCGTGATCCAGTGGTATGCGACAGAGAAGCTGGGCTCGGCGTACTTCCCGCGCTCGTTCTGGTGGTTCAGCCTCATCGGAAACGTGCTGCTCTTGGCCTATGCCATCAAGCGCGGCGACCCGATCTTTATCGCGGGATTCTCGGCTGGTCCGCTGGTTCAGATTCGGAACCTGATGCTTCCGCAGAAGCCGCCGGAAGTTAGCCCGGAATCTAGGCCTGTCGGCTAGGCCAGTCCACTGGCCCAGCCCACTGGCCCAGCCCACTGGTCTAGTCCACTGGTCTAGCCCACTGGTCTAGTCCACTGGCCCCGCCTACCCGCTAGGGCCGAGCTCGTTCGACCTGCGACCGAACGAAGTCCACGCCGTCCTGACTCAGCCCCGTCGAGCGCGCTCCTCGAAGCGCCTCCGCAACGGGCACGCCCTCATCCAGAGCCAAGTGAATCGCGTAAACCATCGAGGACCGCGTTCCGTTTTCATCGAGCAACAAAGAGCGACGTCGGCCAGGCGCATTGAGGATGCGCCGCACTGCGTTGATGGCTTCGTCCGAAACGCCGAGGCCTCCGAAGGGCGGCTTCACGCCCTCCACAACCGGGGGATCCGCGAAGGAAATCGCCACCAGCTGCAGGCCGGCCGCCTCTACCGCTTCCTCCAAGGACAGGACTTCCTGGGCGTGGGCCGAACGGAGGTCGATCACGAAGTCTACGCCGCGCCGGGCAGCCAGCTCGAGGTCCGCGTCCAGGTCCTCCGCGGGGGATAGCCCGCCCAGCCAGTCGCCGTCGTAGGTCATGGCGCTCCGGACGCTCCCCAGACGGGCGGACGACAGGCGGGGTCCAACAGAGACCCCGGAGCGGACGCCCGCGCCGCCGCAGGCCGCGAGGCCCAGCTGCGCGGCTGCGACGAAGAGGCTCAGCCCCACAGCAGCTGCGCAGGGGCCAAGAAAGCGGCGGCTGGCCAGTATTCTGAATCGGGTAGGGGCGGACACGGCGAGATGGGTGCGAGCGGCGATGTCGAGACGAGAAGACTGAATTCAGCGGATGCTCCATGGCAACCGAGACGGGGCAGGGAATCATAGGGGGCCAGCGCGGGGGAGCAACCCGTGTAGGCTCCCGTCCTTCTTATCGACCCACCTTCGACCCATGAGCGCCGCCCAGCCCGTCTCCGCCGTCCCAGAAGAGCGCCTTTACTCCGCATGCCCCGAGAATGGCGCCCGGCTGCTCGAGTTCCACCCTGCCCTCAAGAGCGCCTCCAACGCCATCAGCCAGATGGCCCCGGGCGTCTATGAGGGACTCAGAACGTTCGACCGCACGAAGTACTTCGGGCTGCGGACCCACCTCGACCGCCTCAAGGACTCCGTGGACGGATTCCGGACGCCGCTCGGGTACGACGAGGACGCCCTGGTCGCGGCGCTGCACGCGGCGGCCCTGGACGCCACGGCGGCCTTTGATTCGGAGGCCCGCGTGCGGGTGGACGTCTGCGCTGCGCCCGCAACTGCGCTCGGCACCGAGTCAAACATCCTGCTCGCGGTGACGCCCTATCGTGGGCTCCCGAAAGATATTGAAGACAACGGCGCCTACCTCAAGACGGCCTGCGGCCTGACACGTCCGTTCCCAGGCGTGAAGACGTCGGACTTTATTCCGCTCCGCGAAGCCTGGATCACGGCCCACGGCGACGCGGCGGCGTACGAGCACCTGATGCTCAACCCGGACGGCGCGCTGCTTGAAGGCACGCAGAGCAACGTCTGCTACGTCAAGGACGGGACGGTCTACGCGTCGCCGAGCGGAATCCTGCCTGGCGTGACCCAGCGGGCCGTCCTGGCGCTCGCACGGGAGAACGGCATCGAGGTGCGCGAGGAGTTCGTGCTCTTCAAGGACCTCAAGGGCTTCGACGAGTCGTTCATGACCACGTCCGTCCGCAGCGTGGTGCCTATCTCGCGCATCGATGAGATTCGCTTCGCCGTCCCCGGACCGGTGACAGCCAAGCTCAGCGCGCTATACGACGCGCTCAGCGCATCGGACGCGGTGATCGCGCCAGACAACCGCTCAGCGAAGTACTGAGCGGTCGCCCGCACGGGCCCCAGCGGCTCAGTGAACCTGGACCCGCACGGCCATCCGCGCGGGGCTCATCTCGATCGTGCTGACCGTGAGGCCCTTCATCCGGCCCTTGAGGCTCATCAGCACGGCGCTTCCCACGTCGATGATCGACCCCATCTCTGGGCCCTGCGCTAGCGCGACCGACAACACGTCATCAAGTGCATCCCACGTCGCGTCGACGTCCTGAAACGCGAGCCACTGCGAGTCCGGAAGGCTCTTCCATTCGTCTTCGTCCAGCGCACCCGCCGGCGCGCCCTCACCGCCGGCGATCATCGCGATGACCGGAGACACGCGCTTGGGCGGCCCAAGGAGAAGATGCTTCTCGCTGATCGCTATGCACAACGAAAGGCCCAGCATGTCTTCATTGACCGTCCAGATCGTGTAGTCACCCCTGTCCGATACGGTCAGCGCTCCCTCGAGAAAATTCTCGCCGAACTCGGCGAGAGTGACCAGCGGCTCCATGTCCGCCACGCCGAAGACCACCGTGGGTAGCTCTTCTTCCACCTCAGCGTCGGACAGGTCCCCGACCATATCCTCAGGATCGAGGAAGGTCAGCATCAGAATCTCTCCTGTGAAGGCCGGGAGGAGCTCCTCCATCACGTCGATGCCGAGGGCAGCCGACGCCGCGACGATTCCGGCGTCTAGCTGGGCTCCGACTGACTCGTCCACCGACGCGGCGAAGCTCTGAACTCCGCGAGTGAACTCGACGAAGTCCATCGCGAAGACGCCGCCTCTGAGCACTCCCTCGGGAGCCAGGCGCAAGAAGTCTCGGTCGGCGGCGCGGAACGACCCCATGAGTTCCGCCAGCGCCTCGTTCGGCCCGAGGTTCAGATAGAAGCCCGACTCACAGGCGTTCGCGGCGCACGCGGAAAGACCCATGTAGCCCGTCGTCACGTAGTCGGCGAGGGCCACGTCCGGGAATTCATCCCCCAAGAGACCGGGCAGGTCAACAAACGCTTCCATCAGCGGATCCTGCACGCGCCCGTCCAGTGCATGCCACCAAGGATGCTCGGAGGCCTTCCCGGAGAGATCGACCGTCGAATCGACCGTCGAATCGGCTGCCTCAATCCGCTGGGCGTAGTGCGTGAACGTGGCGCTCGCGACCTCGAGCGTTCCATGGCCGATCAACAGGTGGGACCCGCTCCTGACCATCGGGATCACGAGGTCGTCAACGTAGACCATCAGATCCGCCTTGCGCCCAGCGAACTCGACGTCCGCGGCGGTGGGAACCCCAAGGGCGCCCAGCATCTCCGTCATCCTCGGCAGGAACTCGTCGCTCACCTCCATGGCCGCGAAGATTCCCTTGTCGCCAAGTTCAGGAAACGCGACGACGCCGCCGCGACAGGCGGCGAGGCAGGCGAGCACGTTCTTGCCCAACTCAACATCCTCAGCATCGAGCTCCTGGAGCAGCCCCTTGAGCGCGGTCTGCACCCCTGGGTCGGCGAGAGCGCCTACCCACGCGCCCGCATCATCAGAACTGAGTCGCTCAGCGGTGTTGGCGAGCCGGACCAATGCGCCCGAACCGGGAGCGAGGAGGTCCATGAGCGCGTCCGTCGACAACGCCGTCGGGACCGTGCCACCCGCGGGAGTGGAGGCCGCCAGGAGAGTGGATACGAAGAGTGAATGAAGCATGGGATGAAGTGTGCGCTGGCAGGCCGCCTGGCGCGGGAATCGAAAAAAGGTGTCAACGCGGGCGGTCGCCCTACAGTGAAACAATAGACCTACGGTCGTTCTACCGCGCCATTCTGCCTTCCCAGGGTCACCTCGTCGCCATGAAACATCCTCGCTACAGCCTGCCCGCTGCGCTCCTTCTGACTTCCTTGTCCCAGGCCTTCCCCCAGGGATCCCTGGGCCCACCCGTCGCGCCGCCGGAAAACCCGATCACGGACGCCAAGGCGCGCCTGGGCCAGGCGCTCTTCTGGGATGAGCAGCTCTCCACGCTCGACACGATGTCCTGCGCCACGTGCCACCTACCCGAAGCGGGCGGCGCCGATCCGCGAACGATGCAGGACCTCCGGGGCTCCACCTATATCGGCTGGGATCGAACGTTCGGGACCGAGGACGACACGCACTCCTCCCCTGGCATCGCGGGCCACGCCAGCGACCTCAGCCTGGTCTTCAAGAAGCAGACCGAACTTGGCCCCCAGCTCACGATCCGCAACACGCCGATGGTCTTCGATGCGGCGTACGCACCGATCCTGCTGCTGGACGGCAGGGCTACGCCGGAGTTCATCGACCCGGCCACGGGCCAGGTCATCTCAGCGACCGGCGCAGCGCTGGAGTCCCAGGCAATCATCCCCTACTCCGACCAGAAGGAGATGAGCTTCTTCGAGCGTCCTGTCGCCGACGTCGTAGCGGACGTCCGCGCCTCGCTGCCCCTAGCGCTGGCGTCGAATATTCCTGCTCACCTGAGCACATGGATGGCCGGCCGCACCTACGAGGAACTTTTCGCCGAGGCCTTCGGCTCCGCCGGCATCGACATCGTCCGCATCGGCCAGGCCGTCGCCACCTACGAGCGCACCCTCGTCACCCACGACCAGATTCCGTTCGACGCGTTCCTCGACGGCGACCCGAATGCATTGACGACCGAGGAGCTCGCGGGCTATGACGTGTTCCTCGAGAAGGGCTGCGTCACCTGTCACTCGGGCGCAATCATGAGCGACCACGAGTTCCGCAACATCGGACTCGACAGCGTATACGACGATGTCGGCAGGGAGTTCATCACGGGCCTGGCAACGGACCACGGCCGCTTTCGCACGCCAACCCTGCGCAACCTCTCCCTCACGGCGCCCTACTTCCACGATGGAAGCGCGCTCACGATCGAGGAAGCGATCGAGTTTTTCGACATGGGCGGCCGCCACCACGGCCCCAACAAGGACCCGCTCATCGTCCCCCTCGGCCTGACCACCCTGGAGAAGTCCCGGCTCGCCGCCTTCCTGGACCGCCCCCTGACGGACCCGCGCGCAGCGACCTTCGAGGGACCCTACGAACGCCTAAGCCTGTACTCCGAAGCGCCCCACGCCCCGCAGATCTACGGAACGGGCTCGGCAGGCAGCAACGGCGAGGTCCCGCGCATGTGGGCCGTCGAACCAACGCGCCTTGGCCGGACCATCAACATGGGCCTGAGCCGCGCGACACCGAGCGCACCAGCGGCACTGCTCGTGTCCCCTGAAGCCGATGTTCCAGGCTCCCCGTTCCAGGGCTCGACGCTGCACGTACGCCTGGGGCCCGGCGCCACGTCCTACAGAATCCAGCTAGCCTCCCCGGGCTTCGCCGAAGGCACCCAATCCCTGCGCTTGAGGCTCCCAAACTCACCGGCCTTGGCTGGCACCAACCTCTATGCACAATGGCTGATCTTCGATCCGCACCCGGGCGGAAGGCTCGCAGCATCCCCTGCGGTGCAGATGCACCTGATTCATTGAGAAAGCACGGTCGCTGAATCCGGACTGGTTCGGGCTAGCGCAGCTGCGCGTGGAACGACACCCACTGAGGGTCCTTGATCTTCTCAGGATGCCACCAGCCTGATGGTTCACGCTCCATGGGACCGCTGTAGCCGAGCGCTATGAGATCCGCGCTTTGCTCCGCCGTGAGCTCCACGGCCTCATCCATCGGCTGTTCCCTTGGGGATTCGAGCCACTCCACCAGGCGCTTGGCCAGCCGGCGCACCACCGCCGGCTCCTCGTCAAAGAAGTTCTGGTCCGACGTCACGCCGAGCGTCAGGTCAAAGAGCCGCACGCGGCCCGCTTCGTAGAAGCGAATGGACGGGTCGACCTGTTCCGTCACCAGGTCCATGACAAGCAGCCAGCGGCCCGAGGCGAGGCTCGCCTGGTTGGCGTGCGCGGCCAGCGCGAAACGTGGACGCTCACGTTCCGGCTCCTCCAAAGAAGTCATCAGGCTGGTCCCTGGGAAGTCTGCGGTGATCCCGGCCAGGCCTAGCAGAGTCCGCCCAACATCGACCTGCTGGACCTGGGCTGCGCTGCGCCGCACCGGAACGCCCGGACCGGTGAGGATCATCGGCACGTGGAGCGTCGGCTGAAAGAGACCTGTATGACGAAACCAGCTCTGGTGCTCGCCAAGGTTTTCACCGTGGTCCGCGGTGAACGCGATCCATGCGTCCGCAAGGCGCGGATGACTGAGGAACGCCTCGAGCTCAGAGTCCATCTCCTCCACTTCCTGTCCATACCACCCGCGCACCTCGTCAACATCCAGCGCCGGTGAGGATTGGAGCCAGGCCGCGACCCGGTTCCCATCCAGGATTTCCGGGGTCAGGACCTGGCGTGACGATCCTGGGTTGGCGCTCGCCTCCTTCTGGCCCTTGGAAAAGTACGGTGCATGGGCATCGAAGATATGGAGCCACACAAAGAGATTGCTGCCCTCACAGTCGTCGATCCACGGGGTCAAGGCCTGGATGGCTTCGGTGGCGTGCACGCGCGTGCCGCTCGGCGGGCTGAAACGATCGAAGCCCTGGTCCAGGCCGCTGATCGCGGGCGTCAGGTGTCCCACGCTGGTGGCCGCCATCGTGCGGTATCCCGCTCTTGCGAAGGCCTCCGCCAGGGTCTCCGCGTGATCAGCCATCCGGGTGTGGTTGTTCACGATGCCGGTGTCCTTCGGGTGAACTCCCGTCATGATGGCAACGTGGGACGGCGACGTCACGTTGGTCGTGGAGTAGCAGTTATCAAACTGCACGCCGCGCTTGGCCAGCGCATCGATGACCGGCGTCTTGGCGCGCGGCGTTTGCGCTGACGAGCCGATGTAATCGACGCGGTGAGTGTCCGATGTGATCAGTACGACGGTCCTCGGACTCTCGATGGGTGTAACGACCACGAGATCCCCGATCATGAGGATGGCGGTGTGGGCGTCGTTGTCGCCATGCAGGCTCATCTCCACGTCCACAGGGCCGTATCCGAACTTTGACAGTGGCACTGAGACGTCAACCCAATCGCTTGAGTGAACGGCCTGCACCACCTTGACCGTCTCTTTTCTCCCCCGCTTGAGCCTGATCTTGAGATGGGTCGCCTGAGGGTCTTGCACGCGCTTGAATTCGTGAGGAACCGCGAAGGCAAGGCTAAGACGCGAACGGGGTGAGGCATCGATCGTCGTCTTCCAGGTCTGACCTTCGACGAGCCCAGCGGCCGTGATGACTCCGTCCTTCCGCCGCACGGCAGTCGGGGCGCTCACTGGAGCCATCAGCGCGCTCGGCGACCGATAACCGAGCGCGACCTCACACAGCGCCACCGGGCCACTGGTCCCTTGAAACTCGATCATGAGCCTGTCACTCGGCCGTGGGTCGCTCGGCGGTACCAGCGCGAAGTCCAGCGATCGAACCTCTCTCCTACGAGTGAAGTGAATCCAACCGGACGAGGTGGAGTTGTTCCCAGCGTCGTTCGTAAGAACCGCCCGGGCCATGAGGCTGCCGCCCTTCGGGCAGTACACCGTGGCACGCAAGAAATTGCACGCCGTCAGATCGACCGCCTGCTCGCGCTGGATCGCTTCAACGGTGAGACCCAGCTGTCGGATACCCGGCTCGTCGAGCATGAAAGCCCAAGGGGGAGCAGGTACGGACGAAGGCGGAACCGAGATCACCGTTGCGCCCGCGGGATTGGACACGAGCAAAGTTTCGCCGGACGCGTCTACGCGTGCGTCTGATACCGCTGTTCGAAAGAGGATCTCCGTGAGGTCTTCGACCGGCGGTGACACCTCTATCAGCGGGAGCAGCCTCACCAGCCCATCCGGCGCAACGCCGACTGAAGCCTCGCCGCACGAGACGGCGCAAGCCGCTGCAAGTAGAACGCCCGCCAAAGGTCGAGCAAGAAAGACACGATGCCGCATGCCGTGAACTCTAGCAGACCGCCCTGATAAGTCCGGATCCGCGCATCATCGGCGATTGAGACGTGCGGCGCGTTCTCGGCAGGGGCCGCCCTTGCCGATCAGCCTAGGAGCGTGTCGCGAATAGCTGAATCCACGACACGTTCCTAGGCCAGCTTCAGCGCCCCAAGGCGGTCTCGATTTTTCTACTCAGCTCTTCGGCACTCGTCCGCCCCTTGATCACAAAGTCGACGACAAACTCGTATCCGAGCGCGCGCTCTTGTTCTTCGGGGTGCTCCGAAGAGCTCACCATCATGACCGAGCAGTCGGCGTAGGCCTCATGCTTGGTCCTCAGCTCGGAGAACGCCTTGAGGAAGTCAAAGCCGGAAACGCAGGGCATATTGATGTCAAGGAGGATGATCTGCGGCGGAAATTCATCTCCGTGGAGCGCCTTGTTGGCATCGTAAGCCTCGAAGAACTCGACGGCTGCAACGCCGCCACTGCACTCAAGGATGTGCGCATCGACGCTGCCGCGCCGCAGGTCTCGAGTCAGCAGGTAGCGGTCTAACTGGTCGTCGTCAACGATCACGATGCTAGCGCGGCTCATGGGGAGACTATCGACGGAGAGGGCTGATGCAGAGGGAGGTTGATCTCGAAGCGCGTGCCAGCTTCGGATGACTCAAGATGAATCCTACCGCTGAGGGCTTCGACGTGCTTCTTGACTATATAGAGGCCAAGGCCGGAACCTGAGACACCGGAATGCAAACGGGCGAACATTTCATACGGCATGTCAGCATGCTCGCTTTTCATGCCGGTGCCGTTGTCCTCCACCGTCAAGACGACGCGACCGTCGAGGGACGCGATATTCAGCCTGACAAAACGCTCATCGCGTGCCTGCGCCGAGTACTTGATGCCGTTGGAAATCAGGTTCGCGAGAATCTGGTACACGCGCATCCGCGTTAGCGTCGGCTTCTCGGGGCAATCGATTGACCAGCTAACCTCGACGTCATTGTCTTCACTCAGGACCTGATGGCTCTCGGCAATTTCAACCATGATGGCCTCCATGTCGATCGGCTCGGGCTGCGCGCTGGTCAGATCTGCCCTGGCGGTATCGAGAATGCCCGAGACCATGCTCTCCATCGCCCCAACGCGCTTCCCGATCGCGCTGACATTGTGGGCCAGATCCTCGAACGCGCCCTCCGCAAGATCCTGCTCCATGTAGGCGGCAAGCCGCCGAATCCCTGTGAGCGGCGACTTGAGGTCGTGTGACGTGCGATAGGCAAACTGTGCGAGCTCTTCGTTCGAGCGCTCGAGCTCCTGCTGGATACGGGTGAAGTCCGTGATGTCCCAGTTGGCTCCGATCATACGGAACGGCTCTCCCTTCGAATTGAGGACGACGTCTGCCTTGACCTGCAGCGTTCGCACGCTTCCGTCTGGCCAGATCACGCGGAACGTGCCGTCGACCTTCGATCGTTCCGCAACCGCGCGCTCAACCTTCTCCACGACCATCAATTCATCGTCCGGATGCAGACCCTGCGCCCATGCCTCGTACGCGCCCGAGCACTCGCCCTCGGTGACCCCATAGAGTTGATACATGTGCGGATCCCAGATCAGCTCGTTCGTTTCGATGTTCCAGTCCCAGACGCCAATCCGTGAAGCCTCGAGGGCTAATACCAGGCGCAGGTTCAGCTCTTCGATCTGAAGCTGGGCCTCAACCTGGTCCGTTCGTTCGATGGCAACGCCCGTGTATCCAGTCAGGCGGCCCTCGCCGTCATGCTGCGGGAAGCCCTCACTGCGGACGCACTTCTCCCGCCCGTCGCAGACGAGCCGAAACTCAACCGAGTAGCTGCTCTCGCTATCGATGGCGCGCTGTCGAGTCAGCTGGACGCGCACGCGATCCTCCGGATGGATCTTGCGCAGGTAGTCCTCCAGGCCTGGAGGCGCTTGATCCTCCGGGACTTCGTGGATTCGATACGTGCCGCGGGTCCACTCAACCGAGTCGGTGGCCGCACTCCACCACCAGTGTCCCAGGCTGGCGAGACGCTCCCCTTCCAAGATGCGTCGGAGCAACGACTCGCGTTCAACCTCCAGGCGCTTCCGAGCATCAATGTCCTCGAAGGCCCCCTGGAGTCGGATAAGGGTGGCTCCATC
>JBLIHL010000128.1:0-12409 GCA_047635895.1 Paracoccaceae bacterium | reverse complement strand
GCGGACTCGCCGCAGGTGCTCGTGGCGAGCCTAGCAAACTCAGCCCTGGGTCAGGCAGGTTAGAAGCCGGACCGTTCATCCCATACATCGCGGTTCCGCAGCAGGATGCGACCGCATTCTTACACTGATCCCCTGTCACGGTCCTTCGCGAGCAGGAGCAGCCCTCGGCCACGAGTCTCCTGTTTGATGGGGCGGCAAGCCCGCTCGGCTCGTTGGATGGCTGATATAGTCAGCCCATGCCGATATTCGCTCGAACGACACTTGTTACTTCGCTGGCTGGTTTCCTTGCGCTGGCTTTATGCAATGAACGGGCAGACGCTCAGGCCGACGCGCCCACAGTCCTTCCCGCGGCGCTTCCCACCGAAGACCCGCCCGTGGAGCGGCTGCATCCGATGTTGGCCCCCGTGATCCAGCAGGGACCATTCGAGGCCTCCTGGGCTTCGCTGGTGACCCATCCGCTGCCCAGCTGGTTCGAGGACGCCAAGGTTGGCCTCAGCGCCCACTGGGGTCCGTATTGCGTTCCAGGTTGGACACCGCGCAAAGACACCCCCTATGGGGTGGCCTACGCCGAGTGGTACTGGCAATGGATGAAGTCCAATCAAGCGGTGAAGGAGTACCACGCAAAGACGTACGGCGACGTCCCGTACGACGCATTCATCGACGGAACGCCGCGCATGGTGGATGGGGAGGTCGAGGGTTTCTTCGCGAAGGACTTCGACGCCGACGCGTGGATGGAGCTCTTTGAGCGCGCAGGAGTCCGGTACTTCTTCATAACGGTCAAGCATCACGATGGCTTCTGCCTCTACGACTCTGATTTCACGCACCGCGACGCGGTCGAAATGGGGCCCAGGCGAGATCTCTACGGCGAACTTGTCGTCGCTGCGCGCAAGCGGGGGATTCGCGTCGGACTCTATTATTCGTTCTACGAGTGGTTCAATCCGGCCTACGCTGGCACGTCAGGCTCACCAGAGTATGCGGGCTTCCAGCCCCTCTCCGACCGAGATCTGGACGGAGACGACTCGGAGTACGTCGATGACTTCATGGTTCCACAGATCAAGGAGCTGATCGATCGGTACCACCCCGACTCCCTGTGTTTCGATGGGGAGTGGGAGCATGGGTACCCCTACTGGCGAGGTCGTCAGATCGTGTCCTACTACTACAATCAGGCGGCGGAGCGTGGGCAGGAGGTCGTGGTCAACGACCGTTTCGGTCAGAAGAAGGAAGGCACTTCTGACACACGCGGCGTTTACGGGGACTTCTACCACGTCGAGTACCACGCCGATATTGACCGTGCCAAGCCGTGGGCGATGTGGCGCGGCTTCGGGAACAGCTACGGCTACAACCGCAACGAGCATCCGGACAACATCCTGACCTCCACCGATACGATTCGCATGATGGTGGATGTGGTTTCGGAGGGCGGTAATATCGAGTTCAATCTGGGGCCGAAGGCGGACGGAACGCTCGCTGGGTTCGAGGTCGAGCGCTTGGAAACGATGGGCCGCTGGCTGAAGGTCAACGGTGAGGCGATCTACGGGACCCGCAAGAGTCCGTTTGGCAGCCAGTCTTTTGGGCGTACGACCTACGACGCCGGTGCTCATCGGCTGTATGTGCACGTCTATCAGTGGCCAGAAGATGGTGAGCTGCTGGTGGCTGGGGCGGCCGTGGGGTCGACGCGGGCCTGGCTACTGGCCCGGCCGGAGGCGGCGGTCGAATGCGAGGCGGTCGAGGGCGGCGGGCTTCGTCTTCGCCTGAAAGGTTCGGCGCCGGACGAGGCGGTCAGCGTGATCGCGATCGAGTACGAAGGCACCATCGAACCGGCACGGTGAATTCACTGGGCCGCCATCGATACGTCGGTCACCGGAGCTCCCACGTCAGCCGTCACGGGAGATCGATCGGGGCCGCTCGGTGGGCCGCGTCCAGCGCCTGGGGTCAAGTCAGAGGGCGCAAGTTCGGAGTCCGCCGAAGACGTCGCGGCGGTCGGGTTGGAAGAAGTTCCTGAGCGTGGGGCGGACGAGGCGAGAGGTGGTCGCCCACGCTCCGCCGCGTAGGACACGGCGGGTTCCAAAGCAGGGCTTCGAGAAGTCTTCGTACATGTCGGGGGTAAAGCCGTCAAAGGGGCCGAAGCAGTCGGCGGTCCACTCCCACGCGTTGCCGACCATCTGGCGGCACCCCACGTGGCTGTCGGCGGCCGCACAGGCCCGCACGTCGACGGTCCCACCGCCGCGCCAGTCGAGGTTCGCGTGCGCGACGCGACTACCCCGCGCGGCGAGCTCCCACTCCGGCTCGTTGGGCAGGCGGCGTCCGGCCCAGCGCGCGAAGGCCTCGGCTTCGTACCACGAAACATGAATGACCGCGCGGTGGGGGTCCACCGGACGCCACTGGTCGTAGTCGCGGATCTCAAGGTCCCCCGCACGGTTGCGTCGCCAGTAGAGCGGCATGTCGGCTTGGGTGGCTTGGCACCAGGCATAGCTCTCCGGAGACCATGGCTCTTTGCGTTCGTAGCCGCCGTCTTCCACGAAGGTGGCGAACTCTGCCTCGGTGACGGCTGTTCGCGAGATGGCGTAGGGGCGAACGCGGACTTCATGGGCCCATTTTTCGTTGTCAAAGCAGAAGCCGCTCTCAGGTTCGGCGCCCATGCGGAATGTTGTCTCGGGGACGTCCACATCCCCGGCTGCGTCACTTTCCACCTCCATGACGGTCGGGTCGACGTCAAAGGGCGGGGGCGCATAGCCGAGCGCCTGTCTCGTGTTGGCCAGTGACTCCGCGTGCATGTCGTCGTGCATGACCGCGTATTGCGCCCAGTGTAGAAGCTGATCGCTGAGCTCCTCTTGCTCGAGCACTTTGAGGACGCGATCACGCACACCTGAAGTGAATTGGATCGCCCCTTCCCGGTTCGGCACGGGGAGCGTCCAGCGCTGTTCGTGACCGACCGTGATGGAGTTGAATAGCGCGTCTCCGTCGGACCGCGCGGGCGCCTCGCCGTGGCCCTCGCGCAGGACCCACATCTCGTGAAAGTACGCGGCGTGGCAGGCTTCCCACAGCAGCGGGTTGATCGAGGGAAGGTAGGGGACGACTAGCTGGGCCTCTTCGAGATCGGAGATCAGGTCTACGATGCGGCGATGGGAGTCGTGGACCTGGGCGCGAAGTTCGGTGTGGTCCGGCGTCATGTTCCCATCGTCAGGGCGCACCGCCGACCTGTCAATGCGCGAATTTTTCTCCTGGCGGTACCGAACGTCGGTGCCCAACCGCAGCTGATTCCACCACTCACTATGATGGAGGCCATGCAGTGGATTCTCATTCTTGTGTCAGTCGTCTTAGCTTCACCTACCTGGGCCCAGCAGACGGGAATACCGCAGGCCCTGGAGAGCAACGGCGCCGAGCGCCGCTCTGGCGAGTCGGCCAGTCGGCTCTTTGTGGCCTGCAATAACGGGTCCCTTCAATGCCTGGAGCTCGTGGCCGGCGCGCCTGGTAAGAGCGCCGGGGCCATCGATCTAAAGGAGCCCCTGCGCTTCCTTGCGCACCACCCAAGCCTGCCCATCGTGTACGCCTTGGGAGACGAATATCTCATCGCGGTGAAATGGAGCCCGGAGACGGCCGCTTTCATCACGCTCGGCAAGGCCCGAGTGGGGCTCCGCGGCACGCATGTGGCCCTGGATCCAACGGCCCGCTGGGCGCTCGTGGCCAGCTATGGAGAGGGTGCTATCAGCTGCCTCCCGCTCTCGCCTGAGGGCCTTCCGCAGCCCGCCGTCAGTCGCATGGGGGGGGCCGAGGATCTACGCTTTGCCAAGGCCCACCAGGTGCGCTGGCACTCCGGAGGAGAGCTCGCCTATGTACCCGCCCTGGGGGCCGATCACGTGGCTATCGTCAGGGTCGAGCCGAAGACAGGAGCCCTGGAGTGGGCCGGATCCGCGGGAGTCCCCGCCGGGACGGGGCCACGTCACATGGCTCTGCACCCCAGCAGGCCCTGGGCCTACGTACTGGGGGAGCACACCAGCACGATCACATCCTTCACCCTGGCGGACGAAGGAGCGCGCTGGTCGCCCCTCGGCCAAACCTCCAACCTGCCCGCTGGATTCACCGAGTCCGGCAGCCGAAGCTCTGACATCCACATTTCAGCCGACGGCCGGTTTCTCTTCGCCATCAACCGAGAGCCCGCCAACGACCTGAGCGCCTACGCCATCGACGATCAGGGGGCACTCCAGGAAGTGTCTCGCCGATCCACCGGAGGCATCCACGCGCGGACGTTCGCGCTGGACCCGCTGGGCGACCGCCTGTGGATCGGCAACACGCGCTCCAAGAACGTCGTCACCCTGAGCGTGACGCCGGGCGGCGCCCTCGGCGATGCGAGCGGCAACTGGAAGGCCCCCGCAGACATCACGTGCGTACTGGCCCGCTGAAAGGACCAGAAGTGCCGCATTCCCGCAGTACCGTACCGGAACCAAAGCTGCGGGAATGAGAGTGGCGGTTCGGTACCAGGAGCGATTCCGCAGCTTTGGTTCCGGTACGGTACTGCGGGATTAGCGGTTAGACTCTGCCGATGAAAATCAGTCCCGAAGAGGTGGCCTCGGCCGCGCGAAGTGCTCTTCAGTCGATCCGCCCGCTGTTGGCTGTGACGCCGGTGCGTGAGGCGCTGGCGCTGGCGCCGGATGGGTCGTTGCTGCTCAAGATGGAGTCGTTCCAGCCCACTGGCTCGTTCAAGGTCCGTGGGGCCGTAAACCGGATCGCGGCGCTGGATGCTGCCGAGCGTGAGGTCGGCGTGGTGGCTGCCAGCACGGGGAACCACGGGGCAGCCGTGGCCTTTGCCGCTCGCGAGGCGGGGGTTCGCGCCTCGGTCGTCGTGCCGGTGGGGACACCCGCGGGGCGGGTCCAGGCGATTGAGGCCCTCGGCGCCGAGGTCATTCGCTTTGGGGCAGAGTGCGGCGAAGCAGAAGGCCACGGCCGCCAGCTGGCTGAGGAGGACGGCCGTGTGTTCCTGTCGCCCTACAACGATTCGATCGTGATGGCGGGGCAGGGGACGATCGGGCTGGAGCTCCTCGAGCAGGTACCCGGGCTGTCCCGGGTTTACGTGGCCGTCGGCGGCGGAGGGCTGATCGGCGGCACCGCGTCAGCGCTGAAGGCTTCGCGCCCTGACATGGAGGTGATTGGATGCTCACCGAGTGCTTCGTACCCCATGCACGCCTCCGTCGCTGCGGGCTGCATCGTTGACACGCCGCACCTCGAGACGCTGTCCATCGCCACGGCGGGGGGGCTGGAAGAGGGGAGCGTCACGCTGACGCCTTGCATGGAGGCGGTCGATCGCTGGGAGCTTGTGGACGAGGACGACATCGCGGAGGCCGTGTACGACCTCGTGGCCAAGGAGCGACTGATGGTCGAGGGCGCGGTGGGCGTGGCCCTCGCGGTCTGGAAGCGCGATCACGCGAACGGCGTGCTCGGCGCAGGGACTTCGTGCATCGTGGTGTGCGGCGGGAACCTAGATACCGCCCACCTCACGTCGATCATGGCCCGCGGGCCGCGGAAGCAGGCGTGACGCGGCACATCGTGGTCCTGACGGGCGCGGGGATCTCCGCGGATTCGGGCGTGGAGACCTACCGGGACTCCGGGGGCCTCTGGGAGGGGCACCGATTCGAGGAGGTGGCAACGCCGGAGGGCTGGGCGGCCGACCGGGCGCTGGTCTGGCGCTTCTATCAGCTCCGCCGTGCTCAGATGGCGACGGTTGAGCCCAACGCGGCGCACCAGGCCCTGGTGGAGCTGCGGGACGCCTTGGAGGCCGAAGGCGGAAGCCTGACGCTAGTGACCCAGAACGTCGATGACCTCCACCAGCGGGCCGGGTCCGAAGTGATGGCCATGCATGGTCAGCTCAGCCAGCTTCTCTGCGAGGGCTGCGGAAACGTCGTGGAGGACCGCGAGCACCTCCATACCCAGATATTTGTCACCTGCGGGGCGTGCGGTGATGCTCCCCTGCGTCCCAACGTCGTCTGGTTTTCAGAGGTGCCTCACTATCTCGATGAGATCGAGCGCGCCGTGGCACGCGCGACGACGTTCATCGCGATCGGCACGAGCGGAGCCGTCTACCCGGCGGCCGCGTACCTCGCCTATGCGCGCGCGAATGGCGCGAAGACGATCGTGCAGGGGCTGGCCGAGCCCGACAATATTGACGAGCGCGACGAGTTTTTGGCGGGACGAGCGAGCGAGATCGTGCCTCTGCTGGTCCAGAGACTGATCGGCTCCGTGTGAGTTCGGCGAGCGGGGTGTTGCAGTCTTGCATAGGTTTCGACCTAAAGTGTCAATCTTCTTGACTGTTTGAGCGGCGAGTGTAGCTTGAAGTGGTACTTCTTTGTCCACTTTAGACCCTTGCCATCAGCTATGACCCTCTACGAACGACTGGGCGGAGAGCCCGCCTTTCGCGCCGCCACCGACGACTTCTACCGCCGCATGCTGTTGGATCCCCGCGTCGCACGCTTCTTCGACAGCGTCGATATGGAGGGTCAGATCGCCAAGCAGCGTGCGTTCTTGACGTTTGTGACCGGGGGACCCGCTGAGTACACCGGCCGGGACATGCGTGAGTCGCACAAGCCCCTCGTGGAGCGCGGTCTGAACGATGAGCACGTCGACGTGGTGATCGAGCACCTTGGTGCAGCGCTGACCGACCTGGGTGCGGCTCCTGAGGACATCGCTGAGGTCGCCGCGCTGGCGAACAGCGTCCGAGCGGACGTTCTGAACCGATGAGCAGCGGCGCTGCCGAGACGACGCTGTCCGTGGGCGAGCGCGAGATCCTGATGCGGTCCGGTGAGACGGTGCTCGAGGCGCTCGAGCGCGCAGGGCTGGACGCGGCGAGCGGCTGCCGCTCCGGCGTGTGCGCCAAGTGCCTGGTTCGTTCGGATGACCCGCCGGCGGGGAGCCAGCGGGGGCTTCGGTCGACGCTGCGGGCCCAGGGGTACTTCTACGCCTGCCAGGCCCGCCCGACGTCCAACCTGGTTCTCGACAGCGGCCTAGCTCCCGCACAGGTAAGCGCGCGCGTGCTCTCGGTGCACAAGGTCGCCGAGGACGTCGCCCAGGTGTTCCTGAGCCCCGGAGAGCCCCTGTCGTTCCGGCCCGGGCAGTACCTGGATGTGATCCACCCATCGGGGGCTCATCGGAGCTATTCGATCGCCAGTCTGCCGTCGGATGGACACCTGGAGCTCCACGTCCGGCTCGTCAAGGGGGGGCTCCTGAGCCCCTGGCTCCATGGGCTGGCGCCCGGCGAGCAGGTCTCGATCCGCGGTGCGTTCGGCCAGTGCTTCTACGCAGGAAGTCACGAGCTCGAGGTCGGGGAGCCGTCGCCGGCGAGCCTGCTGCTCGTCGGGGCGGGTACCGGCCTGGCGCCGCTGCTTGGGATCGCCAGGGATGCGCTCAGCCAAGGGCATGTGGGCCCGATCGACCTCGTGCACGGGGGCCTGGATCCCTCGCGGCTGTACCTGCGCGAGGAGCTCAAGGAGCTCGAGCGCAGCGCGGAGCAGCTGCGGGTCCATCACTGTGTTCTGCGTGAGGCTACGAGCCACGAACACGAGGGCCCCCTGGACCAGATCGCCCTGAAGGTCGCTGGATCCCTGGCGGATACACGGGCGTATCTCTGCGGAGACGAGGGAATCGTTCGGCTCCTGCAGCGCGCGTTGTTCCTTGCTGGCGTACCCTCAGGGGAGATTCTGGCGGACCCGTTCTCGCCAGCTCCCACCTATGCGAGTCAACAAACACACTGACTATGCCCTGCGAGTGCTCATCTACCTTGGCAGCCGCCAGGGTGGACGAGTGACTACGCAGTCGATCGCCGACGCGTTCAGCATTTCCCTCAGCCACCTCCAGAAGGTCGTTCGTCAGCTCGGCGAGCTCGGCCTGGTGGAGCTGTTCCGCGGAGTCAACGGCGGCATCGAACTCATCCAGAGCCCCGCGGAGATCTCCGTGGGCGCCGTGGTCCGAGCGCTCGATGACCGCGACGGGTGGATCGAGTGCTTCCAGCCTGAGACGGACGAGTGCGTTATCTCGTCCGTGTGCGGCCTCAAGGGGTCG
Organism: Paracoccaceae bacterium; assembly: GCA_047635895.1. GTDB lineage: Bacteria > Planctomycetota > UBA1135 > UBA1135 > Saltatorellus. The sequence goes on along the minus strand of JBLIHL010000128.1, from coordinate 4,366 downwards.
CTTCGTACCGCGCAAGAAGCGTTCTACTCGAGCCTGGACCCGGTCACGATCCAAGGCGTCATCGGGTCGCGGGCGAGCAAGCTGCGCCGGCTCACCGGGTCCTGACGCGCAGCCCTGGTCGCTGATCTTTGGGCCCTGGTCGCTAGCTCTTTTGGCGCGGCGGCCCCAGCTCGACCATGCGCAGCAAGGACGCGTCGAGGCCGCGAGCGATCGCTTCCTCAGGCGTGAGCCATGCCAGCGCCAGGGATTCCTCCGAAAGGGTCTCGACGGCTCCCTCGGGCGCGGTGGCCAGGTAGCGAACGTCAAGGTGCAGGTGCTCTGGTTCGGCCGCACGATCGCCCTTAGCCGGCCGAGCCGGGATGGAGTGAACGTCGAAGTCGACGGGCGTTTCCGTCACGTAGGCCGGCTGGATGCCGCTCTCCTCGAAGGTCTCGCGGATCGCCACGCGGCGGACGTCTCCGTCACCGTCGCAGTGACCGCCGAATTGGAGCCAGAGGCCGAGCTTACGGTGGTGGTGGAGGAGGATGTGGGTGCCGGCCGCGTTCCAGAGCAGGCACGACCCGGTCAGGTGCCCGGGCAGGCAGCGCCTCGTGAGCGCCACCGGACCGTGCTCCTCCAGGAACGCGTCGATCTGGTCCCGGAACGCCGCCGGCACGGCGCCCACGGCCTCGTCATCGACGAGACGGAGGCCCCTGCGAGCCTCCGCGAGGGCTTCCGGTGTTGCGATCTCGTTCAATGGATCAGCGCGCGAACTTGCGGCGCGGGCCCTTGATATTGTCGAGGTCTTCGCCCTTGCTGCGCTTCCAGTCCTTGAAGGACTCGTAGTCGCCCTGGTGGAAGTAGACGATGCCGACGCCGTTCTCATCCTCGCCCTCGAAGGACAGGATGTGGGTCGCGACGCGGTTCAAGAAGTAGCGGTCGTGCGTCACGATGATCATCGAGCCAGGGTAGTGCTCGATCGCTTCCTCGAGAACCCGGAGCGTGTCCAGGTCGAGGTCGTTGGTCGGCTCATCCATGATGATCAGGTTGGCCGGCTCGCGGAGCATCTTGGCCAGCATCACGCGGTTGCGCTGACCGCCCGAGCATTCGCCGACCTTGCGCTGCTGGTCCTCGCCCTTGAAGTTGAAGCGAGCCACGTACGCGCGACTGTCGATCACCGTCGAGCCAAACGGCAGCTGCTCGTTGCCGTCCGTGATGTTCTGGAACACAGTCTGCTCGTCGTCGAGCACCGTGCGGCTCTGGTCGAGGAAGCGCAGGAGAACCGTCGAGCCGAGCTCGATGACGCCGCTGTCGGCCTCCTCGGTGCCGATGATGATCTTCATCAGCGTCGACTTGCCCATGCCGTTGGCGCCGATCACGCCGAGCTTCGCCTGGGGCGGCATCGAGAAGTTCAGGTCCTTGAAGAGCGTGCGGTCGCCGTAGCCCTTCGTGAGCTCCTTGAGCTCGATGACCTTATCGCCGAGGCGAGGGCCCGGAGGGATGCGTAGCTCGAGCGACTGCGCCATTTCCTCGGAGCGCGCTTCGGAGGCGAGATCCTGGTAGCGCTTCAGGCGCGACTTGGACTGCTTGCTCCGCGCGGCGGGCGTCTTGGAGAGCCATTCCTTCTCGCGCAAGAGCACCTTCGCGCGAGAGCTGTCGCTCTTGCGCTTGACGTCCAGCATCTTGGTCTTGGCTTCGAGGTAGGCGCTGTAGTTGCCCTTGTAGGGGCGTGCCTGGCCGCGCTCGATCTCGAGCATCCAGCCGACCACGTTGTCGAGGAAGTAGCGATCGTGCGTGATCAGGATGACGGTGCCGTCGTAATCGCCGAGGTGCCCTTCGAGCCACGCGATCGACTCGGAGTCGAGGTGGTTGGTGGGCTCGTCGAGGAGCAGAAGGTCGGGGTGCTCGAGGAGCAGCTTGCACAGCGCAACGCGGCGGCGCTCACCGCCGGAGAGCTTCGTGACGCCCGAGTCCATCGGCGGGACCTGGAGCGCGTGCGCCGCCTGCTCGAGGCGGCTGTCGAGGTCCCAGATGCCCTTGGTGTCCATGGCGATCTGGAGGTCGTCGTACTCCTTGCTGAGCTTCTCGGCCTCCTCGCCCTCCGCGTCGCCCATGATCGTCATGACCTCGTAGTAGCGGGCCTCGAGGGCACGCAGCCCCGAGACGGCCATATCGATGTTCTCGCCGACGGTCTTGGTCTCGTCGAGGGGCGGTTCCTGCTCGAGGTAGCCGACCGAGAGGCCCTGGATGGGCCGCGCGGTGCCTTCGAAGGCCGTGTCCTGGCCGGCGAGGATGCGGAGCAGGGTGCTTTTTCCGGCGCCGTTAGGCCCGATCAGGCCGATGTTCGCGCCCTCCAGGAACGCGATGGTGATCCCGCTGAGGACCTCCCGCTGGCCGTAGAACTTCTTGAGGTCCTGGAGGTGGTAGATGATCTTGCCGTCAGACATGGTGGGACTGCCCTTGGAGTAGGCGCTGTTTGGTCTCTTCCAGTGCCCCTTGGTGGGGGCCCGGTGGTGGTCGAGGTGCCCGCTGGAGAATCGTGCGGTTTCGGCAAAAGAGGATACAGGCCAGCGACGTCCATGGCCCGCTTGACCCGTTATCCTCTTGGACGATAGATCCCGGAGACGAGTGGGGCGCACGTGGTGCGTCCTTGTCTCCCACCACCCCTGCATGCCCCGAACCATGGCCTCCGCGACCTCTTCCACCGATACCAGCTTCCTCGCCTCCCTCGGGATCCAGGACCTCAACCAGGGCGCGTACAACGGCTCCTGGATGACCTGCTCCGGCGAGATCCTCGAGTCTCACTCCCCGGCCACCGGCGAGCTGATCGGCAGGGTCCAAATGGCGACCACCAAGGAGTACGAGGCCGTCGTCGTGGCTGCTCAGGAGGCCTTCCAGCGCTGGCGCACCATCCCAGCGCCCCTCCGCGGCGACATTGTGCGCCGAATGGGCAACGCCATGCGCGAGCACAAGGACGCCCTCGGCCGCCTGATCACGCTTGAAATGGGCAAGAGCGTCCAGGAAGGCTGGGGCGAGGTTCAAGAGGCCATTGACATCGCTGACTTCGCCGTCGGCCTGTCTCGTCAGCTTTATGGCCTCACGATGCCGTCCGAGCGCCCGGGCCACGCCATGCGCGAGCAGTGGCATCCCCTCGGCACCATCGGCGTCCTGACCGCCTTCAACTTCCCCATGGCCGTCTGGGCCTGGAACTCGATGCTGGCCTTCACCTGTGGAGACGCCTGCGTCTGGAAGCCGAGCCCCAAGACGCCCCTGACCGCCATCGGCCTCACTAACGTCATCCGACCCATCCTCGAGGAGGAGGGCTTCGGTGCCCTCGCCGGCCTCGCGATCGGCGGGAATGAGGATGTGGCCCAGGCCATGATCGACGATCCGCGCCTGCCGCTCGTCTCGTTCACAGGCTCGACCGCCATCGGTAAGCTCGTGGCGGGTCGCGTCGCCGGCCGCATGGGTCGCCTGATCCTTGAGTGCGGTGGCAACAACGGCCTCGTCGTGATGGACGACGCGGACCTCAACTTGGTCCTGCCCGCAACGCTCTTCGGCGCCGTCGGCACCGCGGGCCAGCGCTGCACCTCCACCCGCCGCCTCCTCGTCCACGAGAGCCTTGTGGAAGAGGTCACGAACCGACTCGTCCGTGCTTACGACGACGTCGTCATCGGCGACCCGATGGACGAGTCAACGCTCTGCGGACCGCTCATTGATGAGGCTGCCGTCGAGACCATGATGAACTCGATCGAGTCGTGCAAGAAGGAGGGCGGCAAGCTCCTCCGCGGCGGCGAGCGCGCCAAGCTCGACGGCGACCTCGCGGGCGGCCACTACGTCGTCCCGGCGATCATGACGGCCGAGAACCACTACGAGACCGTCCAGAACGAGACGTTTGCGCCGATCCTCTACATCATTCCGATCAGGGATCTGGACCACGCGATTGCGGTCCACAACGGTGTGCCCCAGGGCCTGTCGAGCGCCATCTTCACGGATGACGTGAAGGCGGCCGAGCGCTTCATCTCGGCGGTCGGTTCTGACTGCGGGATTGCGAACATCAACATCGGTACTTCGGGTGCTGAGATCGGCGGCGCGTTCGGCGGCGAGAAGGATACTGGTGGGGGACGTGAGTCGGGCTCCGACGCCTGGAAGTCCTACATGCGTCGTCAGACCAACACGGTGAACTACACGAGTGAACTGCCGCTCGCGCAGGGCATCAAGTTCGGCTAGACGCTAAGTGGTGATACGGCTTTGCGTTCCATCGCAAAGCCGTCCCACGCGTCCGCAGGACGCCCGGGCCATAGCGCGTGCCCGTAGGGCTCGTGCGGCTCGGCGCGAGGCTCGCCCTCGCGGCCCCTCCGGCGAGGAGGCCCGTGCGGCCGCACGG
>JBLIHL010000127.1:0-12426 GCA_047635895.1 Paracoccaceae bacterium | reverse complement strand
CTCGCCGGAGGGGCCGCGAGGGCGAGCCTCGCGCCGGGCCGCACGAGCCCTACGGGCACGCGCTATGGCCCGGGCGTCCTGCGGACGCGTGGGACGGCTCCGGGCTGGACGGCAAGACAGAAGACAGAAGACAGAAGACAGAAGACAGAAGACAGAAGACACGAACGACGAGCCACAGCACTCGCCCATTCGGGCGAGCCACCGACAAAACACCCTCTCCAGCCGAATTGCCTCTAATGAAACCGCCCCGTCCTGGAATCAGCCCCCTTGTCATTTCTAAGCTGCGTCGATGCGGTTGGAGAACGGGCAGACATCCCTTGCGGACGTACACAAGATCGCACTCCAGCGCGTTGCTGAAGCGGCCAGAGCACAGCGGTCCAGGGCCCCCCTGCCACCCGTCGGACTCCTGAGCGCCGCAACGGGCCTGCGTGAACACGACGGCCTTCGCCGCGGTGCTCCGCCCCGACTTCAGCTCTCTGATAGCGCGGTCGATCCCGACGGGGCTAACGACCAGGACAACGCGACCGCTCGAACGCTCGCTTTTGAACCCGAAGCGGTTCTCGTGGCGGCTGAGCCGACCCGACTGACGGGGCGGAGCGGGCATCGGGATGATCCCTGGCTCGACCAGCTCTCGCTCGCGGGGCACCGCTTGGCCGAGGCTGGGCAGAGGGCTCCCGTACGCATCCTCTGGATCGACGAGACGCCGGATGCGGCTCGCTCGCTCCTGGAGAACGGCGCCGCCGACTTGGTCGTCCGCGGAGAAGCCGACGAGTCGATTGCTTCACTCGTCCAGGATGCGATCGGCGGCCGGACCAATTGGTCCGGGCATCGAGGCGTCAGCTGGCTGAAGAACAACATCGTTCAACACGAACGTGACGGCGTGACGCCCCTGCGGTTGGCCACCCCCGCCTGGGATCTGATCGATCTCAGCCGGTACTCGTCGTCGCAGGAAGCGGGCTGGTTAGCGAATACTCGGCTAGGAGCGTGGACGTCCGAGGCTGTGCGCAGACTTCCCGATTCCATCCAGAACAAGCTGAGGAGCTCGCGGATGGGCCGGCCTCGCGAGGCGACCATCTTCACCACGCGCGCATGCCCTCCGGATTGCCCGACCTGCCACGGCAGCTTTGGGTCCCATGGCCGCGATCGTTCCGTTCCCAAGATCGTTCAGGAGATTCGCGAGCTCGTCCAAAAACACCGCGTGCGCCACATCGCGATCGGCGACCACGCATTCGACGGGAATCCGGTCCGCGCCGAAGCCATCGCGAGCGCCATCGCCAAGCTGCGCTCCGCCCCCGGCTACGGCCGGCTGACCATTTCCTTCCCGCGCGGGCTGCGTGGGGACGGCTTGACGCCTTCGCTCATCGACGCACTCCTTCGGGCGGGCGCCACCTCGCTCCCCCTGCGAGTCACGACCGCCTCACCCAGACTCCAACGCCTCCTCAAGGAGAACATCAACCTGGAGAAGGTGAACCGCGCACTGGCCACGATGGCGAAGCGCGGGGTGCGTGGGCACCTGTTGCTGCGCCTCGGGCTCCCGACCGAAACGGTCGGCGAGGCCGCCCATACGATCCGCTGGGCGCGTTCCAGCCAGGCCGCGACCGCGGAATTCGAAAGCGGTCGCCAGGTCGATCTAGGTCCCGCCTGGACCCGAGATCAGTCCGGCGACATCGACGATTTCCCGGGCCTGCGCCGCCGCGCCCTGACCTCTTTCTATTCATCACCCGGCCGGGCAGGCCGCCTTGCCAAGTCCGTGCCGACCTCCCTCGTGCATGCGCTCCAGCGGCGGCTCTGACGCGTCCACACTTTTAGTATTTGCTGAGTTCGCCCCAATGACTGAAGCCTCCTCCGACACGGTCCTTGCTGCGAGCCGCGTTCCCTTCGACATCGAGGCCTGCACAGCCTCGGTGATCGCCCTCGCGGCGAAGCTTGGCCAGGCCGCTGACGTCGAAGCCGCCGCTGCCTCCATCCTTGAATGGGACGACCTGATGGCCGCCCAGCAGAACTGGTCGAGCGCCGTCTCGATTCGTTTCCGCCAGGACACCCGCGAACCTGAGGCCAAGGCGGCCAAGGCAGAGCTCGACAGCGCGGCCGCCGCGCTGGAGGGCAACCGCAGGACCTTCCTCCAAACGCTGTTCTCAGACGACGTCTCCAACGATCTGCGAGCGGGACTGAGCCAGCGCTTCGGCAAGACCTGCATGGCTCGCTGGGAAATGGAACTGCGCGCGTTCCACCCATCCATCGGCGAGCTCTTGGCCGAGGAGCAGCGCCTCAAGAGCCAGCACACGACGCTGATTGGCAGTGGCCGCGTTGAGTTCCAGGGCAAAGAGATGACGCTGGCCGCCGTCAGCGCCTTCCTGACAAGCTCGGACCGTAGCGTCCGCGAGGCTGCCGCCAAGGTTCGTTGGGCCTGGTTCGCGAGCGTCCGGGACGAGCTAGATGCCCTCTTCGACCAGCTCATCCGGGTCCGCACGGCGATCGCGGCAGGGCTTGGACAGAAGTCCTTCACGGATGTGGCGTACGATCGAATGCGCCGCAGCGACTACGGCCCCGCGGATGTGGCCGCCGTTCGCCAGGCGGTCCGCGAGCACATCGTCCCGCTAGCCGCGGGGATCCGCAGTGCCCAGGCGGAACGCCTCGGCCTTAGCTCTCTACGCATCCACGACGAGCAGATCTTCGGTACCGGCGAGTCGCCACGGCCCGCCACGCCGCCCGGTGAAGAGGACGCCCCGTGGCTCGAGGCGCGCGCCCAGGACCTCTTCGACGACGTCGACACGCGCCACGGTACCCAGCTCGGCCAGCTCTTCGGAGACATGGCTGCGCGCGGCCTGCTCGACCTGGCGGGACGCGAGGGCAAGGGCGCCGGCGGGTTTTGCTCGTTCCTGCCTAAGGCGGGCCTGCCGTTCATCTTCGCGAACTTCAACGGCACCGCCGGCGACGCGCGAGTCTTCACCCACGAGATGGGCCACGCTTACCAGGGCTGGTCCTCCAGTCGGAACGTCGAGCTGACGGACCAGCGGCGCTGCACTTCCGAAACGGCCGAGATCCATTCGATGTCCCTCGAGTTCCTCACCTGGCCATGGATGGAAGTCCTGTTCGAAGGCGCAGCGGACCGCTTCCGAGCGGAGCACGTAGCGAGTCAGGTGGCCTTCGTGCCCTACGGCTGCGCGATCGACGAGTTCCAACATGAGGTCTACGCCAACCCATCGATGACCGCCGCCGAGAGACGCGGCGTGTGGCACGAGATCGAGCAGCGCTACCTCCCCTGGCGCGACTGGGCGGGTGTTGAACACGGCGAGGAGGGCAGCGCATGGCAGGCCCAGCTCCACGTGTTCCAATATCCCTTCTACTACATCGACTACGTGCTAGCGCAGCTGGTCGCGTTCCAATTCCTCAGCTTGTCCGAGACGGACGCAGCCGATGCGTGGAAGCGGTACCAGAACCTCTGCGACCTCGGCGGATCACGGGGCTTCCGTGAACTGGTCGGCGAGGTCGCCGGGCTCAGCGATCCCTTTAAGAAGGGGAGCATCGAGGCCATCGCCACAGCGCTCAAGGCGCGCCTGGCCGGCCAATAAAAAAGCCGCGCGCGACCAGCATCACCCACTACAGGCAGTACTCGTCGCGCGCGGCTCGGCGCGTGCTGAAGGCTGGGCCTTCTAGCAGCGGGTCCCAGGGAGCCAGGGACCCAGGGTCGCTGGAAACCAGCGTCCAGGAATCAGGCGGGCTCTTCGGAAAGAAGCGCGCGCTTGTCCTCGACGTCCTTGAACTCTTCGGCTTCGGGCAGGGCGTCCTTCTTCTCCGTGATGACGGGCCAGGAACCGGCGAGCCTGGCGTTCAGCTCGACGTAGTCCGCCCACTTCTCGGGGACCTCGGTCTCCTCGAAGATCGCCTCGGTCGGGCACTCTGGGACGCAGGCGCCACAGTCGATGCACTCATCCGGATTGATCGCGAGGAAGTTCTCGCCCTCGGTGAAGCAATCGACAGGACATACGTCGACGCAGTCGGTGTACTTGCACTTGACGCAGGGCTCGGTGACGACGTACGGCATGGATTTATCTTCGTGTCTCTGGCTGGGGCCGGGCGCCAACTGAGCCCTCTACATGGAGGAACTCAGGGACAGGGCGCCGTGTGAATGCGTGCAGGATACGGTCCTTGACGCGCGGGGTGAAGTGTCAGTGGCCCCAAGGGGGGCAGTTCTCAAGGCGCCAATTTCAGTGGAAGCTGGCCCAAAGGGGATCTCGGCCGTCTAGGCAGGCGATTCGGGCGGGCATCTGGGCTGGATGCAGCCCGGATCAACGGTCACGAAGGAGCCTATCGGCTCCGGATCGACGTATCAGTAGGAGTTGTTGAGTAGCTCCCCGACGCCACCGGCGCCCGGCACGATGTAATCCTCGTCGTCCAGGCCGGATTCTTCGGCCCAGCGCGCGCCAGGGACGTCACGGAGCACCTCCGGCGCGGACATGCCGCGGTCCAGGCGGCCGACGTAGACCGTCACTCTCTCGTCGAAGTCGAGCACGGTCCGGAGGAACTCCGGCGTCGCGATGAGGGGCAGCATCACGATCCTCGCGGGCTCCCCATACTCGGCGATCAAATGCTCAAGCGCACGCACCATGGTGCCTCCAGTCGCCCCCATGGGGTCGGGCAGGATCAAGGTTGCGCCCTCGATCGGGCCGCCGACCTTGCTGCCAGACAGGTCGACTCGTTCGACGTGACCATCCGCGCCGGCAATGCGCTGCATGTTCAGGTGATCGAGGCGGAGCGACTCGATCGGCATCACGAGGGTCAGGAGCTCGAAGATTGTCTGTGCGGGGATCATCCCGCCGCGGATCACGTCGATCACGACGACCTTGCCGCTGGGGTCGAGGGCCTCGCCGCGCCAGGTCCCAAGGGACGCGCCGTGCTTGTCGGCCATGCGCGTCTGGGCCGTCTGCGGACGTGACGGGAGCTCGGCCGCGAAGGCCGTGGTGGCAAGTCGCGCGCTGACCGCGCGAACGATGGCCACGAGCTCCGTGTGGGAACAATCCGGTGACGAAAGCTTGGCGAGCGCAGATGCCGTCCAGGGATCAGAGACGATGTGGACGCGATCACCGTAGGCGTGGGAGGCCCCTTCGGGGGCGCCGCCCGATCGCTTGGCGACATCGGGCTCCGGACTCAAATTCGGCATGTCAGACCCTCGCTGCGCCATCGGCGCGTGCTGCTTCGATGCCTAGCGACACCTGCTCGACGAGGTAGTCGATGTCCCCCACCGCGACCGCGCAAAGCGCGATACGAACGGCACCATCCATGGGCACCACGAAGACACCAGCCTCGGCCGCGACCTCGGCGGTGCGGCGTGCATCCGGCGTGAAGACGGAAACGAAGAACCCGCCTTCATAGCGCGGATACTCAAGGCCCTTCGCCCGGGCGGCGCGGTTGAAGGCCTCCACTCGCTCGTTGACCCCATCCACCAGCGCCTGTCGTTCAACCCCAACGCGCTCGGCAAGCTCCGGCGTCGTGAGGAGCGACGTGATGGCCAGGAGGCCAGCGTGGTTGCAGTTCGACCACGACCCACGGCAGGTGTACGACATGGCGTTAGCCACGTGGGTCCGCGCGGCCTCGTCGGGAACCGCCGCGATCAGGGAACCGACGCGAGCACCGTACTGGGCAAAGGACTTCGAGGCGGTCCATGCCGCGAGGATGGTGACCTTGGAAGCGATAGGCTCCAGCTTGCGCGCCCAGAGGAATCGATCCTGCTGGCCGAAGTGTGCGTAGGCAAGGTCGACCAAGAGGGCGATCGGTCCCTTGTCTGCGCAGCGTTCGAGGGCGGACGCGACCGCCTCCCACTCCTCTTCGTCGAGCGTGTACCCAGTCGGGTTGTGACAAGGGAAGTTGAGGATCACGAGCGCACGACCCTGGGCTTCGAGCAGCTCGACGAGACCGGACTCGAAGCCCGCCACGTTGAACTTCCCAGCGTCCGTGAACATTGGGAACGTCGCCACGCCGCGCTGGTTGTGATCGGCGATGATCCGGTAGGGACTCCAGAAGTAGCTCGAGGTGTAGAGCGACTGCCCTGGCTCCAGGAAGTTCATCACGGCATTCATGAGCGCACCCGTTCCACCGGGTGTCGCCACGGCAACCGCGCAGTCCTTGAGCAGGCTGCCACCGAGCGCGTCCTCAATCACCGCGTCAAGGAATGCCTTGTCCCCCGCGATGGGCGCGTAGGCTGCCCCCTGCTCCGGAGGGACGCTCCGAAAAGCCTCCGTGACCGTATCCATGACGGCGAGCTTGCCGTTGTCGTCGAGAAGGGCGCCGAGACTTGCGTTGATCACGCGCTCTCCAGCGGCACGGCGGGCGCCCGCCTTGCTGTTAATGGTGAAGATCGGGTCGTCGCCGGGACGGCCGCTGGCTTCGCTGATGAGGATATCCATGGATGAATCCCGCGAGGTCGAGCCGTTGGCGGTGCGCTGAGAGCTCCCTTCGGGGGACCGCCAGTGTAGCCACCAAGCGGGCTCTTCGCGACTGACCTGGGCCAGTGCTGCCGTACCAGACCGCGGTTATTCGGCAGCGCCGTGGGCAGATCTGCTCGGGATCAGGCGAACGGGCCGCCGTGGTCCTGATCGCGCGGCGCCTGACGGGGCACCTCAGGGCGCGGCACAGAAACGCCAGCCGAATACTCGGGCGCATAATCAGCCCGGCCTTCGGCCTCGTCCTTGGGCACGGCCACCGATCCCAGGGGAAGCGCGGGCTCGTCCACGGGACGCGGAATCTCGAAGTTCCAGCCAAGGACCGTCTGGCCCGAACCTGGAGCACGGGTCGAAGGGGCCGCCTGTGCCTCGCTGACGCGCGACTCCGCGGCGCGGTTGCGGGCCGCCGCCTGGGCGAGCCTATCGCCGAAGCGCGGTCGTGGAGCGATCTCGGAGGGATCCACCTTGACGCCCTGGTCGGGCGCGGATTCGCGGGCGGCAGAGTCCGTCAGGAACTTCCGAGGCTCCCAGAAGGGCCTCCGAGCTGCGGGCTCCTCCGGAGTCGCCACCTCTTGAACGGGCTCAGGCGGAGCGGCGGGCGTTGGAGCCTCGGAGGCGGGCACCGCAGCGGTGGGCGCAGCGGTGGGCGCAGCGTTAGTCACAGGAGCGTTAGCCGCCACCGGGGTCGCCGCGGGAGCTGGAGCCTGGTCGACGACCGGAGCTGGAACCTCGACGCGGGGCTGCACAGGGACCGGAGCCACCGGAGGCGTGGGCTCTTGATAGGACTCTCTAGCGACGACAGGGCGCGGCGCCTGAGCCTCCGGCTGCACCTGGCGGGCGCGCGTGGGAGCCGCAGAAATAGGCGCAGGAGCCGCTGAGCCGGAGATCGCAGGCGCGGGGGCCTCGACCGCGGCCGCGGCACGGCGCGCGAGGAATCCCAGGCGCCTGGCCTGGGCAAACGTGATCCCGAGTGAGCGGGTCAAAGCCAGGCTCTCGGCGCTGGCAAGGTCCGAGAGAGAACGAATCCCCGACGCGTGGAGATCCGCCACGAGCTCCGCATCGAGCCCGGGGAGCGTCCCGGCCGTGAAGAGACCCGGCTCTTCTGCGACCTCTGGCGCAGGCTCTGGCGCAGGCATCGGCACGTGCACCGGTTGGCGTACTGGCTCCTGGAATGCAGTCCCTGGGGTCTCAGCGTTCGGGATTTCCGCCGCGGGAATTTCCGCCAACTCCGCAGCGGGCTGCTGCCCCACGATGCGGTCGACCAAGGACCGGTCCGAAGCGTCCAGGGTCGAGCCCATTTCTCTCGCGTGGGCTCTCTCAATCGAGATCGTCGGCGGCATCGGTTCAGCCACGCCCGACTCCCCCAGCGGGGCCGTCGTCGCTACCGGCGGGGCCTCTTCAGCCTCCAATCCCTCTGCGCCAACGCGCACAGCGAGAAGCTTCGCCTCGCGGAGGAGACGGCGCCCGTAGGCGGGCTCGACACCAAGGTCAGCGCTCAGGTCCGCCGACGAGCGCTGGATCAGCGTCACAAGGTCCGAGTACCCACGCGCACGAAGGCGCTTGAGCGTCGCGGGACCGTCCGCGTGAAGGGTGCAAAGAAGAGCGAGGGCGTCCATCGGTAGCTGTGGAATACGAAAGCAGGAGCCAGACTCAAGAGTCAGACAGGCGAGTCAGACAGGCGAGTCCGACCAAGAAGTCAAGTCAGCTGAATCAGGATTGGGACGAAGCGATGTCACCGGCAGGGATGGTTCCCGGCTTGGCGGACGACGAACGAGGGGAAGGGGTGGGGTGCAGCACCACATCTCCGGACATGTGCACGACCTCCTCAGCGAGAGCGGCAAAGTCCGTCGTGGCACGGCAACCTGGGTCGAGTTCTTGCACAGGAACTCCAAGAGCTGGGGCCTCACGCAGACGAACGCTCGTCCGGATCACCGTTTCAAACATCGCCTCGCCGAATCGGGCGTGCAAGGCAACGAGAAGCTCGCGGGCAAACTTGGTCCTTCGATCGAACATCGTGCCGATCACGCGAATATCGAAGGTACGGTTTTGATTCTCTGCGACCTCGTCGAGCACCTTGAGCGCTTGCACCGCGCCCTGGAGCGCGAAGGCGCCGGTTTCGACGATCAGGAAGGTGCAGGTGCTGGCAAAGAGCGCGTTGGCACACAGCACCCCGTCCGCCCGCGGCGAGCAATCGATCAGCACGTGGTCGAACATGACGCCACGGCTGGCCGCCTCGGCGAGGGCCGAACGGAGGCGCTGCTCGGGATGGATCAATCTCCCCGAGATCTCCTCGAACTCGGCAAGCCTGGGCTCGGACGGCAGCAGAGTCAGTCGACCAGGCGCAGGAACGACCGCCTCCTCGATAGAGGCCTCGCCGAGGAGCACGTCGACGACCGTTGGGCGATCGGGCGAACAGCCGAGGCCCAGCGTGGCGTGGGCCTGTGGATCGAGGTCGATCAGCAGTACGCGGTCGCCGCGCGCGGCCAGCGCCCCCGCCAGGTTGACCGCGGTCGTGGTCTTCCCACAGCCGCCCTTTTGGTTCACAAAGGCATAGACCGGGAAAGGAGCCGCTGGCGGGGGGCCGTCAGCGTCCTGCGCGCGTCCATTAAGAGAACCGTTGATCGACCCGTTGAAGGGCCCTTCGTTGGAATAACCCGCGTTAGGGCGGGGAGAATCCGGGTAGTCGCTCGAGGTGTCCATGGGTGCGGTCGATTCGCAATCCGAGGGTCGGGATTGCCTGGCCCATCATCCGCAACGGACGTCGCCGCGGCAGGTGATTTGCCGGAAGTTTCCTTCGATACTGTCGCGACCCGATAGCGAGAGGCTAACGGTGACAACCTCATCCGTGAAAACACCGCCGTCTGGCCCCCTTCCGTGGGGTTCGCCGTCCGTGGGGTGCCTTCGGTGCTCGAATCAGCGAAGCGCCCGTCGGGCCTTGTCGTAGAAACCGCTGGCGGATCGCGCGTGGTCGATCGGCGGCCAGCCGGCCACTCGCTTGAGCGCCCTGGCAGCCCCACTCTCCGGGAAGGAGATCACCGCGGGTTGGCGCATTTGAACCGCCTGGGGAATCGCAGGATCCGCAGGAACCCAGCCAATCAGCTCGGGCGTGTGCCCCAAGAACTTGTGAGCGGCTCCGCGGAAGCGCTCCCAGGCATCCATGGCAATCCGCTCGTCGGGCGCGCGGTTCACGACCAGCCCCACCCGAATGGAGTGGTTGACCATGTGAGCGCGCTTGTACAGAGCGTAGCCGTCAGAGAGGGCCGTCACCTCGTGGTTGGTCACGAGGATGAGCGTGCTCGTCGCTGCCAAGTGAGCGACGGTGCTGTAGCTAAGGCCTGCCCCGTGGTCGATGAGGATCAGGTCGAACTCAGACTCCAGCGGGCGAAGCGCCTTGAACAGGCGATCAAGCTCCCGGCGAGTTGGATCGATCATCGTCTGGCGGCCGACGCCGCCCGAGAGCAATTTGACGCCGTGCGGCCCTTCCACGAGGGCTTCCCGGGCCGTCACCTCTCCCTCCATGACATGACCGAGGTCGTACGGAGGGGCGAGGCCGAGCAAAAGGTGCGCGTTGGCAAGGCCTGCGTCGAAGTCGATCAGCAGAACCCGCTCACCGCGGCGCGCGCGCAGGATGGCCAGATTCGTGGCCATAACGCTCTTGCCGGTGCCGCCCTTGCCGCTTGCGATGCAAACGACGCGGGCCGAGGTGGCGACGCGTCCGCCATCTCGGCGCCAGGAGCTGAGGTGGGCGGGGGCGCCGCCAGCGTCGCGCTGGCCCACGCTAGGCTCTGCGCCCAGGTCGTCGATGAAAGTGGAAGCTGCGTCAGCGCCGGCACCAGGGGCCTGACGCGGAGCCACGCGGGGAGCTGGATCGAGCGCAGGCACGGTCGTGGTGCGCGCACCCGGCTGGCGCCCCGACGGTGTCGCGGGCGTGAAGTCCACGCTGGTGGCTGTCCCACCCGGGGAGAGCGGGCGTGCCTGTGGCTCGGCCAAGCCGGTCGTTGGGGACCCAACCGGGGGGGGGTCTGACGGAGGCGCCATAGCTCCTCCGCGGCTGCCGAGACGCTCCATGGCGCTCCGCCGCTCTTCCTCCTGCGCCGCTGCGCGCCGCGCGAGCAGCCGGGCGACGCGATCGTCGTCCTGCCAGCTGTCGTGCACGTCGCTGTGGGCGCCGCCGGAGGAAGTGCGCGGCTCGGTGGCCGAGCCGCCCCCACCGTGTCCACGGGCATCCCGACCACGACGCGCTTCATCCGCGCGCGATTGATCAGCCTTGGAGGATTCATCTGCCGCCTTGTTCCCGCGTCGAAAGGCGCGGAGGCGTGAAAACTGGAAGCGATTCAGCATGGCAATAAGCTCATCATGGGCGACCCGGCAGCCATGTCAAACCAAACCATTTGGGTTCGCGTCGAATGAAGAATCTGCCACATACCGGGAGCTACGACATCACGGGAAACGAAAGAAGCTTGACACCATTGAAGGCCACAGGAGGGCCTATTCCTGCGCCGCGCCGCGCAACTATCTCTTCGGTTGAGACGCACAGCGGGAAGGTAAGTCTCCGATCAGGCGAATCGAGAGTCTTCCCCGATTCGATGCAGCTTGAGCACGTTGGTGCTACGGGCAAAGCCAACGGGCACTCCAGCCACAAAGATCACCCGGTCCCCCATTTCGAGGATTCGGCGAGCCACGAGAAGGTCGGCCGCGGTGTCGATCATGGCCTCAAGGCTAGGCTCGCGCCGGAATAGCAGTGGTCGAACGTGGGCCAGAACCGCCATTTGCCGAACCGTATCAGGACGGGGGCTCAGCGCGACGATCTCGACGTCCGGCCGGAAGCGTGAAAGGAGGCGAACGGTGTTGCCGGTTTCGGTGAAGCACACGATGCAGTCCACATCCACTTCGTTGGCCACGTGCACGGCCGCCATGGCCGTCGCCCGCGAGAAGTACACGCGCTCCGGCGCAGACCCGAGGCTAGGACGGCGAGCATAAATTTCGGACCGCTCTGCGACCTGAGCAATCCGCGCCATCGTCGCGACCGCCTCGACGGGGTGCTTGCCGACCGCGGTTTCAGCAGAGAGCATCACCGCGTCGGTGCCGTCCAGGACGGCGTTGGCGACGTCGGTGACTTCGGCGCGTGTCGGTCGACCTGCCTCGATCATCGATTCGAGCATTTCGGTCGCGGTGATCGTATAGACCCCCGCCCGCACCGCGCGCTCGAGAATTTCCTTCTGGACCAGGGGCAGGTGCTCGAGGTCGAGTTCGACGCCGAGGTCACCGCGGGCCACCATCAGTCCATCGGTCGCTTCAAGGATCTCGTCGAGGTTGAAGAGCGCCGTCTGTCGCTCGATCTTCGAGACCAGGTGGATTCCGGGGGCGAGGCCGCGGATCTCTTCGAGCTCCGCCGCGTGACCGACAAAGCTGATACCCAGCATGTCCACGCCCAGCTCGCGCGCGAGCTCGATGAGCTCCCGATCCTCTGCCGTCGGAAGCTCGTACTTCACGTCCGAATCGGGCAGGTGAACGCCCTTGCGATTGCCGACGGGCCCGGCCCGCACGCACACCGCAACGATCGCGTCTGCTTCCTTGGCGGTAGCCAGCAGCAGGACCTGACCGTCCGCGAGGGAGATGCGGTGGCCGACATGAACGGCTTCGAGCAGATCGTCCACGCCAACGTAGACCTCACCGGGCTCAGCGACTTCCTGGCCAGGCTTCACGCGAACGATGTCCCCTTCCGTCAGCACGATCTTGCCGTCGGGGAACATGCCTGTACGCATCTTCGGCCCGGGCAGGTCGGCCAAGACCGCTATCGGCGTCATCTTGTGGGCCGAAGCCGCCTGGATGAGCTTCATCCGGCGCCGATGCTCATCTGGGGTGCCGTGACTGAAGTTCAGTCGCGCCACAGACAAACCCGCGTCAATCAGCTCCTCGAGCCGATTCTCGGAGGCAGGTCCGATGGTCGCCACGATTTTCGTGAAGCG
This sequence comes from Paracoccaceae bacterium, assembly GCA_047635895.1. Lineage (GTDB taxonomy): Bacteria > Planctomycetota > UBA1135 > UBA1135 > Saltatorellus. Next base: position 17 of record JBLIHL010000127.1, on the reverse strand, counting down.
AGTCGTCTCTTTGGAAC
>JBLIHL010000126.1:0-12453 GCA_047635895.1 Paracoccaceae bacterium | reverse complement strand
AGCGGAGCGGTCGTGACCGAAGCAAAGGCTAGCGGCAAATGCGCCGAAGAGGTCACCGCGACGTCCCGCACGGAGGTCCGTGGCCTTCCCGCCCTGCGCCTTGAGCTCGAGGATGAGTCGGACCTGATCATCGTCGGCGAGCCCGTCATGTACAGGATCGAGGTCATGAACCAGGGCAGCGCGCCGGACATGAACGTCCGCATCGCCTGCGAAGTGGAAGATGGCATCGAGATCGTCAATGCAGGCGGCGATGCCCCGGCAACCGTCAACGGCAAGGAAATCACCTTCGCTGAGATCCCGAGCATTGCTCCCGGCGAGACGATCTCGCTGACGGTCACCGTCAAGTCGACGAAGGAGCTAAACAGCCGCTTTCGCGTCAGCCTGACCAGCGCTGACTTGACCCGTCCTGTGACGGAGAACGAGTCGACGCGCTTCGTGCGGTAGTCCCCGAAGTGGTTCCTGGAGGGGGCTCCGTAGGAGTCCCCGCAGTCGCCTAAGAGAAAGAGAAGAGATTGAGCGGTGCACCCCTTGCGGAGGGTCATCCACGAGATGCCTGGGCGGGAGCCGGATCGAAAGGTCGGGGTCCCGCCCTTTTCGTGGGCGAGCCCATGCGCGACACGCTCCTGGTCGACGGGTTAGACTCGGATCTAAATCATGGTAAATCCACGGATGACCTTCGTTGCGCTGGCGCTTGCCGCGTGCAGCTCGACGCCTGAGGGCGGGGACCCTGCTGCCGCTGCCGCTACGGCTGACGCGGGCGCCGGGGCGACCGTCATGGCCGACGGCGTGCGCTCGCCCATCATGAGCGAGCGCAAGCCGGCCCCCGAGTTCGTGCTCTTCGATCAGGACGGCTTTCCGTTCCCGCTGGCCGAGTCCAGGGGGAAGTGGGTCGTGCTGCACTTCTATCCTGAGTCGGATACCCCCGACTGCGCCTGCGACGCGACGGCGTTCACGGGGCATCTGTGGCGATTCAATGACCTGGATGCGGAAGTGGCCTGCATCACGAGCTCCCCAGGGGATCGGACGCTCCTCTTCGCGAAGAAGTACGGCCTGCAGAGCCCTCTGCTTTCTGATGTCGATCTCCAGGTCGCGCGTCAGTACGGCGCCGTTCGCGGCCCGCACGTGGGGCCCGAGGCGCTCTTGACGGCTGACGCTCTGGTGCGGACGACGGTGCTGCTGGATCCGGCGCTTCGGATCGCCGCGCGGTGGGACAGCGTGAAGTCGAACGAGCACGTCGAGTCGATTCTGGGGACTCTCAGGGAGCTGCGGAAGCGCGACGTTTAGTCCTTCACCAACGTCTCATGCAGGTGAGCCCAGCGTAGGCCGCCCGGCGCGGACGGGTCGCGCTCGAAGAGCACGGTGCTCATGAGCGCCTTGGACACGCCGCCTTCGAGGGTCAGCTCTTCGTAGGTCGCCAGGATTCTCACGCCGTCCAAGACCTTGACCGATAGCGGCCGCGTTCGGATGGCGACCTCTCGGCCTCCGTGGGCTGCGCGAAGTGACGTCAAGAGCGCCTCGCGCCGCACGATCTGCCCGCCGGGCGTGATCATCATGAAGTCCTCGTCCAGTGCCATCTCAAGCGCTGCGAACGACTCGTCGGAGGCCGGTATGGCCCCGTTGAACCACTCGACGAAGAAGCGGTGGAGGCGAGCGATCTCGTCCTTGGCGGCTGTCTCCAGCTGGCTGGTTTCTTGGCTCATGCGTGGAGGGGGAGCTTTCCAAAGCTCGGCGACCAGCTTGGCGCCGCCGGGATCAATGGCCATCAACTCGCCGCGAACGAAGGGATAGAAGTCATTGACGCCGAAGAGCGCTTCGGTGGTCTCGGCGAAGTACTCGTCGACGCTCGTCAGGCCGTAGTGGCGGTCGACGTTGCCCATGAAGCGGACGACGCGGTCAAAGTGGCCGCTGTCACGCGCGGCGGTCAGGGCGCCCGCGAGCGCGGCGTGGGGCTTACCCAGCACCTGGTCGTGGTACGCATGACTGAGCTCGTGCATCAGCATCGACGGCTGGGCCTTGCGCCACTCGAGGTAGGTATTCGCGCTGCTGATCTCGACGGCCTTCACCTTGGCAGGATCGAAGCCTGCGTTCTTTAGCCAGCCAGCGCTGACGTGGTAGCAGGCGCAGGGAGTGACGGGGTCCGCGACGCCGAGGAAAATCGGCACGCCGCGGAGGAACGCGTGGGCCGTCTCTGGAAGTCGGTTGAGCACGCCCGCAAGGTCTTGATCCAGCGCGTCGAGGGCGCGCTCGCCGACTTCGCCCTGGTCTCCGGAGTCCAACAGAGCAGGGACGACCCGGACGTCGAATCCGCGGATCGGGTTAGGCACGTAGTCGCTAGCCGGGACGGAGAAGCGATTGCGTGGTGTGTCTCTGCCATTCGCGTCAGGACGCTGGGCAATCCTTGGGGCCAGGCCCAGGGAGAGCAGGACGAGGACAGCACCGGAGCTCCAGAGGTTCATGCTCCCAGCTCCTCGACGAGGCGCGCGACCGTGGTCTGAAGCGCTTCCACCTGTGACTCCAGGGCTTCGACCCTCTCGGCGAGGCCACCCGTCGGGCCACCTGTGGGGCCACCTGTGGGGCCAGCGGCGGGAGCCCCGGCTGGCGTCGCGCCAGGTAAGGAACTCTCCGGCGGCACTGCGTGGGGGGGGCCGGCATGGGGGAAAGCTGGGGCCGTGCGCGCGGCGGGGGCTTCGCCGCCATCGGGGTGAAGCTGCCCGCAGAGCAGCTGCTCAAACTTCGTGGCGCGCCCGCCGCTGAGCTCGCGAATGAAGCCTGCCGCCTCCAGCTCCTTCAGCACCGGCGTTAGATCTTCAAGGCTGGCGATGTCCCTCATGCGCTTGGCGCGCGTGCGGATTTCACCGGCGGTCTGCGGCCCGCGGAGCAGCAGCTCGGCGAGGACGGCGATCGCTCGCTCTCCGATCTTCAGCATCTCGCGCGCGTTGTGCCTGTGCTTCTCCACCCGGCTACCCGCCTGCGTCGAACCGCCAACCAGCCCCTTCATCTGAAGGCCCTGGAGGGAGATCCTCACCTCTGCCTCTGAGAAATCGACCTGTGGGTCGCGGTTGCTCTTCTGGTTGCAGCCATTGGTCGTGGCGTTGAGCGAGAGCGGGTACTGGTCCGGCGTGGTGTAGCCCTTTTCGATCAGGACGCCGAACACGCGGGCCTCGTGGCTATTGAGCGAGATGTCCATGGCGCCAGGCTATCGGGTTCCGGCCGGAATCGCTCTTAGCCCGCACGATTCACGGGATGCGGGCTTCGTTCGGGACGCTAAAGGCCCCAGAAAGCGCGCGCTTCCCCGGGCGTAGCGCGTTTCAGGAGTGCCAGCGTCTTACCAGCGGCGGTTCCCTCGCGGATTGGCACCAGGTGGAGGGTGGTCCGCTGGAACAGCTCGCGTTCGGGCTTGCGGCCCACGACGCCATCCTGCCGAATCTGGCGCAACGCCTCCGCGTAGAATGGGCTCGTCGGTCCGTCGATGAGCGCGTCCAGGAGCTTGGCGAATAGCCACTTGGGCTGGGGCTCACCCTGGTCGAGGAAGAAGGCGTGGGGGACGCGCTTCTCGTGGCCGGCCGTGCCTTCGCCTAGCGCGACCTCGCGCTGCGCCACGATGGGAGTGACCAAACCGTTCCGATCGAGGAAATCGAGCCCGGGGGCGTACCACCCGGGGGAGCCGATGGCGCCGAAGGCGAGCACGTCGCCCGGCTCGGTCCCGATCGCCAGGGCCGCGCCCAGCTGGCCGAAGTACTCGGCGTTGACGCGGGCCGTGTTGATACGCTCGAGTTCGGAGCGGTAGCCGCCCTTAAACGAGCGGAAACGAAGTGCTTCTCGGACGGAGAGCGGCGCCACATGCTGCTCAAAGAGCGTCAGCGGCTGGACGGCCAGCACCACCGCGCCGGCTGCGATCGCGGCTGCCTTGGGGATCCGGTCGAGCCCCGCGGCGATCAGGAGAGCGAGCATCGGCGCCACGGGCGCGAGGAACCGGAAGTACGGCATCCAGTCGCCGCCGGTGACCACGTTGTAGAAGACAAAGCCAAGCGCGGTGAGGAAGGCGGCCAGCGCCGCGCAGCGCGTGCTCTTCGATGGGTGCATCAGGGCGGGGGGCAGCGCGAGCAGCGCGAAGATCGGCGTGAGCGTGACCAGGCCCCAGCTGGCCACCTGGCGCAGGCCGCGGCCGTAGAAATCTGAGCCTGTGCCACCCGTCTTGGCGGTGACGGTGTTGGACACCCAGTCGCCGTAGACGACCTTGCGGTAGCTGAGCTGGACGCCCAGCAAGGCGATGGCAATGGCAACCCCAAGGACGAGCCGGCGCTTCTCCGCCAGGACCCGCGTGAGTCCGCGCCCCGCGAGGCACTCTGCGACCAGTACGGCGCCGAGCGTGCCCAGGACCCAAGCGATGCCCTCTACGCGGACCAGGGCGACCAGGCCGCCCAGCAGTCCCAGCTGGAGACCTCTGGAATCCCCCGACGGTCGGAGCGCTGACAGGAAGAACCCCGCGAGCAGCAGCGTGAAGAGCCCGGTCTCCATGCCGCCCGTGGCCCATGCCGCGAAGGGCGCCGCGGTTGCCAGGAGAACGGGAGCCATGAACGCGCCCAGCGCGCCGAGGCGCAGCTGTCGAACCCCAGCTCGTGCGACCAGGCCTACGGTCAGGACGCCGACCAGCATCTGGAGCGGGGGCGTGATCGTCTCGAGATCCGCGCCGAAGCGGTGCAGAAGACTCAGGAGCCCCATCCAAAGGAGGTTGCTGTAGCCCTCCGCGCGCTCGACGCCCTCCTTCAGCTCGAAGCTGTTGAAGACAGGGAGGCCCCACTCCGCCCAGTTCCGCGAGTAGCGGAAGGTAATGAATGCGTCGTCGACGAAGTAGTGGAGGTGACGGGCCAGAAGCACAAGGCACACGGCTCCCACCAGGAAGCCGAGGAGTCCAGCACGGAAGGCCGCCGGCCGCCCGGGCAGGTCAGCCGCGCCGGCGGCTGAGTCCGAACTGGGGCCTTGGGTGGGGCCAGCAGTCGGCCCCGCGGGCTTGCGTGGCGGAGTCAAAGGGTCGTTCATGGGCGTATCGTCTGCGAATCTGGCGCAACGGGTTTCGCGCACGGTGGGGCCAGAAGCGTACGCTGTAGGCTCTCCCGTGTCAGGTTGCCCGAGCGGCGATTCCCGGGACCTAGATCATGTCCCACACGCCGCCCAGTCACGACGCCATGCCCGCCCCCGCGCCGCCCTCCCCTGGACTGCCCTCCGCCGAGCCGCCCTCGGATGGGCCGTCCTCCGCAGAACCGCCCACCGCAGAGCCGTCCCCCGCAGTGCCGTCCCCCGCAGTGCCGCCCTCATCTGGTTCGCCGGGCTCCGCCGGTGACGGAGCCGCGCCAGAGGTGCGCAAGCCGCGCAAGAACGAGCTCTTGGACCTCACGATCGAGCGCATCGACGATCGTGGCCGCGGCGTTGGACCGGTGCCCCTGACCGAGCTCACCGTGCGCTTCGCCAATCCCGGCGCCACCATCCACGCGCGGGTTCTCGGACGGTCCAAGAAGCGGCTGGACGGCCGTATCGAATCCATTTTGGATCCAGGGCCCCACGCGACCGCCGCCCGCTGTCCGCACGCGGGCGTCTGCGGAGGGTGCGCGATGCCGACGCTCGCCTACGACGAGCAGCTGCGACAGAAGCATCTCCTCGTGGAGGCGGCGGTCGCGCGTGCCTTCGAGGCCCGCGAGCTTTCCCTGAATGTGGAGGTCCAAGACGTTGTGCCCGCGCCGCGACTGGAGGGCTACCGGAACAAGATGGACTTCACCTTCGGCTCACGGAGATACATCCTCGCGGATGAGCCCCAGGGGGTCGACGCCTCGTTCGGCCTGGGGCTCCACGCTCCTGGTCTGTACCAGAAGGTGCTGGATGTCGATCACTGCGCCATTGCCTTTGAAGGCGCCAGCGAGATCGTTCGGAGCGCCCGCGAACTCGCGGTGGAGCGGGGGCTGACCCCGTGGGATCTGAAGTTGCACACGGGGCTTTTGCGTCACCTCGTGCTGCGACAGGGCGAACGCACCGGCGAAACGATGATCAATCTCGTCACGTCGGAGCGCGCGGCGGACCTGGTCGATCCGTACGTGCAGACGCTGCGTGAACGCTTCCCCAGCGTCACGACCATCGTTCAGAACATCACGACCCGCGAGGCGTCGGTCGCCTACGGCGAGGAAGAGCACGTTCTCTTCGGGTCCGGCACGATCTCCGACGTGATCAGCGGCAAGCGCTTTCTCATCTCGGCGGACTCGTTCTTCCAGACCAACACGGGTCAGGCCGAGCGGCTCTTCGAGATCGTCCGTGAACGCGCGGCGCTGGAGGCGAAGGACACGCTGTTCGACGTTTACTGCGGCGCAGGCACGATCGGCCTGGTGATCGGAGATGACGCCGGCTCCATCGTCGGCTTCGAGTCAGCGCCCACCGCCGTCCGTGACGCCAGGGCGAACGCCGAGCGCAACGGCGTCACGAGCGCCACGTACCACGAAGGCGACGTGCTCTCCACCATGCGCTCGGCCCTCGACGAGCAGAGCATCCGCCCGGATGTGCTCGTGATCGATCCGCCGCGCGCCGGCCTCCATCCCAAGGTGCCCGCCCAGCTCATCGACCTGGGGAGCCCGCGGGTCGTCTACGTCTCCTGCAATCCCAAGACTGGTGCGAACGACGTCGCGGCCTTCGTCGAAGCGGGCTACGAGCTCGTGTCGATCGAACCCGTTGACATGTTCCCGCACACGCCGCACGTGGAGGCGGTCTTTTCTCTGGTGAGGAAGCGATGCCGTCCATGAACATGCCGAGCCTGAGGGGCCAGCTGCTTTTGAGTGCCCCGCAGATGCAGGACCCGAACTTCATGCATACGGTCGTTCTCATCTGTCAGCACGACGAGCATGGCGCGTTCGGCATGACGGTGAATCGCGTGAGCGACGCGCTGATTCGCGATGTGTTCCCGGATACGGCGGTGCTCAAGGACCTGGACCTCGCGATTCGTAGCGGCGGCCCGGTGAGCCCCAACTCGCTTCAGATCCTGCATCGGCTGCCGCCCGGCGTGGCCCTTGGCGAGTTCGATCAAGAAGGCGAGGAGGGGGACGAGGGCGCTCTCGAAGCGGAAGCGGGGCACGGCGCGGGTCTCGTTCGCGCAGGCGTTGAGGTCGCGCCGGGCGTCAGGCTCGGGGCGGACCTCGACCAGGTCGCAGACTTTCTGGCGTCCGAGCCGAAGGCTGACTCCTTAGCTCGCTTCGTGGTCGGGTACTCCGGCTGGGGCGAAGGGCAGCTCGACGCCGAGATGCAGACGGGTTCCTGGTTGCCCGTGCCCGCGACGCCTGACCTGGTCTTCTCAGAGGGGACGGGTGAAACCGTATGGCGCGCAGCTCTCCAGCGCGTGCCTGGCGGCGGGGATTCCCTGGCCCACCTCCCGCCGGACCCGTCCTGGAACTGAGTTAGCAGCCAATCGCTTCCCCGATGTCAGTCTCTTCATCCACGGATCCCCGTTCCCATGGCACCCCCGGTGCCGGAGTCGGTGCGCCCCATTCAAAAGGCGCGACCCGACGCGGCTGCTTCGGATCAATCGTATCGGGCGGATGCGGGTGCACGGCGTTTCTGGTCGGTGCCGCACTTGCGATCGCGATGGCCGCGCCGCAGCTCCTGTCCGGCTGGGGAGCGCGGTTCCTCAAGAACGCGATCGAGGCGCGGATCGACGGCGAGGTCGAGATCTATGACCTGGAGCTGAGCTGGCGGCAGTATCAGCGTGCGGGTCGAGTGACGGTGCACGCTACGCCGGGGCCAGATGGGAAAAAAGGCCAGGAGGTCGCGGAGTTTGCGCTGCGGGTTCCGTCGCTGCTCGACCTTCTTGAGGGCCCCAGCGAAGAGTGGAAGTTCAATCTCACCGACGCCATCCTCACGGCGCGCGTGGACGCCGACGGGACGTCGGACCTCGGCCGCTGCCTTGGGCTCCACGCGAACGATGGGCGGTCCGAGATCCACGGGCTCCTGGCTGCGTTGAGCCGCGGTTTTGCACCGGACGGCGAGGGTGGGCGACGCTCGATTCGGACGATGGTGGCCGTTCGAGAGGCGCGATTCATCGATATGGCGTCCGGCGAGGGGACGGATCGAGAGGAGGCAACGGTGTCGGATTTGGCGCTCGTAGCCACGAGGAGTCGCGTCGGCTTCCAGGTCGAGCTCGAAAACGCGACCGTCCAGCATTCCGTGTCGGAGGAGGCGCGCGTTTCGTTCGCGATGAACTTCGGTGGTCCGAACAGCGCCGAGCCCGTACTCCAGTCGGCGACGATCAAGGCGGATCCGATTCCGCTGGCCGCGCTGAGGCTGCTCGGGGTCATGCCCCGCACCGGCGCGGGTGCGTCTGGCGGAGGGGCCGGCCGAAGCGCCATGGGGGGGCGACGCACGGCCTTCCAGACCCGCGATGCCTACGGATCGATGGCGAACAGCCTGGTCCAGGCCGCCGAGTTTTTCCTTGAGGAGGGTGCAAGCGTCGATGCGACCTACGGGGCACGCGTGCTGGCCGAGGCGAGGCTCGGTACCGAAGGTGAACCAGCGGGTGCTTCGCCGGCGCCTCCTGCGGATGCAGCCGGAGCGCGCCTCGCGGTCTCGCTCACGAGCGACGTGGGCACGCTTGATCTGGTGGCAACGCATATCGGCTCTCTGCTCGTGGGGGAGCCGGATGAAGGCGAAGGGAATTCGCTCGACCTCGACTTCCGGATGCCTCCTGGGCAGCTGACAGAGTTCCTGTCGCGCCTCGTCCCTGAAGAGACGGTTGCCTTTCAAGAGGGGCGGCCGGACGCGCGATGGTTCCTGCGCAGTCGCCGCTTCCAGGTTCCGCTGGCCGCCGATGCCCTGAGTGTCCACCGGCTCTTTGCGGACACTGCGCCGCCAGCGGGCGCGACAGAGCGGCCCGGCAGCTCGGCGCGCCAGGTAACCGCACGGCAGGTGATGACGCGTCAGGTCTCTGACGCTCTCCGCCGGGCGGGTGGCAAGTTCACGCTGGCTTCCGATGGTTTGTCGGCTGCGGAGGTCGCGCTTTGGCCAGCTGGCGCTGCTGAAGGCTCGCCCTTCGACCGCCTCGATTGGACGCACAGGCTGACGTCGCTGGAGTTCTCCGGTGATCTGGGGGTGACTGCGCGCTCGCGCTGGAGGGTCGCTCAGTCGGAGTCCGATTTCGCCGAGCTGAGCTTCTCCATTCCGGGTGTGGCTCTCTCCCCGGGCGAGGATCTGTCTCCGCGGCTGGACGTCAGGCTTCCCGGGGTCTCCCTGGGCCTCGTCGAGGCGCTGGCGCCGATTCCTTCCAACCTGTCCGGGCTACTCCCGAAGCGCTTCGATCAACTGGAGCTCCGGGGGGTGCGGCTCCCGCAGCTGCTCGCGGGTCGGGCCAGTGCGCCCGGTGCCAGTCGCGCAGGCGGTAGGCCCATTCGCGTGGTCGCACTTCTCGACGAAACGGACAGGATCGCGGGCACGTACGAGGCTGGGACGATGACGATTCCCAGGGCCAACGTCTCCGTGCCTCTCAACCAGATGTACTGCGATCGAGTGATCCGGGCCTACATGCCATGGTTTACAGAGGTCAAGCCTGGCGGTGGTGGTCCTTCCGAGCGCTCACTCAAAATCAGCATGCGTGATTTCGTGTTCTCCATCGGGGCGGAGGCGTTCGAGCAGGACGGCGAAGTGGAGCTTCGCTCTGGTCCACTCCGGGTCAAGCTGCACCCGGTGATCGCTAGCGAGCTGAGTGCGAGTGAGCGTGAGCTTCAGTCCCAGGATCCGGACGACGCTGATGGCTGGATCGCGTGGACGCCAGCTCCCACGCTGATCTCCCTCAAAGGCCTCTTCGTCATCTATGAGCGAATTGAGCTGCCGCTTTCTGATGACTACGTCACGACTCTGGAGGGACAGCTCAACCGTGTGGACGGCCAGTACTACCTGAGCGGAACGGTGGAGAGCGACTTCATCGACGGGCAGGCAGACAGTGACACATTCCAGGTGATCAACATCAACGGCAAGGCAACGGAGGTCGGGCCCACGGCGACCGTGACGTTCGCGCGCGGCACGATTGATCCAGATCTGACTGAGCTGATGAAGGCTGCGGGCGATTTCGTTGAGAAGGCGAAGTAGCGCGGCCGCCGCCGCGCCCATGGGCGCTACGCCAGCTCGATCACGCCGGAGTGGTAGAACCACCGCCCGTCGCGCCGCAGGAAGCGGCTTTGCTCGGTGAAGGAAACGTCGCCCGTTCCACGGGTGAGCGCTGCCTTGAAGGTCACGGATCCTTCGTCTGGTCCTTCGCCGGGTCCTTCTCTGGGTCCCCCTGGCGCCTCCAGGATCTCGAGGCCGTCGAAGCCGGTCTCCATGGAGAAGGCGAGGATCGACCGCTCCCAGGCGGCGGCATCGGGCTCAAAGGCAGAGCCTTCGGGATCGGTCGTGGCCATGACGTAGTGCGCGAGGCCGCAAGCGAAGGCGGCAAAGCGGGACCTCATCAGAGCCTCGGGAGTCTCCGCCGGATGGCCACGATGTGCAGGGCGGCAGCAACGTTTGTACTTCGTACCGCTGTGACAAGGGCACGGTTGATTGGGAGGCCAGTTCATGGATCGCCTGGTACGTTACCAGGTGTTTCTACCGTGTCCAGGTGGCATGGCGCGTTCCCTGCTCCTGCTCCTTCCCTGCCGATGCCCTTGCCCATGAGCGTTCCTAGTCGCCTCCTTCTCACCAGCCTTACGCTCCTTCCAGCGTGCGGAGGCCCTGGCGTCCAGGTGACGCAGGGCGCAGCCATTCGGCATGCTGCTCCGAAGTACCAGAAGGGCTATCAGCCGCCCGTGTTCCTGGATTCGACGCGGGTCTCCAGGATCGAAGCCGTGCTACCGGAGATCGAGGAGGTCTTCGTCCGCAACGCGCGGGAGAGCCACTACCCGGGACATGCGTACGCGGTGCTCGTCGACGGTGAGCTTGTCCTTTCCGGTGGTGTGGGGACGGCTAATCGGGAGACCCAGGCGCCGGTGACGGCTGACTCCGAATTCCATATCGCCTCGATGACGAAGAGCTTTACATCCATGGCGATCCTGAAGCTTCGGGACGAGGGGCTCCTGTCGATCCAGGACCCGGTGGCCGCGTTTCTGCCAGAGCTGGCGGACCTCAGCTACCTGACGAACGACGCGCCCGCGGTCACCATCGAACATCTCATGACCATGACGTCCGGGTTCCCCGAGGACAACCCGTGGGCGGACCGGCACCTGGAGGACTCAGGTGAGGTCTTCATGGGGTTCCTGCGGAATGGCCTCTCCATGTCGACCGTCCCCTCGACGGCGTACGAGTACAGCAACCTCGGCTACGGGATGCTTGGGACGATCGTCACCCGAGTGTCGGGCCGTGCCTACCAGGACTACATCCGCGAGGAGATCCTCCTGCCGCTTGGGATGCACGATACGTACTGGGAGTACGAGAACGTCCCGGCGGATCAGCTTGCGCTTGGATACCACTGGATCGACGGCGGATGGACGCGTGAGCCGATGCTTCACACCGGCGCCTTCGGAGCGATCGGCGGCTTGATCACCTCGATCAACGACTTCAGCAAGTACGTTTCGTTTCACCTTTCCGCATGGCCGCCGCGGAGCGGCGCGGACGACGGCCCGGTGACACGGAGTACGGTGCGTGAGATGCACCGCGCCGAGTCGATGCGACTTTCGCCGGACGCGAAGAATGCCCGCGGTGAACCCTGTCCAAGCATGCGCGGCTACGGGTTCGGGCTCATTGAGAACATCGACTGCCGGGGCGTTCGCTGCATCTCCCACACGGGAGGCCTTCCGGGCTTCGGTAGCCAATATCAGTTCTATCCGGATCACGGCGTCGCGGTGATCTCGTTCGCGAACCGAAGGTACGGATCATCGCGTGGCGCACACGCCGAGGTGACCGAACTGCTGTTCGGCAAGGCTGGACTCGCGCCGCGAACGCTGCCGGTGTCAGGCGTGCTGGCGTCGCGCGCGTCGCAGGTGGTCGCGCTCATCTTGACCTGGGACGAGGACCTGGGAACGCAGATTCTGGCGGACAACTTCTATCTCGATCGATCGAAAGCGGAGCGCCAACGAGAGGCGGTGCGCCTTCTGACCGAGGCCGGCTCCATCCTTCGGACGGATCCGATCGAGCCCCAAAACCAGCTGCGCGGAACCTTCATGATTCGCGGCACGCAGCGCGACCTGCGCGTGTTCTTCACGCTGTCGCCAGAGAATGAGGCGCGGATCCAGAGGCTGGATATCCGCGCCCAGGCGAAGGTCGCCGAGTGACGGTCTAGCGATCCCGTGGGATGGCTGCCACGGTGCCTCTCAAGCGCCGCCGCTGGGTGCGACATCAGCCTTAGTTGATGTACTCGAGGGGGGCGCCCGGGCCGAGTGGGAGTCCCAGCAGGACCCACCCGACCAGGACCCCCGTGCTCGCGAGGCCGAAGGCGATGGAGTAGGGCAGCATGGCGCC
>JBLIHL010000125.1:0-12530 GCA_047635895.1 Paracoccaceae bacterium | reverse complement strand
CCCTGTATTGATCGCGATGTTAGTTCCTCTGCGGATGTGGATGGGCAAGAGGTTTGATCCGGAACACCTCGATGCACTCGACCACGAACAGGACGAACGCGAAATCGAAGAGGATACCTCTTCGGTGAATCTGCACCCCTAGCAGGCCGCCCGAAGAAGTCCGCGCTTAGCAAGAGTGTCCATCGAAGTCCTGGCAAGGCGCTCGAAGCCCCTCATAGCGAGCCATTCAGGGCCCTTCGAGCAACGCAGGCAGGGCTTTGAGGGGCGCTGCCTGCTAAGTGCGGAGTTCTTCGGGCGGCCTGCTAGGCGTGCCCGCCCCGTATCTGTCCTCTACCCGGCGCTAGGGTGACAACGCAGGCCTTGAGCCTGCATTGTCAGCCGACCGTGATGGATGTTTCGTCCGCGGCGGGCTCCACTGGGTCATGTTCGCTCGACGAAGGTCGCCCAAGGCTCCCATCTCGGCCCCTTCCCCAAACCATCAGGAGGCGCTCTGTCTCTCTCCGGATTCTGTGAAGGGGCTCGCACGCAGTACCGTTCCGAGTACCGTTCCGGAACTAAAGCTGCGGGAATGAAGGACGTCCTCTTCGCGCTCAGAGTTGGCCTCTCTGTGCGCTGCGTGATGCGTCACAGGAGCGATGGATCAACAGGCGGCGTCCATCCCACGTTCAAAGAACGGGGTGGCAGCAAGCGGCCAAGGTCAAGAGTCTGGCACTTCCGTTGCGCTCAGCCTGTCACATCTAGCCGCAGGCCCAGGGCGCCCGCTGCGCCGAGCTTTTTCAGCAGCGACTTCCCCGCCCCTTCCACGCTCAGCTGGAGAGCTTCCACCAGGCCCCTCCGGCCGTCCTCGGCCCCGAAAAGCAGCTCGCTCAACTCGCCGTCCGTCGACCTGAGTGCCTTTGACATCTTCACCGAATCCAGCTCCATCGCGCGCGTCTTCGCGTCGTCGAACTTGGTGAGGTTCAGGCCCAACCCCGAGAGCAGTTCACCGCTGCCGCTCACCTTCAGCTGACTGGAAAACACGCCGCCAACAGCTGTTGACAGCCTTGATCTAACTTCCCGAACGTTGGTGGCCGAGACTCCCTCGCGGGGACCCCGGAGGAGCGCGTTGTAGGCGTCGTGCACCTTATGAATGGCTTGACGCACGCCTTCGCGATTGGCGATCCTGGTGGTCTGCCTGCCGCGGCGCCCAGAGTAGCGCTGAAGGTCGATCCCCAGCGCTTCGAAGAGGCCCGTGTCGTCGTTCGACAGCTCGAACGCGCGTCTCCCCTCTCCGCTCAGCGTCACGGTCCCATCACTCGCCACTGCGCTGTTCACGCCGGTAGCCGCTTGGATCCGGGCGAGCACATCCGCCAGCGTGTCGGCATCCACGTCCACGTCGATGGTCGCACCGTTGACCTGGAATGACCCCGAGATGACGCCATCGAGCAATCGGAGCTCGGACAGGCGATCGTCCAGAGACTCCGCCGCGCCTGCGTCCTCGCCGTGCTCCGCCGTCGCGCCGCTCAGCTTCACCGCGTTCAGGAAACCGCTCGTATCTGATCCAAAGAGAATCGTTGGCTCCGAACCACCTGAGTCTTGTGTCAGCAAGATCGATTCCGACGCCGCGTCGAACTGCGCCGTGACGCCCGTACCCAATCGGTTAATCGTCTCCAGCACGTCGAGGATCGAGTCATCAGCCGCAACATCCACGCTGACCCCGTTGAGCTGGAAGGTGCCGGCCGTCACCGCCCGACCTGGGTCAAACTCAGGCCTTGCGTCGCCGGTCCCATTGAACGCGGCCCCTGCGCGTACGCTGGTTCCGACTGAGGCGAATGCATCCAACGTGAACGTATCGCCGAGCGACACCGATCCAGCGTCGAGGGTCAGCTCCAGCCCGTTGGACAGCGACTGAGTTCCACCGCTGGCGCTGAACGTGAGCGTGTCGATGACCGTACCCGCCCCGTCGGACACCTCGATCTCCGTGTCGCCGAGCCCGAGAATGGGAACCCCCGTGACCTCGAACTGAAGGGCGGAGTCGCCCTGACTACCGTCATAGATCCCGTCCACGGTCGCGCTTGCTGCCGACGCGCCCGCCCACCCAGGTTCATGCGTCGAGTACGAGGTCGCGACCGTATTGACCTCTTCCACGGAACGCATCGTCGCCGCAGTCGGCTGGACCTCACTGTCGTCGATCACCAGCTCGCCCCGCGCAACGCCCGCCCGCGCCCCCACGGAGCGCGATTGCACCCGATCAAGTCGGGCCAGCTGGCGAACGGCGTCCCCTAGACGCTCCACGTCACTCGCTATCCCACGAAGCGCCGCGACCGAAAGCGGAGCCGCCGCGCTCGCCGAACGGCCCGTCGCGCCCCCAGACTGGATACTTAGCGTGGAGCCGAACGGCCGAGCAAACGGCGTCCACGCTCCCACAGCACTTCCTACCCTCAACCTCTTCTCAGCCCCCCGGCGTGCCCTGATGGTCCTCTTACCCACTCTGCGGTGCCAGCGCAGAGCCTCCGCAACGTCCCCTCGACGTCGCGACGGATTCCTTCGACCAACCACCCAACGAGATCAAAGCCAGGTTGCGTCTGAGCCCCGGGGTGTGACACTCTGTGTCTGAGGACGATGCAAAAGCGCAACAGGCTGAGATCCGGAACGCCGCACGGCGATCCGCGCTAAGCCCGCTTGGAGCTACCGATCAGCCCCAAGAGCTGCCATCGTGCTGCCTGCCAGTTCTGCTCCCCCCAAGCCCCTTAGCCCCCGCGCCATGCCCCACGCATTCGAAGTCGACTCGTACACCATCCGCCGCAAGTTCTTGAAGGTGCTCGGAGCGAGCTTCCATATCTACGATGGACAGGAGCAGTTGATCGCGTTCTGCAAGCAGAAGGCGTTCAAGCTTCGCGAGGACATCCGGATCTTCGAGGATGAAGCTCTGACGAAGCCCCTGCTCACAATCCAGGCTCGCCAGGCCATCGACTTTTCCGCCGCCTACGACATCGTCGACGCCACGACTGGCGCCAAGGTGGGCGCCGCGCGGCGGAAGGGCTTCACCTCGCTCGTGCGCGACTCCTGGGAGATCCTGGACGCGGACGATCAGGTCATCGACAAGCTCCAGGAGGACAGCACCGCTTTGGCCCTCGCCCGGCGCTTGCTCAGCGGCCTCATCCCCCAGAAGTTCCACCTGGGATCAGGCGTTACGTTCAAGCAGCGCTTCAACCCGGTGATCTTCAAGATGGACGTCGAGCTGCAGAACGCGGACGTCGATCGACGCCTGGTCCTCGGGGTCGCGTGCCTGATCGCAGCGATCGAAGGCCGCCAGAAGAGCTGACGATGGAGACCGTCTTCACATCCTGCGAGCACTGCGCCGAGCGCTTCGAAGCCCCCGCGCGCAGCGCGGGCGGCATCACCAACTGCCCGAGCTGCGGACTCGCCACGGCGGTCCCCGGCGGAAGCGATGTCCTCTGGAACGCGACCGTCGGCCTCGCCATCCTTGGAACAGTCGTCTTCGTGGCGCTCGCCTTCCTTTCGGGTGGGTTCCCCATGGCGGTCTTGACCTTCAGCGGATGCGCCATCGCAGCGTTCCTCTTCCGGCTCTCCGCGTAGGCATTACCTCGCCACGGCGCTCGGCGTCATGTAGGCGCCGAAAGCGCCCCAAGTGTTGACCGAGGCCTCCAGCTTTGGCAGCTCGACGTTGAGTTCACCGCCACCGCGGGAAATGAGCACCGTCGACGGCCCCTCGCCGAGCTCCACCCAGAAGCGATTGAGGAAGCCGTTGCCCTCCACCTGGTGCTCGTTCACCGCGAGGATGATGTCCCCCTTTTTCAGGCCAGCTTCGTCCGCCATTTTGCCTGCCGTCACCTGGGTGACCTCGAAGCCGTTGATCTTCTGCGCCGTGAAGACGACCTCTCCGCAGGGAACGGTGATCTCCATCTGTCCCTGCGTCTCGCCCCCCCAGAGCTGCACGACATAAGTGCCAGGCGCAAGACCTTCGAACCGCGCGCGAAGCTGGTCATCCAGCGGAACGCTGCCAAAATAGCCGGCGGCGACCTGACCCTCATTTCGCTTCTGCAGGCCCACCTGGGTGCCGGCCTTGCCCTCGGGGACATGAACCACCACCTCGGAGAGTGAAGGGGCCGCGATGCTCAGTATCACCTTGCCAGGACGGACATTCACCGTCTGTGAGGCGATCGAAGGAGAGTTAAACCCGTCGTTGGCACCCGCCGTCAGCTTGAGCTCGTAGTCACCCGGCTGCAAGAGTCCCATCGATGCCACCCCCTCACCGTCCACCGCCTTGACTTGGCCACGTTGCCGCCACCATTGCTCCTCTTCATCTGGATCCTTCACTGGAGAGAGCGACACCCGAAGGCTGCTGGTACGCGATCCCGTGACCTCCACAGTGACATCGCCAGGCTCCTCGAACTGAAACTCCACGAGGCGCGCTGAAAGATCCAGGTCCTGCTTGATGGAGCCGTAGAGAGCCGTCTTGGCCGTCAGGGTCAGTGCCGTGACTGCGACCGCCTCATCTTGCTGGCCTCCGACCTCGGATTCATCAATCCAGAACTCGCCCGGTCCTTTCAGGATGGCGCTCGCGCCTCCGCTGCTGCTGCTGCCGTTCCCTGTGACGGACTGGTAGCGGAAATCCACTGCCGTGACCGGCACACCACCAGGCCCGGTGCAGCGGACCTGAATGAAGCGGCTTGGGTCCACCTCGCCGAGAGTGAGCACGAGTTCGTTCACCCCTTCGACGATCTCCATGGTCTGAGTCAACTCGGGCGCGGACTTACCGCGTCCCGCCGTGACCTCATATTCGCCGAGCTCGATCCCCATCGCAATGAAGGGTCCGCTCCGGTAGCGCTTGAGCTCCTGCGATTGCCCCCCCTGTTCGCTCACCGGCTTGACTCGCACCCACGCGGCCATGCGCGGCACCGCGTCCGACTCGTCGATCACGGTCACTCGGACCTGGGTCTCCTGGTGGAGCTGGATGACGTGGGGGCCCTGCCCATCCGCCGCCAGGTCCAGCGTAGCCAGCGGCGACTGAAACTCCGCTGCGATCGCGCGCCAGTCGATTTTTCGCGGCTCACCAGCCAGGACGCGGCAGCGGACCTTGACCGAGGCAAACCGGATCACAGGCTCCTCTGGCGTCCAACGTCCAGCGACCTCCTCGTCATCCTCCTCGTCAGTCGCCATCACGATGGCCTCCGCTGGCTGCGACCCGTCCGGAAGGCGCACGTCCAGCTCGAACGCACCGACGCGTCGGGCCACCAGTTTGCCCGTCGCTCCCGTCTCGATGTTCTCGCCCTTGACGACGTACTCCTCAAGGTAGCCACTAATCGAATGCGTACCGGGCTCGAGCCCCTCCAGCGTGAAGCCGCCGGCCGCATCGGTCACCGCCATCCGCGTCTTCTTGCGTCCCTTGACGCGGCCCTTTGCGTAAACCTCGAGCTCCTCCTCCAGCGCTTTGATTCCCGGAAACGCGCGCCCCACCTTCTCCGTGGAGCTAGCGGTCACCGTGGCGCTGTACCAGCTCGCAGGCCCCCGACTCATGACCGTGACGCCGGCAAGCGGAGCGCCCAGATCGTCTGCCACCGTTCCGTGGAGGACTCCGGTCCAAGTCGAATCCTCATCAGGGAGCGCCGCCGACACCCGACCGAGAGCCGTCGCCGCAGCCCGTGAAGCCCGGGCGTCTTCTGCCGCCGTTAGCCCACGCTCGCTGCCCTGACCGCTGTCGGTGGACTCCACAGAGGGAAGTGCACCCACCGAGCCAAGGTCCGCCGCATCAGCGGGCGCGCTCGCAGGACTCTGCGCGGCGCGATCGGGACCGACCTCGAGGGTGGCTGCCCTCCCACCGCCAGACGCCTGGACGCTGCCTGACTGACCAAGGAAGAAACCGAGCCCCCCTCCAAGAAGGAGGCCGGCAATGAGCGTGAAGATGGCAGTGGAGGAATGACGCATGACCCCCTCAGCCTAACCCGGTGGAGGAAAAGCCAGCCCAACGCTGCTGTAGGCTTCTTCAGCGCATGGATGCTTGCGCTGGATCGGCCCGCAACAGGACGGCCCGTAGCGCCACGCTCGGTATCGAGACCGGGATGAGATTCAGGGAATCACGGTTCCTCTCCGCGCCCAACGCGCTAGTCTCCCACCGTCCGGCCAAGGGAAGTGTGGTGCAAATCCAACGCGGTCCCGCCGCTGTAACCGAGTCGTTCGAGTTCATCCGCTTCACCGCGGACCCACTCTTGCCGTCAAGCTCTGCCCCGCTGAGTTGCTCTTTGAAGAGCCGCTTAGTCAAGGGAAGATCAAGGCGAGGGGAAGGGGAGTTCGGACCATGACGAGGGAGCCAGAAGACCTGAACCGGACCGGCCTGCGCATTCGTGCAGGTTCGTAAAACGCCGCGTCTCCGTGGAATGGGACGGCGGTCAACGAAGGTCTGATTTCCTCGCCGCACAGGTTTCGCTGGTGTTGGCTCTAGCAGTACTGGCTCTGGCCGAACTGATGGGAGCGAGGAAAAGTGCCCCCTGGGCATTGGGCTCCTTCGGTGGCAGCCGCATCGTCGCCCATGGGGTCGCATCAACCCGAATCGCGCCGCTCGCTAAGGACGAGGATCCAAGGCTACACGGCGCCACTTTTCATGATGTATCGACTCTCCGTACGCACCGCGTACGCCCTCTCCGCCAGCGTCTTGATCGCCGCATCCGCGAGTGCACAAGACCGCTTCGCCACCTCCGTCGTCCAGTACAACCAGGGAGGAGGCACCGGGCTGTTCAACACCGGCCTCATCCTCGGCGGCCCCCAAGGCGGCGGCTTCTCCGGCGGCTCGCTGGACGTCCTGACGCTGGGCACCGGCGGCGACGTCACGCTCGGCTTCGACGTGACGATCACGAACGGACCCGGCGCCGACTTCACCGTCTTCGAGAACGGCTTTGTGTTCTCTGAGACGGTTTTCGCCGAGGTGGCGATGGTCGAAGTCTCGACCGACGGCACCACGTTCGCGCGCTTCCCCACCCGCTACAACGGTGATCCGGGCCCGCTCGGCGGCTTCGCGCTTCTCCCCTACGCCACGTACGAGGGCCTCACCGGAGGCCTTCCTGGGCTTGCCAACGTGCTGACGAACCAGGTGGACCCCTTCAACCCGGTCGTCTCTGGCGGCGAAGCATTCGACCTCGCCGAACTCGTGGGACAAGCCGAAGTCGTCTCCGGCAGCGTCGACCTGGCCGCCATCCATTTCGTCCGCATCGTGGACGTGATCGGTGGCACCATCAACGACTCGACGGGCACGCCCATCTGGGATAGCGGCGGCGACAGCGGCGCCGACATCGACGCCGTTGCGGTGATCCATCACCTGGGCAACACCGGGCCGGCCGGCCCCACCGCCGACCTCTACCTCGACGCGCAGGGCTTCTGCCACTTCGTGCTCGGCGACCCGGACGGCATCAGCGACCTGGACCTCTCGACGCTGTCGCTCTCGCTGGACCTCCAGCCGCTCAGCTTCTCCCAGATGCGGCGCGTCTTTACGCTCCAGTCGAGTAGCCCGAGCGAGATTCACCTCGTGTCTCAGCAGCCGATCGCAGGTTGGTCCGTCGAGACTGTCCTGGCCGTCTCGGTCAACGATTCTAGCGGACTCTTCTCGGCAGATCAGATCACGCTGCACCCCTAGTTAGAGTGCGTTGGGGGGCGAGAAGTCCCCGCCCCCCAGCGCCGTTCCGCATAGCGCCGTTCCTGCCAGCGCCAATCCCCACAGTGCTGTCCCCTGCCGTGCTGCCCGCCCCTCCAGTGCCGCCTAACTCTCCGAGCACGGCGCCCTGCCACCGCACACTCGCCGCACACAACCGTGGACCGCAACCATGACGACTCGCGCCAAGGCTTTCACCATACTGCTAGCCGCCACGTTCATCGCAGCGCTGCCGGCCAGCGCGCAGCGCCGCCGCGTCCCCAATCAGGTTGATCGCCCAGCGATCCCTTCGCCGTGCAGTCCAGCGCCCCTGGCGCCCCCGACGTACGCCTTCCAGCTCGACGCGACGCCCTGGTTCACCTGCGGCTCGCGAGCGTGGCCCTTCTCCGCCACCTACTCGCCCGACGGGGCGGATCTCTGGGTCCCGCTCTTCGGCGGCTTCCTGGGCGGTGGCGGCTGCGCACTGGCCCGCCTTGACCCCTCCACGTTCGCGCTACGCGCGGTGATCCCCACCGGCGAAAGCCCCGAGGAGGTCGCCTTCGTCACGCATGCGAACGGGACGATGCGCTTCGGTTTTGTCACCAATAGTTCTTCGAGCACGGTGACCGTGTTCAACGCTTCCAATCAGGTCACGGCCACGATCCCGATTCCCCCTGATCCAAGCGGCCCCTACCCAACGGCGTTCCCCTTTGGCCTCGCCGTCTCGCCCGACCAGGCGACCGTCCACGTCGGAACCGGCGACGGCCAGGGGCTCGTTCACGCCATCGACGTGAATACGCTGGCGCTGGACCCGAGCCGCGCCATCGCACTGGGTCCAGATCGAGGCGTTGCGCGCATGGCCTTCGCGGGGTCGCGGCTCGTATTGACCGTCACGGAGTTCTTCCCTGGGTTCACCGGGTCCGAAGCTTCGGTGATCGTCGTGGATCCACAGCAGCCCCAGATCCACCGCTCCTTGGTCCTCGCCACGGAGAACGGTACCGGCCTCTTTCCCAGCCCACAGGATTTGGCGGTCGACTGCGACGGCGTCGTCTGGGTCGCCGGATTTGACATGGGTACCCGCGTGTACGGCGCTCGCGTCAACGGACCTGGCCCCCCACAGCTAAGCCACACCATCGCCACCCAGACCGCCCAACCGGACGGCAAGTTCCAGGCGCTCGGACTCTCCGCCGATGGCATGCTCGTCGTCGGTGACTTCTGGACGCACGAACTCAGCGTCATAGACGCACGGCGTCGAACCTGGCTGACGACCATCGACCTCACCACCGCTGCGGGCACCTTTCGTTCGCCGCAGGAGATCACCTTCTCCCCCGATGGCGGACAAATGATCATCCCGTGCGCGGCCACGGATTCCATCGCGATCTTCAACCGGTGAGACTCACGGACGTGGATTAGGCCCAGCCTAGGCCCAAACGAAACGGAATCCGAGGCCAGCACTGGCCGCCCCCAAGAGCCCCTCCCTACGCGAACAAGTCGCGGAAGCGAAGCAAAGCCAGGTCGTGCCGTCGCGCTCCCTCGAGAAGTGCGCGGGTCGTCTCCAGGACGAATTCATTGCGCCGCGCGCTTCGATCGAGATCGTGCATAAGAGCTATGCCCCCTCCTTGATGAAGGAGATCGAGCGCAGGAGACCGGCCAGGAAGCTCGGCGAAGGTATCCCCCGAGTCGTGCGTCCACCAAGCGAGCCGACAGCCGCGGCGCTTCGCCGCCAACCACGTCGGGAACACGAGCTTGCCGTACGGAGGCCGGAAGGAAATAGGGTCGCTTGCCCCACAGCTCTTGGCTGCGTCATATCCCCGGGCAAAGTCATCGCCCAGCTTGCCTGGACGATTCTTCCAGGCGTGAAGATGGTGGTAGCCGTGGCAACCGACCTCGTGCCCACGACGCTCGAGGTCGTACGCCAAATCTGAGTGCGGCAGCACACGATCACCCGTAAGGAAGAACGTGGCAGGCGCCTCAAACTCCGCGAGCAGATCGAGCAGCGCGGGCGTGATGATCGGGCTCGGACCATCGTCAAAAGTCAGAACCAACGCGCGACGGCTACGGCACCGCGCCTGGAGCCGCCGAATGGCTAGCGGCTTCCAGACCGCGGGGATGAGGTAGCCCCCCGCCAGCGACGCGCCGAGGCCCGCCATCGCAAGGCCTGTCGTTACCGGGCCCATCCTTTCGCGCCTTTGGCAGCCCTGGTCACGCTCAGGCGCTCGAGCTCACCCCAGATACGACTGGCTGCATCGAGCGGAACCGCAGCGCGAAGGTGACGGCGCATCCGATCGCGCTCGTCCATTCCATCTGCCCCGAGGAACCGAACCAGTTCCTCACAGCGACCGTGGTCCAAATCCTGCTCTTCGATGATCCGAACGCCACCGTGGAGCTGACGCGCGTTCCGCTCCTGGTGCCCATCCGAATGGTGCGGGTACGGCACCACCCAGGCAGGCGTTCCCACGGCGCCGATCTCCGCCAGCGTGGAAGCACCACCCCGGCACAGGACGCCGTCCGCGGCCACGAGTGCCAGCCAGACATCGTCGAGATACTCAATGGCTGCGTAGCCCTCGAGGTTGGTCGCGCCCTCAGATCGTCGGCCAGGCCCCACTTGGTGGAGCACCTGTACGCCGGATCCGAGCAGGTACGAGACGTTCGTGCGCACAAACGCGTTGAGACCCCGAGCGCCCTGGCTTCCGCCGAGCACCACGAGAAGCGGTCTATCCGGGTCGAAGCCGAGGTCATCCTTGGCCTCGCGCTGGCTCTCCGCTCGATCGCCAGGAGCGACGAAGCGCGGGGCCACCGGCGGACCTACCAGCTGATGCTTGGATCCCTCGCGACCGGGCGGAAGCGTCTCACGCCACGCGTGCAGCACGCGCTGGCAGATGGGCCCCAGCGTTCGGGTCGCCTTCCCCGCCGTCGCGTTGATCTCAAGCAGCACCACGGGGATGCCTAGCGAGCGCGCTGCCAGCGTGGCCGGCGCGGTGGTGAAGCCGCCAAGCCCCAAGAGCACCTGGGACCGATGGCGAATGAGAGCACGCCGTGCTCCCAGGAACGCCGGGATCATGCGGCGGCTCAGACGGCGCAGACTCGGCGCACCGCCACCGTCCGGCTCGATCTCAAGGACGATTCGTTCCAGCCGCGGCGCGGCGGGGTGAGCGTCAAGCTCTGCCAGGCACCGGTCTTCGGCGCGCCGGCCGCTGTGAAACCAGAGCAGGTCGTCTAGCTCAGAAGCACGTTCAGCAGCAGCCTGCGCCTCGCCGCCCATGGCCGACTGTAGATGATCCAAGAGGTGCAGCCCCGGAACCACGTGGCCGCCGGTTCCACCGCCCGCGATCGCGAGCCGCAGAGCGCCAGCAGCAGGTGCACCCGCTGCGCCTCCGACCTGTCCAGGCGCTCCCGCCAGGCCTCGCGCGCCATCCAGATCAGTGAAGCGGCCAGGCTGTCCGACGCGCTCCGGGCGCGGCAAGCTGATCGTTCGGTCATCAATGCGCTCGCCGACGAGCGGACCGCCAAGCGTCGTTCGACGCTGGGCTGAAGCGGGCTCGCTCGTAGCGGCGCCTACCTCTTTGTCTTCAAATTCCCCCTCCATTGAAGACCCCAATCAGTGCGCCGATGCCACGGCAGAGGTGGCGAGGCCCGTCGCTACGGTGCTGCGCCACATAGACCGCAGATCAGGCCGCACACGTTGCACGCGGCCTTCCGATTCGAGTTCATTCAGCGCCGCGGCCGTCACGCGGTCCTGCGCGTCAGTCGCCTCGTGCACCGCCACCGAATCCTCCGGAGCGTCACAGGCTCCCCAGGAAGGAATCCAACAGCACGTCCAGCACGGGCGAGCATGAAGCCCCACGGCCCCCGCCAGACTCACGAAGAGCCCAAGTCGAAATTTTCGGGTCATCGGACGACAAACTCGCTTTCAGAACGGGAGGACTTGGAGGGGGAGCGACGATCGACCGAGGCGACGCGCGCGGACGCTGGAGCGGTGTCGAGTGCGGGCGCACTGGGACGGCCCTGGCCCTTCCTGCCACTGGACGGCGAGCGCTTAGACCCAGCCGAAGCAGGGATGTCCGAACGACGCGGAAGGTAGATCACCTGGCCAGCCCGGACGCGATCGGGGTTGAGGCCCGGGTTCAGCGCCTTCACGAGCGCGATGGATCGACTGTAAGTACCGAGCTCACGCTCGAGCGCCTTGCCCAGCGACTCACCGGATCGGACCGTGTACGTGCCGCCGCTTCCCGCTGGCGCGGCAGCGCCCCCAGAGTTAGAGCCAGAGTTAGAGCCAGAGTTAGAGCCAGAGTTAGAACCAGAGTTAGAACCAGCCCTCGTCGTTGCAGCAGCCGCCACAGCGGCGACACCCGCGTCAGTTCTAGAAGGAAGAGTCAGGACCATGCCGATTCTGATCATGTTCGGATTGGCAAGCCCATTCAAGGATGCGATCTCCTCAGCGCGATTCTTGGTGCCCAGTTCGCGCTGTGCAATCATCTGGAGCGCATCACCAGGCTTCACCTTGTACGTGCGCGGCTTCTGCCCCTTGGCGGGTAGCACCTTCGCTGGCCCGGCTTGGGCTATGGGGGTCGAGGCGGCCTGACCAGTGCTCGAGGGCTTGGCGTTCTGGGCCGTACTGTCTGATCGGGTGTTTTGGGCCGCTGAGCCACGGCGCGACGAACGAGAGTTCATCGACACGGTTTCCTGCTCTGCCCTATTGCTAGCCAAAGGGTCTGTGCGCCCACGGTTCGGGCGTCCAAGGTCCTGGAGCTCCTCCGGGGTCTGCGCGCGCGCCGCCGGAGCGGCCTGGAGATCCTGGAGATCGCCGCCCATGTCGAAGCCTTTCGGCTCGCTACGGTGCCCGGCGCCGTTGGAGACGGTTGTCACGCGAGCCACCTCGGTGCCAAGCTCGTCCTGCCCGCCCATGGGC
>JBLIHL010000124.1:0-12535 GCA_047635895.1 Paracoccaceae bacterium | reverse complement strand
GTGGAATGGGATCCAGCCGACAGCGGCAAGGGCGGATACCCGCACTACATGCTCAAGGAGATCCATGAGCAGCCGGACGTCGTGGCGCGGACTGCGTTCGACCGCATCGACCTCGGCGCCGGCGACGTGCGCTTCGAGGGCGGCGACTTCGACGACGCGTTCTGCCGTGGCATCGAGCGCATCCAGATTCTTGGTTGCGGGACGGCGCTGCACGCTGGACTGATCGCCAAGTACCTCATCGAAGGGCTGGCGCACATCCCGGTGGACGTGGACTTCGCCTCGGAGTTCCGCTACCGCGGTCCGTGCATCGTGCCCGGGACGCTGGCGCTGGCGATCACGCAGTCAGGTGAAACCGCCGACACGTTGGCCGCGACCCGGCTGGCGCGTGAGCTCGGAGCACGCGTTGCGTCGATCTGCAACGTGGCGGGTTCGAGCCAGGTGCGCGAGTCCGACGCTACGATCCTGACCCACGCGGGTCCGGAGATTGGCGTGGCTAGCACCAAGGCATTCACGGCCCAGGTCGCCGCGGCGACGCTCTTGGCCATTCGCCTCGCGCGTGGTCGAGGGGCAATGCACGAACATAAGGCGCGCGAGCTCTTGGAAGAGTTCCGCATGATCCGCCCCAAGATCGAGTCGCTCCTCACCGACGAGTCCGTTGCCAAGGCGCGCGAAGTGGCGCGCAAGCACGCGGGGGCACGGGGATTCCTGTTCCTCGGGCGCGGGGTGAACTATCCCGTCGCACTCGAAGGCGCGCTGAAACTCAAGGAGATCGCCTACGTTCACGCCGAGGGCTACGCTGCCGGCGAGATGAAGCACGGGCCGATCGCCTTGATCGATCCCGGCATGACGATCCTCGCCATCAACTCGATCGGGCACGTCGCGGAGAAGACGCGCGCCAACATCGAGCAGGTCAAGGCTCGCGGCGGCGTGACGGTCAGCGTGGGCTCCGACGAACTCAGCCACTCGATCGCCGATTCATGCGTGCGAGTGCCTGCCACGAACGAATGGCTCTCGCCCATTCTCAACACGATTCCGCTGCAGCTCATCGCCTATCACATCGCCGAGATCCACGGCTGTGACATCGACAAGCCTCGGAACCTCGCCAAGTCGGTCACCGTCGAATAGCACGACCCGTCGCCATGAAAGTTCTCGTTACTGGGGGAGCCGGATTCATCGGCTCCCATCTCGTGGAAGCTCTTGTAAAGCGCGGCGATCAAGTCGTGATTCTTGACAGCTTCAACGATTTTTACGACCCGTCCATCAAGCGCCGAAACCTCGAGGCTATCGAAGCCGCCGCGGGCGCGCCGATGGTCATTTGGGGCCAAGGCGATGGCGCGGCGGACGGCCCCGTCGAGCTGTTGGAAGGCGATATCCGCGACGCCGAGCTGATGGCCAGCCTGTTCGAGTGCGGGAAGTTCGACGGCGTGGTGCACCTGGCGGCCATGGCCGGTGTTCGGCCTTCGCTGGAAGACCCACTGCACTACCAGGACGTCAACGTGCGCGGCACGATGATCCTGCTGGAGGAGCTGCGCCAGCGGCCCGAGACGCGCTTCGTGTTTGCATCGTCAAGCAGCGTCTACGGCGGCAACAAGCAGGTCCCGTTTTCAGAAGCGGGGGACGTGCATCACCCCGTGTCTCCCTACGCGGCGACCAAGCGCGCCGGCGAGCTTCTTTGCTACACCCATCACCACCTCTACGGGATCCCGACGGCGTGCCTGCGGTTCTTCACGGTGTTTGGACCGCGCCAGCGCCCGGAGATGGCGATTCACAAGTTCGTTCGAATGGCCCTCGACGGCGAGCCGCTCCCGTTCTTCGGCGATGGGACGACCCGGCGCGACTACACCTACGTCGATGACATCATCGATGGGGTGGTCCGCGCACTTGATCGCTGCGAGGGCTACGAGATCTACAACCTGGGCGAGTCCCGGACGACGTCACTCAAGGAGCTCGTCGAGCTCATTGGCGAGGCGACAGGGGTGGAACCCGTGCTGGACCGCCAGGGCATGCAGCCAGGCGACGTGCTCGTCACCTACGCGGACGTCTCGAAGGCGCGGGAGAAGCTGGGCTACGATCCGCACACCACCGTGGCGGAAGGCCTGGAGAGATTTGTGGCGTGGTATCGCAGCGAGACAGCGGCCAAGGCTCCTTCCTGAGGCTCGCGTACGCCCAGATCCTGCCTCAATGGGCCCTGAGGGCGCCCAGGGCGGCTTCCAGATCCTCCTTTGAGAGGCCCATGCGAGACATCTTTCGGCCCACCCCAGGATCTCCAGCGACCAATAGCCGCTCCTGCCCATGCCCGCCCTCGAACCGGGTATCGTTCTGCCCCCCAACTAGAATCGTCCCCGGAAATCAATCACCATGAAAGGCGTCATCCTCGCCGGTGGCCTTGGCACGCGGCTCTTCCCGCTGACCAAGATCACCAACAAACACCTTCTGCCCGTCTACGACAGGCCGATGATCTACTACCCGATCCAGACCCTGGTCAACGCGGGTATCGACGACATCATGATCGTGACGGGCGGACGGAAGTCAGGCGACTTCCTGTCGCTCCTCGGCAACGGCCGTGACTTCGGTCTCAAGCACCTGAACTACACGTATCAGGAAGGCGAAGGCGGCATTGCTGAAGCCCTCGGCCTGGCCGAACACTGGGCGGCCGGCGAGCCGATCGCGGTGGTCCTCGGCGACAACCTGATTGAGAAGAACATCAACAAGGCCGTCGCGGACTTCAGGGCCCAGGGGAAGGGCGCGAAGATCATGCTGAAGGAGGTCCACGATCCCCATCGGTTCGGCGTGGCCACCCTTGATGGCGATAAGGTGACCGGCATCATTGAGAAGCCGAAGGATCCCAAGTCCAACCTCGCGGTCATCGGCATCTATCTTTATGACGGGCGCGTATGGGACATCATCCATCGCCTTGAGCCTTCCGATCGTGGCGAGCTCGAGATCACCGACGTGAACAACTGGTACATCGAGGACGGTTCGATGACCTGTGAGGTCCTCGACGGCTGGTGGACGGACGCCGGCACATTCGAATCGCTCCACTCCGCCTCCAAGCTCGTCGCCGAAGGTGGCGCGAACAAGGTCGACTGAGACTTCGCCACGGTGGCGGCCGATCGGGTCGCCGCCAAAGCGGATGCGAATTCAGTTTCGCAGCAAGCCATGACAGATAAGAAGACCGCGAGCCTAAGTGCATCAACCTCCCCGGAGGGCGTCCCAGGAATAGTGGGGCTACCGGAGAGCGAGGGACCCCACCGGATCCTGATCACAGGCGCTGCGGGGATGCTTGGCAGCCAGGTGCTGCTAGCCGTCCCGGACAACGTGGAGTCCCTGGGTACGGACATGCGGGATGCCCACGGTGTGGACTTTCTGGGCGTCGACCTTACGGACGAGGCCCAGGTGGAGGCGCTCTTCCGCGAAGCAGCGCCCCTCCACGGGGTGATTCACTGCGCGGCTTACACGGCCGTCGACAAGGCGGAGGAAGAAGCGGATGTCGCCCAGGCCGTCAACGGCGACGCCTGCGGCGTTCTCGCTCGCGCGGCCGAGGCTGCGGGTCTTCCCCTGGTCATCGTCTCGACAGACTTCGTCTTCGACGGGACCGCCACGGAGCCCTACGGGCCGGATGATCCCACGTCGCCGATGTCCGTGTACGGCAAGACCAAGCTCGACGGCGAGCGTCAGGCCCGTGAGGCGCATCCCCGCGGGGTGCGGGTGGTTCGGACCCAGTGGCTTTACGGCCCCCGGGGCGGACACTTCCCCGGCACCATGCTGAAGCTCGCGGCCGAGCGGGATCATCTCATGGTGGTCGCCGACCAGATTGGCTCCCCGACCTCTACGCTCGAGCTCGCGCCGGCCCTTTGGGACGTGCTACAGCTCGGTGAAAGCGGGGTCTACCACGCGGCCTGCGAGGGCGAGGCGTCCTGGTTCGATCTGGCCGTTGCCACCATTGAGTCAGGCGATGACTCCGACACGCTGATCGAGGCGTGCACCACCGACCAATTCCCGCGGCCTGCGCCGCGACCCAAGTACAGCGTCCTCGACTGTAGCAAGCTGGCTCAGCTGCGCGGGAAGCCACTCTTACCCTGGAAAGAGGCCCTGCTTACCTACCTAGGGAGCGATTCCGAATGACCACATCCACGCGCACCGTCCTCGTCACCGGGGGCTCCGGCTTCATCGGTAGCAACTTCGTTCAGATGCTCGCCGAG
This sequence comes from Paracoccaceae bacterium, assembly GCA_047635895.1. Lineage (GTDB taxonomy): Bacteria > Planctomycetota > UBA1135 > UBA1135 > Saltatorellus. The sequence goes on along the minus strand of JBLIHL010000124.1, from coordinate 8,333 downwards.
GATCGTCCTGATTGGACGGTCATCAACCTCGATGCCCTGACCTACGCGGGCAACCCCGAGAACCTCAAGGACATCGACTCCTCGCCGAACTACACGTTCGTGCACGGGGACATCACCCGTCCTGAGGACGTGGTGAAGGCCTTTGATGCGGCGGGGGAGAGCGGCGTCTCCGAGGTGGTTCACTTCGCCGCCGAGAGCCACGTGGACCGCTCCATTCTGAGCGGCCTGCCGTTCGTTCAGTCGAACGTTGTGGGCACGCAGATCCTGCTCGATGAATCGCGCAAGCGCGGGGTCGAACGGTTTGTGCACGTCTCTACCGACGAGGTCTATGGATCTCTCGGCAAGACCGGGTTCTTCACCGAAGAGACGCCGCTGGCCCCGAACTCGCCGTACTCGGCCAGCAAGGCGGGCAGCGACATGCTCGTGCGCGCGGCCTTCCATACCCACGGCTTCCCGACGCTCATCACGCGGTGCTCGAACAACTACGGGCCGTACCAGTTTCCTGAGAAGCTGATCCCGCTCATGATCGCGAACGCCCGCGAGGAAGGCGCGCTACCGGTCTACGGGGACGGCATGCAGATCCGCGACTGGCTCTACGTCCGCGACCACTGCGAGGCCATCCTGGCCGTCATGGAGAGAGGCGTCGCTGGCGACGTCTACAACATCGGCGGGCACAACGAGTACCCGAACATCGACATCGTCCACGCCATCCTGAAGGCGCTGGATAAGCCGGAGTCGCTCATCAAGTACGTGACGGATCGCCCCGGGCATGACCGCCGGTATGCGATCGATGCGGAGAAGATTGACCGTGAGCTGGGCTGGAAGCCCCGCTACACGTTCGAGCAGGCGCTTCCGATGACGATCCAGTGGTACCTGGACAACGACGAGTGGCTGCAAAACGTGCGCTCTGGGGCGTACCGAGACTACTACTCCGCGCAATACGGCGCGAAATAGGGGATCGGCACGCCTGGATCCTGGGGTCGAAACGGAATCGAGCGGTCCTGGGCCTTATGATGGGTGGGCAGGCAGGGATCCCTCATTGAGTCAACCTGATCGGTCTTTGTGCCGATCTAGGCTGCGGGGCGCCCTTTCTGCACTCGAAACTCGCCCTGACGGTACTCCCGCCTCTCCGTGCTCCCCGCGCGATGCTCCTCTTCGTGTCGTTCGAACACCATGCTGCGCCAACCTCACTTCCTGCTCTTCCTGGCTGCGCTTGTTTGCATCCTCGATCTCAGCAGCTGTCACTCGTCGCCGACCAAGCGTGCCCTTCAGTACATGAACCAGGACGGCTTCGGCCGCCCTGTAACGGGCAACCCAGAGGTCGAGGACTATGTCACCACTGGTGACAGCGTGCGCGTCTATGACGTCGAGCACCCCGACGAGATCAACTTCACCGTCGTTGTGAGTACGGACGGAACGGTCCTCCTGGACCAGGTGGGGCGGATTCGCATCGCAGGTCTCACCAGGTCTGACCTCGAGTCGGTCCTGGCAGAGCGCTACTCGCCCTTCTACCAGAGCCCGCCGAACATCGTGGTGGACATCACGACCAAGGGGAAATCCTTCTTCGTCCTGGGCGAGGTGTCGTCCGAGGGGGCCAAGCCCTTCCTCGGTAACCAAACCGTATTCGACGCCATCATCAAGGCCTCTCCACAGCGCGACACGGCGAACATCGGGCGCTGCATGCTGATCCGAGGCGACCCCGAGGATCCGCTGCGGCTCCCCATCAACCTCAACGACATCCTTCGCGGGGACACGACGACGAACTACCAGGTCCAGCAGGACGACATCATCTGGGTGCCGCCGACGCTCTTCGCCGAGTTCGGCTACTTCCTGCGTGCCGCCCTCTACCCCGTGACCGCGGTGCTAGGGGCGGTCGGTGGTGCCCTTCTTGGCGGCCAGCAAGGTGGGCGTCGAGGCGGGAACAACGGCGGCAACCAGGGCCTCCTTTCCTTCGGGGGCATTTTCTAGAGCTATGGCAGTCGAAGTCGAAGCAGCAGGCCAGGTTGACGAGTTCATCCGCATCCTGCGCCGCCGTATCTGGTGGATCATCGTTCCGGTCGCCGTCATCGGTTCCCTCGGGGTCTTCTTCGCGGTGGTCGTTCCGAAGAAGTACGTCGTATCCACCAAGGTTCTCGTGGGCGACAGCGACGAACAGTCGGGTGAGCAAGGTCGGAATAACTCTGCGACCGAAGGCGCGGTCGCCAAGATCAACCTCACGTCGAGCGATCGGATACACGCCCTGCTCTTGAGAACAAACTGGGGGAAGCCGGAAGATTACCGCCTCATGACCCTCGATGATCAAGGTGAGTACCGTGACGATCTGTTGAAGGACTTGCGCGTCTCCACGCCCGCCATGGCCCGCGATGCGGACCAGCAGCTGGTGGGGATGACGTTCGAACATACGAACAGAACTCGGGCCAAGGACTTCCTCAATCTCCTGAGGGAGGACTGGATCGAAGACGTCCTGCTGCGGCACCTTGCGATGGCGGGGACGGACCTTCGTGAAACCGACGAAAAGCTCAAAGACCTCGTCAAAGAGCGCGAGGTCGTAATGGATGATCTGCGGAGAACGCGGACCGAGTTCAAGATCCCGCCGCCGTCGCAGGCCGACTTCCTGGGTCTGGAATCGCGCATGACCTCGTTCGCCGAGCAGGACCGCCTTGTCAGCGTGGTCACGGAACTCGAATACGAGATTGGGGAGCTTCGCTGGGATATCGAGCGTGAGGAAGACAAGTGGGCGAGGATGGATCCGTGGCAGGAAGCCGCGCCCGTCGCCCCAGCTAGCAGCGTCGACAAGAAGATCAGCGATATCGACGAGCAGATCTCGGCTCTCGAAGAGGAAATTGCCGTACACGACTGGTTGCCCAACCACTCGGGCTACCGTCAGGTCCAGGTGCGCATCGAGGCGCTAAAGGACAAGAGGGTCAAGGTGCGTCAGGAAGAGCAGCGTGACCAGTTCGAGACCGGTGATCTCGTACCGAATCAGGACCGCAAGGCCCTCCGTTCGAGGATCGATGAGCGGAACGTTGTCCTGGCGCAGCTGCTTCGCAAGCAGCGCGAGACCGAGGCGCGACTGGGCGAGCTGGACGGACAGAATGAAGAGCTGCAGGCAGCGCTGGTTAGGACCAAGGTCAAGGGGCGAGAGGAGGATGTACTCAGCGAAGAAATCAGGTCGCTGAGCATGAAGAAGACTTCTCTTGAGCTCAAGGTGCGCGGCCTCCAGGGGGAAGAGGGGAACCCTTTTAAGATCGTCGAGCGGCCCAGGGAGCCAAGTAAGCCGACCTCGCCCAACGCCTGGGCTATCGCGATCGGGTCGATCGTCTTCGGCCTGGCGCTCGGGTTCGGCCTGGCGCTACTGAAGGAGTACAGCAAGAGCTGCTTCCGCTCCGCACGCGAGCTCAACCGCGTCATGACCCACCCCGTTCTTGGAACGGTGAACGCCATCCGGACGCGCCGCGAACGCGCCCGTGACTTCCTCGTGCGCAGCGTCCTCGGGGGCGGTTCGCTTCTGTTCGTTCTGTCGGTGGGTTACGTTACGTGGGCTTGGGCGAACGATAAAGAATCGTTGACCGATCCCCTGGTCGATGCGATTGAAGCCTTTCAGGATGCTCTGAAGTAGGAGTCGGGCTACCCCGCGGGCGCCGGCCAAGTGGCTGGGCGTGTAGGGGCCCCGTTATCTGATGCGCGATCTCCTCGTTGCCCTCTTTGTGCTCGGCGCACTGCCAGTCTCCTTCAAGAGGCCGGCGGCAGGGATGATGACGTTCTCGCTCCTCGCGTATATGCGCATCCAGGACCTGACCTGGGGCTTCGCACGTGGCCAGCGCTGGTCGCTCTACGTCGCGCTTGCGATGTTGGCGGGCTGGGTCTTCAGCCGAGATAAGGGCAAGCCGATCTGGACGTTCCGCACGGCTCTGCTGCTCTTCATGCCGGTGTGGATGTTCTTCGGCCTCTTCGAGGAGATCGGCGCCAAGGCGTTTCAATCGGCGAACTTCGTCGAGTACGCGAAGATCATTTTCATCTCGATCTTCACCACGATGGTCATCCAGCGGCGCGAGCACCTGCGCGCGCTGATGTGGATCATCGGAGGCTCCTTCGCGTTCTTTGGTCTGAAGAACGGAGCGGCGGCGATCATCTCGGGCGGGAGCCTGCACATCATCCGCGGTCCGGGCGGCATGCTCGAGGACAACAACGACTTCGCGCTCGCGCTCGCGATGTCGATTCCGATCCTCGTGGGCCTCGCCACGTCGGAGACGAATCCGTACTACCGTAAGTGGCTGAGGTTCTGCGTGCCGTTTTCCTTCCTCAGCGTCTTCGCGACGCGCTCGCGGGGTGGGTTCCTCTCTGCAGGCCTGGCGACCTTCATTATCGTATGGCGCTCCAAGAACCGCATCGCGGGGATGATGCTGATGGGCTGCGCGGGCCTCGCCGGGCTGATGGCGCTGCCCAAGGACATGTTCGAGCGTCTGCAGACGCTCCAGAACGTTAGCGAGGATGGTTCGGCCATGGGCCGGATTCGCGCGTGGAAAGTGGCGGGGAGAATGATCGAAGATCAGCCCTTCTTTGGCGTGGGCTTCAACCGCTTCCAGGCGAACTACCTGAACTACGGCGACCGCGTTTCCGAGCGCCATGACGGAACCCGCGTGGCGCACAACGCGTACCTGCAGATCTGGTCCGAGGGGGGGACGCCCGTATTCCTGTCCTACATGGCGCTGCTGATCATATCGATATTCTCCGTCCAGCGGCTCCGGCGGGACGCGCTGCGTCTTTATGATCGCAGCTGGATCCTCTCGTACTGCACGGCCTTCGAGGGCGCGTTCCTGACCTTCATGCTCGGGTCTGCATTCCTCAACCGCGCGCACTTTGACCTGATCTACCACTACTTCGCCATCGTCATGGTGTTTGAGGTGGTGGCTCGAAAGGAGATGGAGAACCCGTTAGTGTCCACCGGGGAGGCACGCCGTGGCATTGGCGGCCGCCTCACTCGATTCGAAGGCATCGGCTTCAAGCGATCGATGGGCGCGGGTCGAGGATTCCGTAACACGGACCTGGCGCCCGTCAGCTACCGCCCGGCTCGTAGCCAGGGCGGAGGGGCTGGTTCAGCCATCCGAGAGACGAAACGAGACGCCTGATCAGGCTTCCTGGCTGAGCTAGCCATTTGGCCCTTCCGGAGACCTCCGGCTTCACGAGACCACCATGTGCGGATTCACGGGCTTCGCCCTACACGGCGGCGTTACCGAAGAACATCGGGCGCGACTGCAGGCGATGACGGACACGATTGTCCATCGTGGGCCAGACGACGAGGGGCTTCTGCTGCGTTCGCCGATCGCGCTGGGCTTTCGGCGCCTTTCGATCATCGACGTCGCCGGTGGGCATCAGCCGATCGAGTCAGCCCAGGATCGCCTGGCGGTGGTGGGGAACGGAGAGATCTACAACTTTCGCGAGCTCCGGTCGGAGCTCGAGGGGAAGGGAGCGCGCTTCGCTGCCGGGTCAGACATCGAGACGATTCTCCACCTGTACGCGGATCTTGTGCCCAAGGGCGCGGGGCCCGACGAGGCGATTCGTCTGGCCGCCAAGGTGCCGGAGGCCCTCATCGGCATGTACGGCTTCGCGATCGCCGACTGGCGCGACGAGAACAACGCCCGCATCGTGCTGGGCCGCGACCGCCTCGGGATCAAGCCGCTCTACTGGGCGGAGACCGCCGAGGGCATCGTCTTCGGCAGTGAGGTCAAGGCGATCCTCGCATCCGGGATGGTGATGCGCGAAATGCGGCGCGAAGCGCTTTTGGACTACCTGGTCCAGGGCTACTGCGGCGGCGAGGAGAGCGCGTGGACGGGCGTTCATCGGTTGGCCCCCGCTAGCGTTCTAACGTGGAGCTCAAAGGACGGTGTCCGCATCCAGCGCTACTGGGATCTGCCGACAGAGGAGCTGCGCGGTGCGCCGGAGCCCGAGGAAATCCTTGAGCTCATGGACCAGTGCGTGAAGGACCGACTGGTGGCCGAGGTCCCGCTGGGGGCCTTCCTTTCCGGTGGCATTGACTCGACTGCCGTGGCCCACTCGATGGCCAAGGAGCTAGATGAGCCGCCGGCACTCTGCACGGTGGGCTTCCAGGAAAAAACCCACGACGAACTCAGCATCGCAGAGAAGACGGCGAAGGAGCTGAACGCGACTCATCACAAGGAGATTCTCGAGCCGGATCCAACCGCGGCGATCGAGGAGCTGCCGTGGTTCTACGATGAGCCGCTGGCGGACCCGTCGACGCTTCCGACGTGGCTGGTGAGCAAGGTCGCGCGTCAGCACGTCACCGTGGCTCTGTCGGGTGACGGCGGCGACGAGACGTTTGCGGGGTACAGGCGCTACGTCCATGACGTCGCGGAGAATCGAGTTCGCTCCATGGTGGGGGGCCCCGGCCGCCGCATTTCACGGGGCCTTGGTGCCGTGTATCCGAAGCTTGACTGGGCGCCGCGCATGTTCCGTGCGAAGAGCTTCTTGAGCAATGTGGGCGAGGACCCTGCGCGGGCCTACTGGCACAGCGTGGCGCACATGACTCGCGGCGCCGCGGCGCAGCTTCTTAACGCGGACCTTCGGGCCGCGCTGGTGGAGCACGATCCATTCGACGCGTTCGCCGCGCACTACGACCGCCCCAAGATCGACTGTCCGCTGTTCCGAGCGCAGTACGCGGACTTCCACACCTGGCTTCCCGATCGAATTCTGGCGAAGGTAGACCGGGCGTCGATGGCCGTCTCACTCGAGGTGCGCGTGCCGCTGCTCGACCATCGATTTGTCGAGCGCTTCGCCCACATCCCGAGCGATCAGAAGATCAGAGGTTCCCGCGGCAAGCATGCGCTTCGTGAAGCCTTGCGCCCACGTCTGTCGAGCGAGGTGCTGGACGGCAAGAAGCGCGGGTTCGACACCCCGCTGGAAGCCTGGCTACGCGGTCCGCTCAAGGAGCACGCCCGCGAGGCCATCGAGTCAATCCCGTCGGATTGGTTCGACAAATCGCGGCTCAAGGAGCTCTTCGACGCGCACATGACCGGGCGGGTCAATCACGATCGCCTGCTCTGGAGCCTCCTGGTCCTGGAGCACTGGCGCCGGCGTCACCAGGTCGCCCGCATCTCCGCGTGAGCCTGGACACATGAGAGTCCGCGTACTCACAAGCCTCTATCCGTCGCCGGAGACGCCCTTCGAGGGGATCTTCGCGGCGCGGAAGTGGGAGGGTCTAAAGGCACGTGGCCACGACGTAGACGTCGTGATGCCACTGCCGTGGGCGCCGCGTTCGCTGGAGCGCTGGCTCGCCGATCATCACGCCCGCATGGCGCGTACGCCCGTAAAAGAGGTTCGGTCGGGGATTCCGATCGTTCGCCCGCGCTACCTCCACGTTCCGTCGCGATCGATCGGGAACGCGCGGCGATTCGCCAAAGTGGGCCAGCGCCACGTCCTGGCGGGTCCAGGCGGCCCGCCCGACGTCTGCGTCATAGACTATGCGTGGCCCGGAGCCGCGGCGGCCGAAGGGCTGAGACGTGCCGGCGTTCCCGTGGTGATCAACGGCCGCGGGAGCGATGTGCTACAGGTCGCCGAGATCGACGGGCTGAAGCAAGAGCTCAGCCGGGGCCTCAGCGCGGCGAACGCGATCACCGCGGTCAGCCAAGATCTCCTGGACGCCATGGTGGCGCTTGGGGGGCGGTCGGAGTCCGCCGTCCTCACGCCCAATGGCGTGGATACCAATCACTTCGCGCCCGCCTCCAAGGAGGAGGCGCGCCGGCGTCTGGGCCAGCCAGTGGGGGACCGGCTCGTACTCGTGGTCGGACACCTGATCCCGCGCAAGGACCCGATTCTCTCGATGGACGCGTTCCGTGCGGCAGGCTTGTCAGGCGCGCGACTGGTATACGTGGGACGGGGGCCGCTCTTCGACGAGGTCGAGGCTCACGCCCGTGCGACCGGGATGGCAGACAGGGTCAGCCTCCTTGGCGAGCGCCCGCCGGAGGAACTCGTCGACTGGTATCGCGCCGCAGACGTGATGCTGCTGACCAGCTCGCGAGAGGGGCGCCCTAACGTCGTCCTCGAAGCGCTCAGCACCGGATGCCCCGTCGTGGCGACGAACGCGGGCGGGACCGCAGAGATCATTACCTCGGAGCGCATGCTCAGCCGCACGAGGGATGCGGGGGAAATCGGCGCCATGCTGGCGAGCCTCCTCAGCGATCCGCCCACTCCGGAGGCGCTGCGCGCTTCCATCGAACCACTCACCTGGCGCTCTAGCCTGGACGCCCTGGAGCGCACCTTGTCCGAGGTCGCCTCGAAAGCCTGATTTCCGGCCCCCTTGCCCCTAGCTATGACCA
>JBLIHL010000123.1:0-12556 GCA_047635895.1 Paracoccaceae bacterium | reverse complement strand
CGCGCGCCTGGACCGCACCGCGGCCCGGGGGGACAGGGCCCTGCGGGGCCTCTGTGATGCGCTTCCGGCCTGGTGGCCGGTCGTGCCTCTGGTTCGGTTCGGTCACTTCTCCGAGACGGTGATATCGGCATGGCCTTGGGCCTGTCCCCGGAGCGCGGATTTCTCCACGTACTCGGCAGCCGCGTCCATGCAGTTATCAAAGGTCCTGCCGAGCTCGCGGGCCCGGTCGCGGATCGCGAAGGCGTCCTCCTCGATCTCGGCGACGGAGGTCGAGTTGAAGTCATGGCCCAGGAACAGCACGGTGTCCCGGAGCTGGCCGTTGAGCTCGTCGAAGGCCGTCTGGGCCAGGACGGCGTCTTCTTGAACCTCGGCGAAGCGCTCGCGCGTGGACTCAAGGCGGTCCGAGCTGCGCTGCTTCATGTTCGGGCTGCTGAAGTCGTCGAGGCTCTTCTCCCAGCGCTGGAACACCGATGTCGCGGAGTTTCGCATCGGTGAAACGTGGGCGCGGAGTTCGTTGGCCTGCTTCTCGCAGGCCTCCGTGGCCTGGGCAAATGCCTCGAAGGACACGGTCGCGTCGCCGTTGAAGTCCTTGGCAAACAGTGGCCCAAGCGCGAGAATCGCCGAATACACGGCTTGCCTGGAGAGCTCCGTCTCCAGGTGCACCTGCTCGACGCGCGAGACGAGGCTGTCTACGTTCTCGAGCCCTACGCTCTGCTTCGTGGAGGCACAGCCAGGGAATAGGGTGGAAGCGCCGAAAAGAACGGCGAAGGCAGCGAAAGAGCGGAGGTTGGAATCTTGCGACATGTACTTGGTGGGGGGGTCCCTCGGGCAGGCTTCGGCGGCCGTGCCGCCTTGCTTGGATAGCTGACAGACCCTTCGACCCGGCGGAAGCGGTGCCTTGACCCCGAGCGTTGCAGAACTAGGTCGGGATCAGATTGAAACGACTCCAGGTGGGAGTACGCAGTCTGGGTATCCGTGCCAAAATGAGCCCATGACGTCCCGCACCTCCCCCGAGTGGCTCCAAGGTGAGCCAACTCTGTCTCAGCTCCGCGCACTCGACCGGCGAGATCCCGCTCTGGGCCGCGCACGCAGGCGTCTCGCGCCGTTTCCAAAGTTCCCGAGCGCGGACGGCGGCCAGTCTCACTTTCATGCACTGGCGCGCGCGATCGTTCACCAGCAGCTCGCCGGAGCGGCCGCCCGAACCATCCATCTCCGCGTCCATCAGTTGACGCCAGGATCGAGGTTTCCCAGCGCAGCAGCATTTCAGGAGCTTTCCGACGAAGCGCTCCGCGGAGCCGGGCTCTCCGCCAACAAACTCCGGGCTCTTCGGGATCTCTCGGAGCGCAGTCTCGACGGTCGCCTGCGCCTACGTTCCATCGCGCGGCTCCCGAACGAAGAGATCATCGACCAGCTCGTCGAGGTGCGCGGTATTGGCCGGTGGACTGCGCAGATGTTCCTGATGTTCCGCCTCGCAAGGCTGGACGTGTTAGCTCCACTGGACCTGGGTTTGCAAGAAGGCTTGAAGCGCCTCGACGGGCTCGCAGAGAGGCCAAAACCCAAGGAGCTGGAAGCCCGCGGCGCATGCTGGTCACCGCTCGGCTCGGTGGCGTCCTGGGTTCTTTGGAGGCTGTCGGAGGAGCCGGTCCTTCCCGCCAAGCCGTCGTAGTCCCTGCCCGCTCCGCCTGGCTGCCTGGCTGGCTGGCCGGCGAGGCGCACCTACCCCCTTCGAGCGCTTGTCACGGCATCGGCCCCCTCAGACGTCGGCTTGGTAAGGCGGCGCCGGGTCGTATTGGATGTAGTGTTGCACCGCGCGGGCGTGGGCAGGTGACACGATCTGACCCACAAGCCACAGGGCCATGTCGATTCCTGCGGAGACGCCTTGGCTGGAGACGACGTTGCCATCGCGGACCCATCGGGCGTCGCGCACCACGGTCGCTCCGCGAGCCTCGAGCTCATCTTCGAATCCCCAATGGGTAGCAAGTCGAGCGTCGCGGCCTGGCCCTGCTTCGTAGAGCAGGAGGGACCCCGTGCAGACGCTCGTGACCCAGCTGCAGCCGGCCGAGGTGCGGCCCAGCCATTCGATCAGGGCGGGGTTGTTGACCTCCTTGCGGGTGCCCTTGCCACCGGGGACGAGGACGACATCGAGCTCCGGGTGATCGGTGAACCCGTACTGTGCCACCACCTCGAGACCCTTGGCGCAGCGGATCGGCCCGGGCTGTTCCCCGATCGTCACGACGGTGTCGGCCGGTGCGCCGGACTCTTCAAGAATCATCGACGAGCCGGTGAAGACCTCCCACGGTCCAACGAAATCGAGCTCTTCAGCGCCTGGGAATAGCAGTAGTCCGTAGGTGGTCATGGATCAAGTTTCGTGGGTTAAGGCTTCGAAGGTCACGGGGCTGATTCCGTGGTCCCAGGGAGCGCCAAAGCGCTCGCTGCCCGTCTTGGGATGGCCGTACAGCGTGCCAAACGCCAAGCCCTTGACCCACGCATTCCCGGCGTCAGGATCCTCGCCTCGGAGACTTCCATCAGCTCGCATTGCGATGTTGCTCCCCATGAAATCTCGATTCTCCTTCGCTCGCCGGCCGCTGCGCGGAGCTGACGTCCGCATGGCCCTCGCGTTGACACTGTCGACGCTGGTCTTGGCCTGCGCCTCCGAGCCCAAGGCCCCGGGCCCGCTGGCCGAGGACCTCGTGACAGCGAAGGGCCTCACCTTTCCGTCGTGACTGATTCATCCGTGACCATCGCGGATCAATTCGGGCTCGTTTTCACGTTGGCAGAAGAGCTCCGGCCGATCTACGACGGCTTCGCGATCGACATTCCTGGAAGCAACGGGGACGACAGCTTTCGCAGCTTCCGCTGCCTGCTACCTAGGTGATCGATCAGCAAGGCATCATTCGTTGGGCCTTCGTCTCGACGGACTACACGAAGCGAGCCGAGCCGAGCGATATCCTGGATGCATTGGCTGATCTCCAATGAGCGCGTCGCGGATCGGCTTGCTGCCAAGCCGCGGATGGCGCTAGGCGCAGCATTCCGGGGCTAATGCCCATGCTGATTACGTTCCGGTAGGGCCCGTTCCAGTGGGGCCCTCCCGTGGGTAAACTACCGGCATGCTGATTCCATCGATGGCCGCGATCCTCCCGGCCCTGACCCTCTCTCTCTCTCCTGGCTTCCAGGAGACCGTCCCCACGGTCAAGACGCGGCCCTCATCCACCGAGCTGGTCAAGCCCGAGCGCATCGTCACGATGGACCGGGAGGGCACAGTGCCCGCCCGCAAGCTGGGTGGCCGCCCGCGGCAGGTGGAAGGGCTGCTCGTTTTTGACGGCGCGGATGATGGAAATCGCCAGGTCGATCCGCAGATCGCGGTGGGCGGCGACCACGTGCTGACGGCCACGAACGGAGGCCTCATCGCCTACGACAAGAGCGGCGAGTACGTCCTCGGCGTGCACCAGCGCGCTTTCAAGAACGGCATCGACCCAAAGCTCTTCTTCAACCGTCACAGCGGGGTTTTCGGCTTTGACCTCTGGGTTTACTGGGACGATGCGAAACGCAAGCCCGTCAACATCTCGATCTCCGAGACCGACGACCCGACGGGCGCGTGGAACACCTATTCCGTTAACGCGCCAGGCGGCGTCGACGGCGGCGCGATCGGATCGAGCCGCCGCTGGACCGGTTACAGCTTCCCCGGCGGCAAGGATCGTACGTTCGTGCTGCGCACCGCCGACATGAAGGCTGGCAAGCCAACGGTGGCCTACCATTTTGAAGGGAATCTGGGGCACCCGGTCCTCGGTCAAGATCCTGTGGATCCGCTCTACTTTCTGAAGGTCACAGGCAAGGAGTTCATCGTCAACGTGGTCGAGCAAGACTTCGCCGCGGAGGTCGACGGAAGCGACAGTGGAGAGGGGATGGGTGCCTATCCCGCATGGCGGCAGGTTGGCGCCACGGCCCACGGCCTGGAGTTTGCGGGCTCTCCTCCTCAGTCGCCCCAGAAGGGAACGGAGCAGCTCACCTCTTCCGGCGACCGCCGTCCCAAGAACGTCGTGCTCCAGGGCGGGTTCCTTTGGTTCTCACACACGGTGAACTGCCGCGGTCGCGCCGCCGTTCAGTGGCATCAGGTTCGCTTGGATGGATCGATCGTCCAGACGGGCTTGGTCGCGAGCGAGACCTCCAGCTACATCCAAACGTCGCTGGCGGTGAACAAGAACCTCGACGTGCTCGTGGGTTTCCAAGAGACCGGCTCCGACCGCTTCATCAGCCCGCGCGTGGCGTGGCGGCGGAGCGGCGACGAGCCGGGTACGCTACGAGCCACGGTGAGCCTCGGCGAAGGCCAGGGCGCGACCGACGGCGTAGCGTGGGGCGACTACAGCGGTTCCTGCGTCGACGGCGACAACCTCACCGATCTTTGGACCGTCCAGAGCATCACCGACGCAGACGGCAAGGGCGATACGGTCATCGCGCGCATCTCCGTGGAGGATTGAACGCACGTCACGGAGCATGGACTTCCAGCGCGGCCGTGCAGCGCCGCCTTCGGGCACGGGCTGGACGTCGCCGGGCAAGAGGCGCCGAACCCCACGCAGGCCAGGGAAGACGGCACCTTGGTTCACCGCGCGGCCACGATCTCTGCGACCGGCGCGCGATCGCGCCACACCGTGCCTCCCATGGCCTCGCCCCCCGCGGGCCACGACGTCAGGAACTCGGACGTGCCCAGATCCTCGGCATCGGCCAGGATCTTCGCGAGACCGCGCGTCCTGGGATTGGGGCCAGCGCTGACCCGCCTCCACGCCCACGACCGTGACGGTGTTCCTGGAGCGCGCGAGCTCGTCGGGCCGCAGGGAGCGAGGACGCTGCAGCACATGCTCGACATAGTCCACGACATCGGCGGGGCAGAGGATCGTGGCGCCGCGGTGAGCGAGCGGCCGAAGGCCACCGATGTAGTGGGGGTGGTGATGTGAAGCGCCCGCGTAGAGGGAAGGGTGGCCTGGCTTCTCGTCCTCGAGCGCTCGGATCATCGCTTCTCCGATCGAGGAGCTGAGGGGCGCCTCTAGCTCGGCCCAGCCACGTCCCAGATCGACGGCGAGGCTGCGCGCCGCGTGCTCCATCACGAGCAGCTCGATGACGCCCGGCGCAATCTTCCGCGCTCGGATGGCGTCATCCAAGGTCCGACCAGCCTCGGCGTCCGACGCTGGGCTGGGGAAGAGTCCACCCGCGAACGGGACAGCAGCCGAGTCAAGTACACATCCCTCACTTCGTTCCAGATTCCAGAACATGAGAATCGCGTCCGTTGGCCGAGCTCCACCCAAGCACGTCGCAAGCCAACAAGAAGTCACCGCCGCACTGATGCAGATCTGGAGCGCCCGTCGCTCCGTGACGGATCGACTCCCGAAACTCCTGGAGAACACGCGGGTCGAGCAGCGTCACCTGGTGATGCCGATCGAGGAGTACGGCAACATCGGGACTCTTGGCGAGTGCAACGATATCTGGATCGAGAACGCCAAGGGCCTCAGCGAAGAGGCGATCAACGAAGCGTTCGACAAGGTCGGGATCGGCGTCCAGGACATTGACGCCATCTTTACGGTCACGGTCACGGGGCTCGCCAGCCCGTCGCTCGATGCGAGGCTCGTCAACCGGATGGGCCTGCGCGACGACGTCAAGCGCACGCCGATCTTCGGCCTTGGCTGCGTGGCGGGAGTCGCGGGTCTCTCGCGGGCGGCAGACTACGTCAAGGCCTACCCGGACCAGGTCACGGTGCTGCTCTCCGTTGAGCTCTGCTCACTGACGTTCCAGCCCGGCGACCACTCGGTGGCGAACCTGATCTCGTCGGGTCTCTTCGGCGACGGCGCGGCTGCGGTCGTCCTGGTCGGTGAGGAGCGCGCGCGCACGATGGGCCTCGAAGGCGGCCTTCAGATCCTCGATACGCGTTCGATCTTCTACAAGGACACCGAGGAGATCATGGGTTGGTGGATCTCGGAGGGAGGCTTCCAGATTGTGCTGTCCCCCGCGGTGCCCGAGGTGGCGAAGGAACGCCTCTCCCCGGGCGTCGACGCCATCCTGGCCAAGCACGGCATGGAGCCCGACGACGCCGCGTCGTGGGTCTGCAAACCCGGCGGCCCAAAGGTGCTTACGGCGATGCAGGAGGGCCTCGGGCTTGACGACGCCAAGGTTCAGCACTCGTGGGATGCGCTGGCGCAGCCAGGGAACCTCTCGAGCGCGTCCGCGCTGATGGTTCTCAGGGGGCACCTTGATGAGGGGTCACCGGGCAAGGGCAAGCGCGGCCTGGCGCTGGCGATGGGGCCGGGCTTCTGTTCGGAGCTCCTGCTCTTCGAGTGGCGCTAGCGAAACGGCGGAGTTGGGTCTGGTACCGTACTGCCATGCTCTTCGTTGCCGTCGCGTCCCTGGCGCTCCATCCTATCGCCCCCCAGGTGGACTTTTCACGGGATGTACTGCCCGTCCTGAGCGACAAGTGTTTCCTCTGCCATGGGCCGGATTCATCCTCACGTGAGGCCGGCCTTCGGCTCGATCTGGAGGACGCGGCGCGTGAGAGTGGCGTCCTTGAGATCGATACCGGCGGCTACTCGGAGTTCCTTGAGCGGATCGCCGCGGCTGACGACCCGAATTTTCACATGCCCCCCGCGGAGGCAGGTCTTGCCCTGACGCCCGATGAGCGCCTTACGCTCCGCGCGTGGGTCGAGGCAGGGGCGCCCTACGCTCCGCACTGGTCGTTCGTGCCGCTGCCTCGGTCGGTGGACGTCCCGGTGGCCGGGCCGGGCTGGGCGAGGGGCAGCATCGATCGGTTGGTCGCCGCCAGGCACGAGGGGCTGGGTCTTGAGCCAAGGCCGCCGGCCGCTCCTGATCGGTGGCTGCGCCGTGTGACCTTCGACCTGTCCGGTCTGCCGCCGACACTCCCTGAGATCGATGCGTTTCTGGCGGCACTCTTGGACCCGTCGGTGACCCAGGAGGCGGCCCGCGCCCAGGTGGTTGACAGGCTCCTCAGCGCGAGCACTTTCGGTGAACGCATGGCGACGCCGTGGCTGGACGTGGCGCGCTACGCCGACTCGTACGGCTATCAGTCTGATCAGCTTGCGCCGCACTGGCCGTACCGCGACTGGGTGGTGGAAGCGTTCAACACGGGCCTCTCCTACGACGACTTCTTGGTGCACCAGCTCGCTGGCGATGTGCTGGCGCCTGGTTCGGACGACGCGCGCGACCTGCAGTTGGCCACGGCGTTCAACCGACTTCATCGGATGACCAACGAGGGCGGTAGCGTGGAGGAGGAGTGGAGGCACGCCTACGCCGTGGACCGGGTCGAGACCTTTGGGACGGCGGTCTTGGGCCTCACCCTCGGGTGCGCGCGATGCCACGACCACAAGTTCGACCCGATCACGCAGTCGGAGTTCTACAGCTTCGTTGGGTTCTTCCACTCGATCGATGAGTGGGGGACGTACCACGACTCCTCGAGGGTGCCAACCCCCTCGCTGCTACTGCCCACCGCGGAGGAAGAGGCGAGAATCGCGGGTCTGAATGAGCAGATCGCAGCCATTGACTCAGCCATTAACGAAGGGCTTGCCAAAGGGGAGGGACGCCAAATCTCGCAGTGGAAACAGCCGGGGGAGCCCGTCTTTCATCGCACCTTTGACGAGCTCGGACGGGAGGGCAAGCTCGCCGCGGTAGCCCCCAACCTGCGGGTCGAAGGGCGGTCTGGCGACGCGCTTCAGCTGTCGGGAGATGACGGCTACGCGCTCTCTTCGGATGTGCTGACCGACTTCGGTCCGGCGGCGACCTTTGCCCTGGGCTGCTGGCTTCGCATCCCATCGGATCTCGAGGACGCGGTGATCCTGCATCGTTCGGGCGGGACCGATGTCGGCTACTACGGCTTTGATATCGTGCTCATGGATGGCGCTCTTGTGGCGCGCCAGATTCGTTTCTGGCCTGGGAATGCGGCCGCGGTGATCGCTCATAGCGTCCCGCGCGACACGTGGTTCCAGCTGCACTACGCCCAGGGTGGGACGGGGCGCGCCACCGAGATGCAGCTCTTCGTGAATGGGCGCTCTGCGGGGGAGACGCTGCGGGATGGCCTGACCAAGCTCCCTGGGGTGGGCCCTGGGCCCTTGACCATTGGAGCGCGCTTCCGTGATGCTGGTTTCCGCGGCGGAGCGATTGACGAGATCGAGTTCTTCGCAGGCAGTCCCCATGTCGGGGCAGCACCGATGGCCGAGCGCGTGGAGCTGATGCAGCGCCAGCGGAGAGACCTCTGCGCCGAGCGGCTTCGGCTTCAGACTGGCATTCAGGAGATCTCCGTGATGAGGGAGTTGCCAGTGGTCCGGTCGGCGTACACCCTCTACCGCGGTCAGTACGATTCGCCCAAAACACCAGAGGTCCTCGCGACGCGCCGCTTTCCGGCTGTCTTTCGGAGCGACGGGGATGAAGGGGAGCAGCAGCGCCCTGGGGCGGCGCTGGATCGGCTCGACCTCGCGCGCTGGCTGACGGAGCCAGATCACCCGCTGACGGCCCGCGTGGCCGTGAACCGCTTCTGGCAGGTCTTTTTCGGACAGGGCCTCATGGCAACGGCCGGTGACTTCGGCCTCCAGGGCGCGCAGCCCACGCACCCCGATCTACTTGATTGGTTAGCACGGGACTTTGTGGCAAGCAAATGGGATGTCAAGGCGCTCTGTCGCAAGATCGTTCTGTCGGCGACCTACGGCCAGGATTCCGCCACCACTGCGGAGGCGCGATCGAACGATCCAGAGAACGAGCATCTTGCCCGCGGCCCGTCGGGGCGTCTCTCGGCCGAGATGCTGCGTGACGCAGCGCTGCTTGCGTCCGGTCAGCTCGATCGCACCATGGGGGGACCTCCGGTGAGTCCGTTCCAGCCGGAGGGGCTTTGGCGGACGAGCAACTCCATGAGCCCTGCGTACCAGCAAAGCGTCGGTCGGGACCTCTATCGACGCTCCTTGTACTCGGTCGTCAAGCGAACGGCGCCGTTGCCCAACATGGTCACGTTCGACCTACCGCTTCGGGAGGCGTCCTGCGCGCGGCGCGAGACGACGTCGACGCCGCTGCAGGGCCTCGTCCTCCTCAACGACATTCAGTTCGTTGAGGCCGCTGGGGCGCTAGCGGCGCGCGCAGTACAGGAGTCCGGCGGTGGAGCACGCGAGAGCATTGCGTGGATGTTCCGGGCTCTGGCAGGCCGCACGCCCACGGAGTTCGAGGTCGAAGTACTGGCGGATCTCTTGAGCGCCGAAGAGTCGCTGCCGCTGGTGGCTCAGGCGATCTTGTCCCTGGACGCGGTGGTGTGGAAACGATGAGCCTCCCTGAACCCTCTTTCGGAAGACGAGCGATCCTGCGCGGTGCGGCGGGCGGCGTCGGGGCGATTGCCCTGGGGCAGCTCCTCGGTGATGAATGCAGGGCTGAGAGCGGTGCGGACGGCAGCGCGGCGCCCGGCCAGGATGTGAACGGGCTCATGGCGCGTGCCAAGCGCGTGATCTATCTGTTTCAGTCCGGCGCCCCCTCGCAGATCGATCTATTCGATCCCAAGCCGCTCCTGCGGGAGAACCACGGCAAGGAGCTCCCCGCGAGCGTGCGAGCCGGCCAGCGACTGACCGGCATGTCGGCGCACCAGGCTTCGCTGCCCCTCGCGGGCTCACCGTTCTCCTTCGCCAGGCACGGACAGTCTGGCGCGTGGATGAGCGAGCTCCTCCCGCACACCGCCAAGATCGCGGACGACCTCTGCATCGTGCGCTCGATGTTCACGGAGGCGATCAATCACGACCCCGCGATGACGTTCATGCAGACTGGGTCGGAGCTTGCGGGGCGGCCTAGCTTGGGTGCCTGGGCGAGCTATGGGCTCGGGTCGACCAACCGGGACCTGCCCGGCTTCGTCGTGCTGGCGAGTGCCGGCCAGGGCGGCCAGCCGCTGTACGCGCGGCTGTGGGGGAACGGGTTCTTGGACACCCGGCACCAGGGCGTTCCCTTCCGCTCAGGCAAGGACCGCGTGCTCTACCTGGACAATCCAGAGGGGACGTCGCGTGCCACGCGCCGGCGGACGCTGGATGCGATTGCCGCGATCGATCGCCGGGCTGCTGAAGCAGAGCTCGACCCCGAGATCGAGGCGCGTATCGCGCAGTACGAGCTCGGCTACCGAATGCAGATGAGCGTGCCCGAGGTCGCCGATATCAGCGAGGAGCCCGACGAAATTTTCGAGCTCTACGGCGAGGACGCGCGCAAGCCTGGGACGTTCGCGGCGAATTGCCTGTTAGCGCGCCGACTGGCCGAGCGCGACGTTCGCTTCATCCAGCTCTATCACCAGGGCTGGGATCACCACGATGGACTTCCGGCGAAGATCCGGGAACAGGCGCGAGAGACAGACCAGGCCAGCGCGGCCCTGGTGACGGACCTCAAGCGGCGGGGCCTTCTCGAGGACACGCTCGTGATCTGGGGTGGTGAGTTCGGCCGCACGGCGTACTCCCAGGGCGCACTGACCCCGGACGGCTTCGGCCGTGACCACCATCCGCGCTGCTTCTCGCTGTGGATGGCCGGCGGCGGCGTTCGCGCGGGAACTACCTATGGGCACACGGACGACTGGAGCTATAACATCGTCGACGCGAACGGAGCACCCCTGCAGCCCTCGAAGCATCACCTCACCCCCGGGGCTGTCCACGTCCATGATCTCCAGGCCACCTGGCTCCACCTGCTCGGCGTAGATCACCGTCGTCTCAGCTTCCGTTCCCAGGGACGGCGCTTCCGGCTCACTGACGTCCACGGGCACGTGATCGAGGAGCTTCTCGCCTGAGCCCGGCATCGCCGCGGTGCTCGTGTTGCCATGCGTAGACTTCTACTAGCCAGCCTCTTGGCCCTGGTCGCAGCGGCGGCGTTCCTGTACTTTTCCTTGGCTGGCGAGCCAAGGCCTCCGCTGGCCACTGTCGGCGTCGAGGGACCAGAGCCGTCGCCCTTGCCGAATGGTGACTCGATGGCGGACCCTGGCCAGCTGGAGGCGGGCGAACGGAACGGCGTACGTTCGCAATCTCGCGTCCCGGCTGAGAGCGACTCGTTCGCAGCGAGACTCGAAGGAGAGACGCCAGTCGCCGAAGAGCGCGTTCCGGACCCAGCGGCCGCCTCACTTTCTGGAGAGGTGATCGGCTATTCGGGCTATCGCCTGCCTCAGTTCAGCGTGCAGGCCTCGCCTAATACCTCGGACGAAGGCGCCATGACCCAGAGCGCCCTGACCGATGAGAACGGCCGGTTTCAGTTCGATGATCTGCCGCCCTATGACTACCGCGTTCACCACGTGTTTCATAGCTCGTCAGCTGAGGATGACATGCCGCTGATTCATCCTCCCGCTATTGGAGTCGCGGTCTACCTGGAGCAGCCGACGCTTCTGATTCGCTGCGTCGGGCTGGACGGTGAAGTCATCAAAGCCGAGGATCTGTTCGTTCGATGGAGCGGCAAGGAGGAGCGCAGTGTCTTCTCGAGTCAGGCGCCTCCCCAAGCCCAGCTCAAGCAACTGAGCGACGGCCGCACCCTGGCCATTCTCGACAAGCCAGGACCGTGGAGGCTGCTCGCGTACCTCGACCATGCTCAGGGCGAGCTCCGAGCGGTCGAACATCTGCTCGTGGAGAAAGAGCACCGCGAGGTCACGCTTCCCCTCAGTCTCACAGTGACCCGAATCGTCACGATCGCGCTTGCTGATTCGAGTGGCGTTTCCCTCGATGCTTGGACGGCGGAGGCATGGCACGCGGACCTGGGTCTGTCGGTGGAGGAGTTCCCCCTGGGCAGCCACCGGCTGAAGCTTCCCTTTGGCAGCTGGAAAGTCCGGCTCAAGCCCACGGAGGATGGCTATCTGAGCGCGTTTGACGCCGACGTCGAGGTCGGGTCGAGCGACCCAGACGCCCGGACGGAATCGGTCACCGCTCCCAGCGTGTGGGGCCGGCTCGGAGGTGAGGTGGAGGAGTCATCGTCGACGTATCACCTGACGGCTGTTCACGAGTCGGGCGCCCGGTATGGCTTCACCCACAGGCCGAAGGTGGATGGCGTGAGGTGGAGGTCACGGCTGCTCAAGCCAGGTAGCTACACGGTTTCGATTCGCCGCGTCCCGGCCCATTTACAAGGAGACGCGGCCCTCGAGTCGCGGCTCGAAATCCACGCTGTCGTACGGCCAGGCGCCACCACCTCGCTTGACCTCTCGTCCCAGCGCTTTCGATAGCACGCGACCGTGCGGAACCGTGCGGAACCGTCAAATTAAGAGTCTTAAACCATGATCACCATCTGATGCTCAAGCCTGATTTCTTCCACTGGTCAGGCGGCAGATGCCTGCTTCTGATGGCGTTCGCTGCCGCTGGTTCGGCGGTTAGCTGCGCCACCGGCAGCCGTGGAGTCGCGAGCCACGGTGATAGGTCGAGGCGGCCGAACATCCTCGTCATCTACACGGACGACCAGGGCTACGGTGATTGCGGAGCCCTCAACCCAGAGGCGAAGTTCGAGACGCCCAATATCGATCGCCTCGCACGTGAAGGGCTCACGTTGACCGATGGGCACAGCGCCGGATCGGTCTGTACGCCCTCGCGCT
>JBLIHL010000122.1:0-12564 GCA_047635895.1 Paracoccaceae bacterium | reverse complement strand
TCTCGGTTGTGCGGCTGATCCTTCGAACAGGATTAGGTGCGATCGCGTCGGTCGGTGGCTTTCTTAGATCCCACCCGGATTTCTTCGGGTGGGGTTTTTCGTGCCTCGGCTCGCGGTCGGCGGCGTTGCTGGTTGTCTGGGGCTCACACTCTCGGGGTGTCGGCGGGTACTCTTTGCGCCATGTCAGACTTGGTCCCTGGTCCGGAGGCGAGCGCCGGCTCGCGCTCTTCGCTCGACGTTCTCATTGTCCGTGACCCACGGGAGTCGCCCAAGAAGTGCTCGTTGATCCCGCTGCGTGGGACGGCTGGTATTGAGTTCGTCGCCTACGAGGGCGATCGCATGGTGGATGCGACCGGGCGGGTGCTCTTGGACCCCGAAGGGGAGCTGATTTCGGAGGCCGATCGAGGGCTTCCGCTGCTCGTTCTGGACTCGTCCTGGCGCAGGCTTCCCAAGCTTGCCAAGACGATCACGGGCGACCCCGTCAGGCGCCGGTTGCCGCCGCTCGTGACGGCGTACCCGCGCCGCTCCAAGGGCTTTGAGGATCCGTCCGAGGGTCTCGCGTCCGTTGAGGCGCTGTACGCGGCCCTCTTGCTCCTGGGAGCCACGGACATTGAGTACTTGCTGGATGACTACCTTTGGAAGACGGAGTTCCTGGACAGGAACCGGGACGCGCTGAAGGTCCCCCAATAGAGTCTTTGTGCCGGGTGGCACCGCCTGGCTGAGTCAGCTGAGACGTTCCAGGCCCGCCAGCGGCCCGCTCGCGTCTCCGAATGGCGCTTCGCCTGCACCGAAGGCCGACTGGACGGACGTGTACAGGTTGCAGAGGGGCGTCAGCTTCTTTTGGCGCACGTGGCGCCCGCCCCGGAAGATGCCGCCGCCGAGGAGCGTGGGGAGGTCTTTTGGATCGTGCTGGTTCCCGTCTGCGAGGCCCGAGCCGAACAGGACGGCACAGCTTCTTGCGAGCGTTCCGTTTCCCTCGGGGATAGCGTCGAGTCGCTGCATGAAGCGCGCAAACTGCTCGACGTGCCAGCGGTTGATGAGCGCGTACTGCGCCTTCTTTTCAGCCTTCTTCTCGTGGTGGGAGAGCGGATGGTGTCCACCCTCCACGCCTTCGAGGAAGGAGAAGTTCTGGCCCGAGACCGCGTTGCCGAACATGAACGTCGCGACGCGCGTGGAGTCGGTGCGGAACGACTGGACCATAAGGTCGAGCATGAGGTCGACGCGCTCGGCGTAGGTCTCAGCGGCTTCGGCAGACTCCGGGTCGAGCCCGAGCGGCGAGGCTTCTCGGTCGCGTGCTTCCATGGCGGCGATGCGCTTCTCGAGCGTGTCGACGGCGTGGAGGTACTCCCCGAGCTTCTCCGCATCGGCGCCGCCGAGGCGCTGGCCCAGGGCGCGTGCCTCGCGGTGCACGAGGTCGAGCACGCGCTTCTTCTTGCCCGTGGCGGCGCCCGACCATCGCACGAGGCGCTCCATGGCACGCCGTGCAGAGATCTCTCGCGCGGCGGGCACGGTCGGGGTGCGCCAGGAGACGTTGGCTCCGTAGACGGTGCTGTAGCCCATGTCGACGCGGTTGCGGACGGGCTCAACGCCCAGGACCAGCGAGGACAGCGGCGTCTCGTGGCCGAGCTGATCCGCCAGGAGCTGGTCGATGGAGACGCCGACGCGCAGGTCACGTCCGCCGGTGCGCCGCACGGGCGCGCCGGACAGCCAGGCGGTGGTCTTGACGTAGTGGCCCTCGCCGACGCGGCTCTCGTAGTTGCGCAAGTTGCCGAGGACGGAGACCTGGTCGCGGATCGGGGCGAGCGGCTCCAGCGTGGGCGAGAGCTTGAAGTCCGCGCCCTCAGCCGCGGGCCGCCAGGCCGAGGGCAGCATTCCGTTGGGGCAGAACATCGCGGCAAACCGTTTGGGTGCCGTCGGGTTCGGGCGCAGCGGCGAGGCCGCGGCCATCGCATCCAGCCACGGCAGAGCGAGCGCGGCACCCGCGCCCCTGAGCAGCATCCGGCGATCGAGCGCGCGCCGACCGAGTAGGACAGGCGGCGCCTTCGGATAGGTCTTGGCTGGCGTGGACTGGCTCATGGCTACCCCTGACGATGGGTCATCGCTGTGCAGAGCGCAATACCCTGGATCAGCGTCCGCACCCGGTATCCATCGGCGATACACAGGCCCATGATGGCCTCGATCTCCTGGAGGTCCACCAGGGTCGGTGGTCGCCCGACTGCATAGGTAAACAGGGCACTGCTGAAGGCTTCGATGAATCGTTCCGGTTCTGCAATAAGCGAGGCCTTCATGCCCGCGGGTCCTGGGACCTCCCATCCGTTCGGGAGCTTGACTATGGATTCGGTTGCCACGCCCTCCTCGGGGTTTCCTTCAGGCTCTCCCTCCGCAGGGTCTCCCTCCGCTGGCAGTTCCAGCTCCCTCCACTGTCCGATGCCGTCAAAGCGCTCGAGCGCGAGACCCCACGGATCCATCTGGTCATGGCAGGCCGAGCAGGACGCGCGCGCGCGATGGGTCGCGAGGCGCTCGGCCAGCGAGAGCCCGTCCTTCTGCTGGTCGTCTTCCGGGAGTGTCCCGACGTTTGGCGGTGGGGGCGGCGCGGGCGCGTGGAAGATCCGTTCAAGCACCCACTGACCGCGCTTCACCGGGCTCGTGCGCAGCGGATTCGAGGTCACCGTCAGGATGCCGGCCATGCCGAGAACGCCGCCGCGGTCGACGCTTTCCCGGGGCAGTCGCCGGAGCTCGCGATGCTTGACCTCGGCCATGCCGTAGTGCTTCGCCAGCCGCCGATCCACGAAGACGTATTCACTGTCGAGGCACTCAAGGACGCTGCGATTCTGGCGCACAAGGTCGTCGAAGAACTCGACGACCTCCAGGCCCATGGACTTGCGCAGGCCCTCATTGAACGCGCTGTAGCGGCGAACGTCCGGCGTGACGTCGCGGAGCTCGGACGTGCCGAGCCACTGGGCCGCGAAGTCCTCGGCCAGCGACCGCGACCGCGGGTCGTCGAGCATCTCCTGGACGATGCTCGCCACGGACGCGTCGCTATCGAATTCGTGTGACCCTGCGCGATGGAGGAGCGCCTCGTCCGGGCGGCTGCCGTGGAGGAAGAACGACAGCCGTGAAGCCATGGCGTACGCATCGATTCGCTCGACGGTACCGGTCTCTGGTTCCTGATCGGAGCTGCCTTCGCCTTCCACTCGGTAGAGAAACTCCTGGCTCAGGAGCGTCGCCCGGACGACGTCAAGCCAGCCGTCTCCGTCCTCGGCTTGGGCGAGCTCAAGCCGAGCAGCGACCGAACTGCCGCTGGGTTCATCCGAGAAAGCGAGCCGCAGGAACGCCCGCACGCGCTCCGCGTCCACCGCGGATGCCGCTGCTTTCGGATCCTTGGCAAGAAGCGCAGCAACCACGAACTCAACGCACTCGTACCAGCTCTCGTAGTAGAGCGGCGTGACAAAGAGCGTGTCGCCCGTGGTGTCGAAGCCGTACCCGGAAGCGTCCCGCGGTAGGAAGCGCTCGACGGGTACGTCGATCCCGAAGAGCTGCTGGAGCGTCCGCTTGACCTGGCGCCTCGTCATGCGCCGAAGCGTCGCGTGCCCGGGCCCCATATCGCTGGACTGCACCAAAGCGCGGAGCCCACCGAGCCACTCACGGCGCTCCTCGTCATCGAACCCGCCGCCCGGCGCGTCCGATGGCGGCATGAACCCCTGGCGGACCTGGGCGAAGGCGGTGGTGAGGAGCTCGAGATGCTCCGCGGGTGCGTCCAGCGCAGCGACTAGATCCAGTCGAGCGGCGGTGCCAGCTCCGGATTCCGTGGACCCCATGTGGCAATCGATGCACACGAGCTCCGTGAGCTCTCGAAGGTCATCGAGCTTGGACCCGTCGACCTGCGTAGCGCAGGTCGCGAGCGTCAGTAGAGCGAGGATCACCATGGTGGTCAGGCTATCAGGCGGTGCCGCGAACCACCACTCGCTGTAAAGTGGCCGGCAGAAGGTTCACGCTGCCTTGCCTTTCAGGCAGGGCGCTCGCGCGCGAATCCGCGAACCAAAGCCGTCCTGCTCCTGACGCCTCGCCCCATGAAAGCTGCTGTTCTTCTCGCCCTGGCACTGATGCTCGCGCTCCTCGCATGGGCGTGGGGCACGCGCGACCACCTGGGCACCGGCGCGTCGATCGATGCCGCGCCGATGGAGGTCATGCCTGGGTCTCCTGGGCCCGATGTAGTGCCGGGTATCGACGTCTCTCCTGAGCATCCCTCGAGGCGTTCATCGGGGCAGTCCGCGCCCGCCAGCCCGGCCGCGGAAGCGCCCTCTCTTGAGTCCTATTCGGAGTCCTCCGTTGCGCAGCCCGGCGCCGCTGAGGCTCCACTCGAGATTCCGTCCGGGACGGTATTGATCGGACGCGTGGTGGATGCATCGGGCGATGCCGTTTCCTACGCGACCCTTTTTGTTCAGGTGGCAGCGTTCGGGATGCTCGATCTCTCGCTCGACCTTGATGCAAGCGGCCGGTTTGCGGTGAGGATCCATCAACCGGGCAAGACGTCTTTCTATTTGGAGAGTTCACCGTTCGGCCGATCCGAAGACTTGACGGCGGAGTTGATCGAGAACGAGGCCACGGATATCGGAACCGTTCAGCTTGCGGGAGGCGGTCGACTTGGAGGCCGGGTTCAGCTGGCCGACGGGACGCCGCTCCCCGGCGTTAGGGTCACCGCGAAGTCCATCAGCCTCGCGCCCACGCGGGGTATTCCGGAAGCAACCTGCACCTCTGACGCCGACGGGGGATTCGTTTTCGGCGGCCTCGTGAGCGGGACCTTTGCGGTGACGGCGCAGCGGAAGGGAACGCTGCCGGCGATCGGCGTGAATACCTTTCAATCGGGAAACATGGCCGCCCTCCTCACAGTGGACGCGCATCTGGTTCGGATTTCGTTGCCACCCGTGAAGGGCAAGGTCGTTCCTATTCGGTGGGTTGCACTGAGCGCCGTTGGAGACCGCGGTTCGAGATCGCGCGACTTCCGGGGGGCCGAGGCTAAATCCCTCAGGGTAGGCACGCCGTACGCGGAGCGTGTGCTGCCGGTAGGGGGTGGCGTCCTCATTGAGGGCAAGGACGGCGAGGGCAAACACTTCTCCTCGGTACTGGAGGGCGAAGTACCGAGTGGCTTCTACCGTGTCGTCCTACGTGAGGATCTGGCCCAGCTCGGACGAGTACGTTTCACCGTGCCGCTCAGCAGTGATCTGAAGGCGAGCGAACTCTCCGTGAGCGGTAGTCGCGGCGAGAGGCTGATTCTGTTCCAGAAGGACCTGTCGAGTGATACGGACCCCATCCAGTACGTCGAGCTGATTGAACTGCGCCCAGGTCCCTACGACTTCAGCGTTCGTGTGAATGGCCCGTGGACCATCCTGGGGGAGACCCGCTTCCACGTTGATCTGACGAGCGGCGCCACCGAAGAAGTCGCTCTGGAACTGATCCGTTGCGGCCGGATCGACCTCGCGGTCGCCCTCGAATCCAGAGGTTCCGCGGACGTTCCGGAGCGCGCGCGCGTTCATATTCGAGGTCCGGGCGAGTCCGAGTGGCGAACCGTGAGCTGGTCGACCCAGCGAAGAAGCGCCGGCCACATTCGGCTGGATGGTGCCCTGGCTCAGAGTCCGCTGCTGGCGCCCGGCCGCTACCGTCTGCGGCTTAGCGCGGACGGCTGCGCGACGGTCGAGGTCGACGTAGACGTGCTGGAAGCGGAGGCCACCAGGCTAGACCTCTCCCTTCTCCGAGATCCGTAGGCCACGCACTCGGTCTGGCCGCCTGGCGTTGACGCTTGTGCTGCTATGGCGTCCGCTGGCGGCTCGCGCGGGCGCTGTGGTAGTACCGGTCGTCCCACGGCGCGACTGATCCGGCACTCAGGATGAGTGAGTGGTCAGCGAGGTGGCAGCGGACCTGGCTCAACGGCCACCGTCGTAGTTGAGGACCTGACCGTCTCTCAGTAGAAGGGGACGCAGATCCTTGAGGTAGTCGACAGCCTGGACGGCGAGGTCCTTCTCGATGGCGATCGAGGCGGCGGTGGCGGCGCTCTGGCCGAGGATCATGAACACTGGCTCCATCCGGATCGATCCGTAGGCGATGTGTGAGGCGGACATGGCGACGGGAGCCAACAGGTTGGTGGCTTCCTCGGCCTGGGGGATGATGGATCCGTAGGCGATCTCGTAGGGCTGCGGTGCGCGCACGCCGATGTCGCCTTCGTTCTGCACGAACTCGTCAGCCTTGACGTAGCGCTGCACGTTGTGGGAGTCGAGGGTGTAGGAGCCCATGCCTACGGAGTCGGGAGTCACGACGGCGTCGAGGCAGTCGTGCTCGGTCATCACGTAGTGGCCGATCATGCGGCGGGCTTCGCGAATGTAGAGCTGATGCGACCAGTGCTGGTTGTCAATGAACTCATCCTTGGGCAGACCCCACTTGGACATGGCAGTGCGCACGTCCTCGGGAACACGGGGGTCGTTGGCCATGAAGTACATCAGGCCCTTCTGGTAGACCTCGTGCTCCTTGATGATGGCGCGGCGGTCGTCGTAGCTCGCTTCGGGATAGTCGTAGTTGAAGCCGATGTTGTCGGTGCTGAACGGACCGTGGTTGTTGGTGTCGGTCTTTCTGTTGGGGGCGGGGTCGAACTTGTGGAAGTGCTCGCGCCAGCCGGAGGCGAAGACGCGCAGCAGGAGTTCGTACTGGTCGGGGTCGTAGCCTTCGGGCTTGGGAAAGGGGACTCGGTTCTCTTCGGCGTTGGTCAAGCACATGCGGAAGCAGTAGGCCTGAATACGGTGGTCGCTTTGCCCGTACTCGCCAGGGGCTTCGACGCCGACGCGCGGGAGCAGGCCGCTGTCGGGGTCGCCGGGGATCTTGTACGGGTTGACATCGGCCTTGAACCAATGGCCGTGGTGAAGAACACCGGTCTGCACGCCGTTCCACTTCTCACGGTAGACGCTGCCAGCTTCGCGGCCAACGTGGTAACTGACGCCAGCGGTGGCGAGCAGGTCGCCTTCATAGGTGGTATCGATGAACATCTTCCCTTCGAAGCGATCGCCGCCGAGGGTGGTGATGGCGATGATTCTGGTGCCGTCTTTCTCGACGCC
The DNA here is from genome assembly GCA_047635895.1 of Paracoccaceae bacterium. Classification (GTDB taxonomy): domain Bacteria; phylum Planctomycetota; class UBA1135; order UBA1135; genus Saltatorellus. The sequence continues at coordinate 5,464 of JBLIHL010000122.1, read as the reverse complement.
CTTGTCGCGATCGAGCCAGGCGTCGCGGACGACGGTGATGTCGTACTCCCTGACGAAGTCCTCGAAGACTCTCTCGGCGACGTGCGGCTCGAAAACCCACATGGCCGCTTCGTCCTCTTTGTATCGTGAGTAGTCGTCGGACTTCTGCTGACGCCAGGACTCCGGACGGTCGTAGTGACGCTTGATGCGCTGGTAGAACTCCAGCGAGAGGCCGCCGATGGCTTCTTTCTTGCCGCTGTCTGTCCAGCCGAGTCCGCCGCTGGAGAGTCCGCCGAGGTGTTGATCGGGACTGACGATGATGACGCTGTTGCCCATCTTTTTAGCCTGCACCGCGGCGATGACGGCAGCAGACGTACCGCCGTAGATGATGACGTCGGCGCTCTGTGTTTCCGCTCGCAGGAAGGGGGAGAGGGCGAGAACGAGAAGGCTGGTGAAGAGTGGCCGCATGGGAACCATGCTACCCGTCGAATTCATGAGGGGCGAGCGGGCAGCGAGTTCGACTGATACTCCCTTGGGTCCCAGACTCCCACGTGGCTCGCGGCGACTGCCCCGACGCCAACACGAAGATCTCTATGTCCGCGCAAGGGGTTTCGCCCTCTGCGCCGTAGGGTCTGGACGTGCCTCCCCCCGCGGACCAAGCCCTGCTCGACGCCCTGGCGGCGGGCAACGTGTCGGCCTTCGACCAGCTCTATCGAAGGGCTGGCTCCTTCGTTTACCGCGTGGCGCTCCGGGTTTCTGGCCGGGAAAGCGATGCCGCCGACGTGGCCCAGGAGGCCTTCCTGCACGTCCTCGAGAAAGCCGGAACCCTCCAGCTCACAGGCCAGCTCACGACTTACCTCTACCCCGTGGTGACGCGCCTCGCCCGCCGGGCACGCGAGAAGGCCGGCCGCTTCCAGTCGGACGGGGATGCCCTCGAAGGAGCCTTGGCTGGTCTCGCCGCAGCGCGGGTGCGGGACGCGTCGCTCGGCGAGGCAGAGCGCCTGGCGGACCTGGAAGGCGCACTCCTGACCCTGCCGGCACTCCAGCGCGAGGCCGTGGTCCTACGCCATTTGGAGGGCCTGACCGTGACCGAAACCGCGATGGCGCTGGGCATCCCTGAAGGGACCGTCCGTAGCCGCGTCCACGGCGGCATCCACACCCTTCGGGAGACGGCCCGAGACTTTTTCGAAGATCGCTGAACGCCAGGGGCCCTTCGTCGCCTTGACCGCACACACGGCCCGAGGGGCCCATGCGACATGCGACAAGAACCAGACCCCAAGCGCTCTCCCCGCCCGTCCGGGAGCCCCGGTGTCCCGCCAGAGCTGCATTCCGAGCCGAACTCTGAGCCGAACTCTGAGCCGAACCACAGGCCGATGCCGGAGGACCCCGCAGTGTTCGACACGGAGTTGGACGCCGAGCTCGCCGGTGGCCTCAAGGGGCTTTTCCACGACGCAGAGCCGCCCGAGAGCCTGAAGGCTCGGCTCCAAGCGGAGGCCGAACGACGGTTCGGGGTCCCGGAGCTCGCCGCCGTCCCAGCGAACACCGGACCGCCATGGCGATTCCTGCGCGGCGCGGCCTGGGCCTCCGGGCTGGCAGCCGCAGCCGCGGCTCTGTTCTTGGTGCTCCAGATACCCGCTGGCGACAGCCTTCCTGAAACCAAGGTGGTCGCCACCGCGGCGCCCGAAACTGAGGCCATGGGGCTCCTGGCGGATGCCCGCGATGTCGATCAGAGCGGCAAGGTCGACATCTTCGACGCTTACCTGGTCGCTCGCGCCACGACCCAGGGGGCCTCTACCGCGGGCATGCCCGACCTCGACGGGGACGGGCGCGTCACCCGCGCTGACGCGGATCGCATCGCACGCTTCGCCGTGGAGGTCATCCGATGAGCCGCTCGCTTTTACTGAGCGCCGCACTCGTCCTGGCGGCCCTGATTTCCATCGGCGCCGCCCAGGTCTCAGGGACGGGCCAAGAGCCTTCAGGCGCACGGGAGTCCATCGCCGAAGGGCCCGAGGAGCCTTTGCGCTTCGTCACGTACGAGCTCCATGTTGACCCGGCCGGCGAGCCCCTCGCGGCCTGGCAGGTGCGCTTCGAAGACTCCACTGGAGCCGCAAAGCTCGTGGGCGTCGAGGGAGGAAACGATCCGTCCTTCAGGGACGCGCCCTTCTACGACCCCAAGGCGCTCCAAGGCGGAGCCGTCGTCCTGGCGGCCTTTGACACGGAGGGCGCCGGCCCCCGTACCGAGATCCTCGTCGCCCGCGTGCACCTCGTGATCACCGGCACGCAAGACCCCGAACTCAACCTGACCGCGGAAGTGGTCGCCTCCCCCGACGGCCCGATCCAAGGCGCCACCGCTCGCCTCGCGCGCTAGTCCAGATCACCCATGAAGAACCTCATTCTCCCGAGCGTGGCCGTGGCCCTGCTCCTGGCTGCCGCCTGCAGCTCTCACCAATTCACCGTAGGGCGCGATGTCAGCCGCGAGTACGGACCTGGCGCGGGCGCCCCAATGGGCATTGTTGCCCGCGAAAGCGCCAGGCCCAGCGCAGAGGTCTCGGACCTGAGACGGTCAGCCAGCGGCGTCCAGTTCGACGAGATCATCGTCATTGAGCGCGAGGCTGGCCTGGCTGCCCTCGAGATCAAGAATCCCGGCTCCGGCGAGCTCATCACGATCATCGACGACGTGGAGGTGCGCCTACCGCTGGAGCACACCGACGTCGCCATCGAGGTGCTCGGCCCCGTGGCCACCGGCACCGTCAAGCAGACCTTCGGCAACCCCTATCAGGTTCCCATCGAGGCTCATTACGTGTTCCCTCTGCCCCACGACGCGGCGGTGCACGACTTCATTCTCACCATCGGCGATCGCACGATTCGCGGCGTTGTGCGCGAGCGCGAAGAGGCCCGGCGTATCTACGAAGCGGCCCGCGCCCAGGGCTACACCGCCGCGCTCCTGACCCAGGAACGCCCGAATATCTTCACCCAGAACGTGGCTAACATCACGCCGGGCTCGAAGATCGAAGTGGCCCTCTCTTACCTCGAGCCCGTGGACCACGTGGACGGCTGGCAGGAGATTGCCTTTCCTATGGTCGTCGGCCCGCGCTTCAACCCCGTCGGGTACGAGAACGGCATTGGCGCCAAGGGCTACGCGGCGGGCAGCGGCACCCGTCAGCCCACCGAGGTCACCTACCTCGGTGATAGGGAACGAGCGAAGCGCAGCGGCCACGACGTTTCCCTGCGCGTGCGGCTCGACGCCGGGCTCGGCGTCGAGAGCATCGTGAGCCCGAGCCACCGGGTGAACATCAACGCCACGGCCACCGGTGCGGAGATCGTGCTCGCTAAGGAGGACAGCCTCCCGAACGCCGACTTTCGCCTGCGCTGGAAGATCGCTGGCGACGGCCTGCGCACGGGCCTCGTCGCCCAGGGCGGCCACGCGCTCCTGACGCTCTACCCGCCGGTGGACCTCCTGAGCCTCCCGAAGCGCCCCATGGAGCACGTCTTCGTGGTGGACACTTCTGGCTCCATGGGCGGCGAGCCCATGGAGATTGTGCGCGCCGCGATGCTCACCGCGCTCAGCCGCATGGATGCGTCCGACTCGTTCCACATCATGGAATTCTCGAACGCGGTCGGCACCCTCGACCCCGATCCCCTGCCTGCGACGCCCCAGAATATTGCGCGCGCCGAGCGCTACATCAAGGAACTCCGCGCCGGCGGCGGCACGAACATGCTGCCCGCCATGCAGTCCGCGCTCGCGCGGCCCTACGACGGCGAGCGTCCGCGCGTAATCACGTTCTTCACGGACGGCTATATCGGCAACGAGAACGAAATCCTCGCCGCGATCCAGACTCGTACCGCCGATGCGCGCATTTTTTCCTTCGGGATCGGCTCGAGCCCGAACCGTTGGCTCATGGCCGAGATGGCCAAGCAATCCGATGGCGCGGAGGCCTACATCGGCCTCGGCGAGAACCCGAAGGCTGCGATCGAGGCCTACTTCGATCGCGTCTCCCACCCCGCCGTAGACTCCCTTGAAGTTCGCTTCGAAGGTGCCGTTGCAGACTGCGCCGTCGAGATCCCCAAGACGCTCTTCGCGGGCCGCCCCTTGACCCTACCCTTCGCCCTGAGTGGGGGCAGCACCGACGCGGTAGTCATCGTCAACGGCCGCGTGAATGGCGCCGTCCGCGAACTCGCGCGGATCTCCACCAGTGCGGCCACCCAATCGGAAGCGCCCATCCTCGGCAAGGTCTGGGCTCGCGCCCGCCTTGCGAAACTCGCCGCCGACATGCGCGTCCTTCCACCAGAAGAGGGCACCGCCCTCGCCGCAGGCATGACGCGCCTCGCGCTTGAGCACGGCCTCGTCTCCGCCTTGACCTCCTTCGTCTGCGTCGACTCCTCTGCCTCCGTCACCGACGGCGGCGACCCCACCCGCGTCGACGTCGCAGTGCCGCTCCCCGCGGGAATGAACGCGATGGAGGGCTCCGCCGGAAGCGAGTAGTGCGGCGATGGATGGCCAGGAAATCCCCCGGGGCTCCGTAGCGCGGCCGGCGCCTCATGACCGTTCACGCGTGCGGCAGGACGCGCATGTCAGTGGCCAGTTCGTCGTCTTCGCCGGGCTGCTGAAGCCGCTATAGTGGGGGCCATGGTGAAATCGAACCAAGATGGACATCAGGGGGGCTCCGCACTGGGCGCTTCAGTCGATGACGGATGGAGGGTCCTGCGCGGGGGCGCCGATCTGTTTGACGCGGGGCAGCACCATGCGTCCCATGAATCGTTTGAGGCCGCTTGGCTCGCCGCACGCCGCGGTGAGCGCGAGGGCGAGGCCCTTTGGTGGCAGGGTCTAGTGCTGTGCGCGGGCGCTCTGCACCACCGGGGCAAGGGGAATCAGACCGGAGCGCGCGCTCTCAGCCAGCGAGCCCTGGACCGGTTCGGCAGCGCGCTCCGGCTGGCCGAGAACGCGGCGGGCGAGCGCGCGTGGTGGGTGGCCCCGTGCGAGGAGTGGCGTGAGGGCTGGTACCGGGTGAACCTGGGCGGCGTGGGGAAGGACGGAGCGCCATCGGCGGCGGCCGACGATCCGCGCCTGGGCGGTCTGCTCGAGCGGTACCGGGGCGCTGGCACGGACTCTGACTCTGGCACTGACACTGACTCTGGCACTGACACTGACACTGACCCTGACCCTGGCGCGGCGGATTAACCGCTGCTCCAGTGGTGGTTGTTTACCTGGCTGACTTCCACCGCAAAGCCCTCCCGCCGATAGCGGCACGCAGCCGCTTCTAGGCCACCAACCGGGGTCGGAGCTCAGTGCCGTCGTCCCGTCCGCTGGGAACGGCGCTACGGGCCGCTTTCGCTGGCCGTAGGGGGCCGACTGCGACACCCTCCGGATTTACGGTTGATTTGCGGGTGTGACCACTGGCTCCAGCCGCTCTAAAGGGTTCATGTTGACCCTGCTACTCCTCCTGTCTCTAGCCGCACCTGGCGGCCAGGACCGTACTACCGCCGT
>JBLIHL010000121.1:0-12625 GCA_047635895.1 Paracoccaceae bacterium | reverse complement strand
TGAATCCTTGGGCCGCCCCCTCCCGGGGCGGCCCGTCCCCGGTTTACAGGGGTCGTCCATCCTGGATTTTCGGCCGCCCACTGCGGGCCGAGGGGGGGGCTGGGTTACTGAAATCTTGGCCGATGATGGGATGGGGAATTCCGTCGCGCGGATGATCATCGGCCAGCGGCCAGCGGCCTGGCGGCATCGATGGCCCCGTGGAGCTGCTGCGCCGGCCGAGCCTGATTCAGGGCGTTCAGCAGGGTCAGCTTCAGTTCCCGTCGATGGCCAACGGGACGGTGGCGTATCGCGACTCTGTGAGTGGGACCAATGGAACAACGCGGGTCTGGGTGGGGGATCAGATCATCGCCGAGTATGGCCAGCCCGTGCCCGGGATCAAGGGTTGGAGCTGGTCGTCCTTTTCGCAGGTTGAGCTCACGACGTCGGGGAGCGCCTTCGTACTCGGATACGCGGAGAACGCTGCGGGTGATTGGCGCCACGTCGTTTGGCAGTGGCCCGCGGGTCAAGTACTTCTTGCGACGGGCAACCCACTTGCGGGGTTCACCAGACGAATCGATCGCTTCGCGTCGGAGATTGAGGTGAGTCCTGACGGATCCCAATGGAGCGTCGTTGCCAAGGAGAGGGTGACCGGCCGAGAGGCGATCGTCGTGGATGGCGCGATGATTGACTTGGGTGGAGGCCGCCTCGCGATGGAGGAGCAGCCCCTGCCGAACACGCTACTCAGTGGCGTGACCCCAGCGAATTGGGAAACCATCTTCGGCGCGGCCAAGTTGAATAACTCGGGAGACTACGCGTGTGAAGCGTCGTACCGGGAGGTGACAGGGGGCTACGACGACCTCCGTGTTCGAAACGGACGTCGATTCGGCGGTGGAGGCGGGCAGACAGGGCTCGTGGGGCTCGTGGGGCTCGACGCCCGCGGAGCCGCGCTCGTCAAGGACTACCAAGGGACCAGCTTCTTGACCTTGGAGAACTATCCAGTGGTGTCGAACTCCGTCGCGGTCGACGTCGACGGTCAGCGCGCCTTGCCTGGTGCCTTCGCCAGGTGCTCTTTGATCGCGGCCTCCAGGCCATCCGGATCGAAACCGAAGGGGCCTGGGCCGCACCGAAACAGAACGTCGGCGTTGGGCCCCACGAGATAGAGTCGCTCGGGCCATCCCGAGTACGCAAGGCTGACGGCGTCGTCCAGTTCATCCACGAGAGCTGGCATCGTCAGGCCCAGCGTCTCCGTGGCGAACTGCGCCATCTGGTGCCGCTCCTCCATGGTCACCGGGTCCTCGACGGCGCCAAAGGTCATGGGGAGGCGGCTGTCCATCGCGTGCGCCTCGCGCAGGTAGACGAGGATGAAATCAATGTCCTGTCCATAGAGCTCGTGGAGCTGGTTCAGCCGACCGGCTGACTCGCGGAACGGAGGTCATGTGTAGCTCCCAAAGATCAGGGCTATGGGTCGCGCATCTGCGGCGCTCATCGTTTGTGCCGAAAGCGAGAAGGTTCTGGATGGGTCGCCTGCGTAGCTGAGGGTGAATTCGGGCGCTGGCGTTCCCACGCCGGGCGCCTCACCGTCCGGCCTCTCCGCCGTGGGCTGCCACCCCGACAGCTCCTTGCCCGTGAGCAGACCGTCGCCGTTGTAGTCCTGGTCTCGGAAGGTGAGCTGGAGATCGTGATCGTCGAAGTCGCCGTCACTGTCCTGATCGAAGGAGAGCAGGAAGAGGTTCCAATCGTCCGTCCAGTCGCCCATGGACTCCTCCACTTCGCTCCTGACGATGCGCCCGTCGCCGTTCACGTCGAACTCCGAGCAAAACGACTGCCACTCGGCGGGTGAGACCTGCTCGTCTTCGTCGGCATCGGCGTCCTTCAGGAGCATGTGGCTGAAGCCATTGAAGTAGGTGTCGTCGGGGAAGTCAGCTGCCTCCAGAACGCCGTCCTCGTTTCGATCGTAGTTTGCGAAGCGAACCTCCCCGCGCCCGTACTCCGAAGCCAGGATGCGGCCGTCGTGATCTTTGTCGTGGCGCTCCGAAAGGTGCTGCCAAACCGACGATAGTTCGACTCGCGGTGAGCATGTCCATGGCGCCGGGGGGGCCTCGGGTGCCGTCGATCGACAGGCACCTACTAGCAGGAGGGACGTCGCCAGGAACGAGGTGGAGCCATGCCTGTGGATCATCTTCATCCCTTCAGCCTGCCAGCGCATGCGATTTCGTGGGCCTCAAATTTTCGAAGCCTTGGGCGCAGGCGACATGCAGGAGATCGCCAACGGCGATCTCCTGCGGACGGCGCCCTCGGCACAGAATTGGGGGTAGGAAAGCGTTGATCCGCGAATCGCTGTGGCCCGCGCGTCCGCCTCTCCCCGCCTGGCCCAGTAGGCCACTGACTTGGCTTCCGAGCGCGCGAAGGCGACGTGGCGTGCTGGGTTCTCCGGGAGATAGGATGGTTGAGCCCGTCCCCCGTTTGCGGATCTACCGTAGCCCGAACACCGATCGGATCAGATAGTGATCCGAGGGGAACCCCGTCGGCCAGGTGTTGATCAGTCTCGTCGACGTGTGCCGGAGGCCCGCGCCTTTGAAGTACAGCTGGTCGATGCGCCTACCGCTTCGATGACTGAAGCCTGGGAACGTCTCTACGTCCGGGTGAAGGCTGCGATAGGCGTCCGTGAATCCGGCCTGCAGGAGCACTCTCGACGCGGGGTTGTCGCCACCATCGGTGTGCGGGATCGCGTTGAAGTCTCCGCCGAAGAACACTGGCGTGGTCGCCGCCTCGGCGAACCGACCTTCGTGGAATTCAGACACCACAGGGAACTTGTCCATGCCGTACCAGTTCGACATGACCCACACGTCCTGCGTCTCGCTGATCGCGACCCTTGCCGCGACGTTCATGAATGCGGCTCCATCGGGGACTCGCACCTCTCGGATGGGGTAGCGGCTGATCACGGAGATGTTCGCACCTTGGTTGAGATAGTCCCAGTCGACGGTCGTCGCGAAGTAGTAGCCCAGCTCGGCCGCGATGAAGTCGCCTGAGGAGTAGGTCTCCTGCAGCATGACAACGTCGAGTGCCTCACGTTCAATGATCTGCGCGATCGCCAGTCTGGAATCCCATCCGTGCTTGTCGACCGTGAAGTGCAGGCCTCCATGAAAGATGTTCCAGACGCCCGTCGTGATCGAGTCCAGTTGGGTGGCAACGTCGGCAACGGCGGGTTCGAAGTACGCGGAGTAGGAACTCTGTACTTCCTCAGCCGGCAGCGCCCGCCGCCAGACCGCCAGCTTGTCGACGTCGAAGTCCGCTGAGTGCAGCCGCTCTCGTTCGCTGAACGACTTGGCCACTCGATCGTCGAGGGTGACCTTGCCGTTGACCAGGGAGTAGAGCTTGAGCAGCGGTGCTGCTTCCATGAAGTTCAGCACCTGGTGCACGGTGTAGGGGTTGCGCATCAGGCGCGACTCGGCGCGTGAGACGGGCTCGAAGTCCACGGAGCTCATCTTCTTCACGAAGGCCTCGCCCTCGGCGCCGAGAGCCTGTGCCCGTGCACGGACCTTCTCGCTGAACAGCTTTTTAGGTTCGACGATCAGCCTCGCGAATTCATCGGACTCGAGCTCGCTCAGCTCGAATGAGTTGAACGCATCGACTAGCTGCTGGAGCGCTTCGACTCCCGTCAGGATGCCTGGAACGATCCCGCCCTGGGGGATCGCCGTAGACCCTGCCGATCCAACGGTCAGGGGCTGAGCGGAGGTGAAGTCGAAGCCGGTAGAGTCGCGTACGTTGTAGATCACCCTGTTGACGCCATCGTAGTAGAGCCAGACCTGTGCGAGATCGCTGTCGTAGGTCATGGTGAGCTGGTGCCACCTGCCATCGTTGAGTGGCATGTGCTCACCATTGTCGCGCTCATAGGTGATGCGCCGCTTACCCGAACCCATGTTCCAGGCCCAGGTGCCACCGGACATGTAGAACACCCAGCTCGGGACCTTCTGCGACGCGAGACTGCCTTCCCCGTAGTCCTTCTGCGAGAGCAGTACCATGCGCGACCCGGACTCCGCGGTGGTCCTGATCCAGCACTGCACCGAGAAGTCGTTGCCTGGATCGAACGGCAGGTCCGCGCCCTCGATCGTGAGGCTTGTCGCAGAGTCACCGGCTCCCAGGCTAAGGGCTCGGCCCTCAAGGCCCCGCACGAAGGCTGCGGTGCCGTCGGTAGAGCCTGTCACGGAGGGTGCAGCCGCGTTGTCGAGGCTGCCATTGAACTCGAACCTGGCTACGGGCTCGTGTGCCCTGCGTGTTGACGCCTGTGGCTGCGCGCGACCGTCGCATAAGAGGGCGCTCGCCAGCGAGAAGGACAGAATGATGTGAGTGGTGGTGGTCGTCATCGAGGGTCGTCTCATGTCATTCCTGGTCGTCCGTTGGGCGGATTCTTGGGCACGCTTCTAGGGCTCGAAGGTAAGTTCCATCGCCACGTCGCAGGTGGACGAACGCATGCCGCTTTCGATGGTTACGAAGCCCGCGCGCTCGTACAGGATCAGCGCGGCACCCAGCTTCGAGCTGGATTGCAGCACCAGCTTCCGGGCACCCTGAATTTGAGCAAACGCTACGGCGACATCCAGCAGGCAGCGTCCGTGCCCGCCGCCCCGGTGCTCTGCGGCGATGTAGATTTTTCTCAGTTCCCAGTCGGAAGCTGAGTGCTGCACGACACCCACCACGCCGACCACTCTGTCGTCGTGGGTCAGCACGCGCAGCAGGCCGCCCGGGGCGAAGTACGCGTCGACGGCGCCGTATAGATCGATATCCGCACCCTCGGGCTCCGGCTCGAAGCCAAATTCGCTCCCGACCTCCGCGACGAGGGTTCGAATCGCCGGGATGTCCTCGGCAGTCGCGGCTCGCATGTCCATGCCCGCAGCCTACTGGTTGGGCATGGGGGCCACCGCAGAAATCGCCGAAGGCGCGGGGATGCTGCCCGAACCGCCGGAGCAGGAACGGGAGTTGCACGGCCCGGCGCTCACAGACGGCTACTGCGAACGCGGCGAACTCGTCCCAGCTACAGGGACTTTGACGTACGCCTTCGTGATTCGGTCGCCGACTCGAATTTGGTCGACGACTTCCATCCCGTCCACGACGCGTCCATAACACGTGTAGCGCTCGTCGAGAGGGTGGTAGTCGCTCAGCATCACGAAGAGCTGACAGCCGCCGTCGTCCTTCACGCTCTTGGGCATTCCGAGTGCGCCGCGCACGTATGGAAGCGCGTTGATTTCGTCAGGGACCGTCCAGCCTCCATGGCCAGCGCCGTGTCCATGGGGGTCACCACCTTGGACCACGAAGCTCGGAACAACGCGGTGCCAGCGCGTATTCGTGTAGACGCCGTTGCGTACGGCGTTGAAGAGGCTGACGCAGTGGACGGGTGCGTCCCGTGGTGCGAGCGCGACCGTGAAGCTGCCTCGCGTGGTCTCGAAGACGAGCCGCGGATCGTGCGTCGCGATCCAGTCCGCGATCGTCAGGATCTGCGCTTCGTCAAGCCAGGCGTTGTTCCCCGGCGGATCGACAGCGGCCATCGGCTCCGTCGCGCGTGGAAGGCCCTTCCAGTCGTTGGTGCCCTTCGCGTCAGGCGCAGAGCCGCCAGCGAGGCCGAGCTTCGCGGCAGCGCTGCGCGCCGCGAGGCGGACCCAGGCGGACGGGTCCGCCACCAAGGCCTCCTTCACGGCCGCGATCCACAGGATCCGGTCGTTCTCAGGACAGGCCTCGTCCGCGGCAAGGTCTGCGAAGGCCGTCATCATCGCGCGCCGGAGCTCTTCGTCCGCTGGCTTCGACGAGCGGCCCCAGAGGTCGCGCAAACGCGGCGCCAGGCCATGCATCTTGTTCGAAGCGACCAGCGCAACGGCTGACGAGACGACGAAGGGACGCTCCATCGGGTCCAAGGCGACGGGATCGTCGAGGAAGCCCTGCGTCCATCGCTCAAGCTCGGGATGCGTTCGGCCGGCGAGTTCACCCAGCAGGAACATCCACGTTGCGGGTGAGAGATGGCTGGGCCGGGCCGCTTCGGGATCCGCCCACTGCAGCAGGCTGCCGAGGGAATCGGGCCGGTTCGAGCGCAGAAGGCCCTCCGCATAGGTGGACTGGACCAGGGCGGAGTCCGCCGGTCGGTCGGACCGCTCGGCGAGCTCCATCCAGGCGGACTCGTCTCCGCTTCGAACGAGCGCGACCGCAAGTCGCTCGCGGACGCCTGGGTCCTGCTCTGCGATCCAGCGCTGTTGGAGGGCACGGACCACTACGCCGTCGTCGCGGTCATCAAGAGCGTTCGCCGCTAGCATCCGGACGACGGCGCTTGGGTGATCCAGGGCGGCGATGAGCACGCCTTCAGTTCCGGTCCGACTTCCGAGGATGCGCTGCACGGCCTCCTGCACGACGCGCGGCTCGGGATCCTCCACGAGTCGGGTGACACGTGCGAACGGGCCAGCGGGGTCAATGTACCCAGGCATCAGCACACCGAGGACACGTATCGCACCGAGGCGCCGCTCCACGCGGTCCTCATCGAGCCGTGGTAGGAACCGGAGCGCGATCTCGGCGTCACCGTCCCACTCAGGGTTGTCAGCCTTCGCCTGAGTCGCGTACGAGCCCGCCATATTCCAAGTGGCCAGCTCACTGGCGGCCTGTACCAGGGGATGGCGAGGTGACGTTGGCTCACTGGCCGAGAGAAGCATTCGGCGCTCGCCAAGACGCAGACGCGCCAGGCCAACGAGGGATGCTGCGCTCACGCGAGGGTCGGGGTGCGCGGTGTACTCCAGCAGAGTCTCCGCGCATTCCTCCGAACCGGTCCATCCGAGGGCCCGAGCGGCGTTCGCCGCATGCGCCCATTGCTCCGCCGCGGCGTGGCGGCGGAGCTGAACGGTGAGGGGCTCGGCCAGTGACTTCGCGTGGGCCAATCCGGCGGCCCATAGCACCGCGTCAATGTGTGTCACCTCCGTCGTCAGCAGCTTCGCGAGGAGCCCGGTTCCAGTGCCGTCGTCACCGATCCGGCCCAGCGCCACGATCGCCTGAAGCCGAAGATCCTCCGCAGCCGCTGGGTCCAGATACTCGACGAGCCGCGACGCATCGCGTGACATCTCCGCTGCTAGGATATCAGCTCGACCGTCGACGACGGTCGAACGACAGGCGGTGACGGACAGTGACAGAACAGCCAGCAGCAGGGCGTGGATTCGTTTCATGGCGGTAGCCACGGTACTGGCATCGCTCGCGCGTCGCGCCGATTCGCTAGTTGATTCTAGCCTGGCCCGGGCGCGTGGTGAAAACGGCGACTTGGTCCATGCCGCCGGCTGCGCGAGCAGTCGTGCGCTGGGCGCCCGCCGCCGCAGTGCCCACCGCAGTGCCCACCGCTGGGGCAGCGGTTACTTGAGAGACTGCGAAGGAGCGGACGTCGCCTCGTCGAGCCAGCGCATGTGCTCCAAGCGACGCGTACTCGCTTGATCGGCTTCGAGCGCGCGGCTGACCAACGCGATTCGCGCCTTGGCGCTGTCTTCGTAGCGAAGGGTAAGGTCTGCCAAGGCAACCGCTTCGTCCATGCGTCCGGCGGCGAGCAAGGTTCCATAGGCGCGGGAGGCGTCCCATCGAAACTGGGCGCGAATGAGGACGGCGGTTTCGCCGCTGTCGGCGCTCTTCTTGGCGCCGGCACCGATCATGGGCATGGCCATGATGACTCCGCCCTTCTTTTGGGCTTGGGGAGCATCGAACCCAGCGAGGGCGCTGCCGCTTCGCTCAAACTGTTGGATTGGATTCGCGAGTGCGATGCCGGCAGAACGCCACCGACCTGCATTCAGGAGAACGGGGTACAGGATCCTGCCGAAGAGTCGGGCGGTGTCGGCGTCGTGGCTCGCGTTGCGGCCGAGAACCCAGGCGTCGAGGCCCCGGACGTCGCTCAGCGCGACGCTGAGGTCCACCCAGTCGCTGAGCACGGAGGAGTCCGCCGCCAGCAGCGCCGCCGAGGCTCCACTGAGCGTCTCCTGCCGGAGCCGTGTGATGGCGGCGGCGGAGTCGGCGTCGGCGCTAGCCAAGTCGCGGAGCAAGGAGCGCAGGTTCGTGCGGGGGAAGCCGGCCGCGGGCGCGGCGGCCCATGCGCCCAGAAGCAGCTCGCGGGCGGGCTCGTAGCCCTTTAGGTACATGAGCTCCTGCGCGTAGCGCTGGCGCCGACGGAGGCTCTCGACCGAGCCATCCCAGGCCTGCGCGTCGATCTCGGCGACGATGCGTTCCAGCTCGGTCTTGCCGGAGCGGACCAGCTCAAGCCACGCTGACATCGCGGCAGCGTCGCGGTACCCGACGAGGCGGTCCGCCTCGCCGTCCGCGTCGAAGGCGATGATCGTGGGGAACGCGGCGATCGTCAGCTCGGTCTTCAGCGCGGTGTGCTCGTCCATATCGAGCTGGATGGCGACCGTGTGGGTCTCCATCCACAGGACCAGGGCGGGGTCTACCCAAGTCGTGACGTCCATTCGCTTACACGGACCACACCAGCTCGTCATCGCGTCGAGGACGAGGAGCTTGCCCTCCTTGGCCGCTTGTGCGCGGGCCTCCTCGTAGGTCAAGGAGGCGAAGACGTCGGGGGCAGACGGGCCCTGCTGGATGGCGTGCACGGCGGGAGAGAGGAGGCTCAGGGTGAGCGCGAAAGGGAGCATTTGACTCTTGGGCTGATGGACTCGCTGGCGAGGGCGCCCCGCGCCGAATGGCTGGGGTCTCACCTTGACGTTGCAGCCGTTGCTGCCCTGGGCCGAAATCTCTGCCAAAAACTCGACTGGCCCCAATCTCGCCGTAGGGTGGCCCCATGTCCTCCGACCCCCACGCTGGCACCCACGCCGGCACCATCAACCTTCACTCGATCGCCCAGCTCGCGGCCGTCGCGCCCGCGGATGACCACTCCCAAGAGGTCCTCTTGGCGGCCCTCCACACGCTGCCGGCGCCCCACGCGTCTTTGGCGCAGTGGTTCCAGGGGGCTCGGCACAAGCGTGCCCTGCAAACGGCACGGTCGGAGGGGGCTCGCCGGACGCGCGAGCACCGTGCGGCCCGTTCGGAGCCCACCTGGGACGGCCGCGGTGCCCTGGAGGAGGCTGAAGTCGCCCGCGTGGTGACCGCTGGACTGCAGGCGCTGACCGCCGAGGAGCGCGCGATTCTTGAGGCGCACTATTGGGAAGGGATGACGCTAGCGGCCATCGCGGCGCGTACGGGGCGAAGCCACGGCGCGATCAAGCGCCGCCACGCACACGCCCTCGCGGAGCTGCGCCTGCAGCTCGGCGACCCGAGCATCGACCGCAGGGACTGGGCTCTGGGCGTCTGGGCTTTGGGCGTCTGGTCGTCAGGCGCTGCGGCCGCAGCATGCTTGCTCGTCGGGGGCTTCCTTGGGCTCCACACGGGGGCCGCGTTCGACTCAGCGCCGGCGCAAGTCATAACAACGACGGTCGCTGCGCTGACTTTGAGTCCGGCGAAGAGAGTGAGGGCTCCCGTGGCGATGCGGCGGCTTTCACTTCCCGCCGTCAAGCTTATCCCTGCGATGCCACTGGACGCGAGGGTCTTGGCTGCGACGGGCTCAGCGCTGACGGACTCTGGATTCCGTCTCGGCGGATAGAGCACCGGGAAGCCTGTTAGCAGACTGCCCCAACAAGTCCGGATCCACAGGTAGCGCCGCGCGCCTCGACCCAGTCCCACCGATGCCCACTCAGCCCCAGCGCCTCCTCGAACTCAGCGAACGACTCCTCGAGTCCGAACCCT
This sequence comes from Paracoccaceae bacterium, assembly GCA_047635895.1. Classification (GTDB taxonomy): domain Bacteria; phylum Planctomycetota; class UBA1135; order UBA1135; genus Saltatorellus. The sequence continues at coordinate 2,911 of JBLIHL010000121.1, read as the reverse complement.
GGGGTCACGTCGACGAGCGGTCGGTTTTCCTCGTCCGGATCCCGGGCACCCAAACGCCCTACGCAGTGACGGTCTTCGGCGATACGGTCGACGTGCAAGGGGTGGAAGTGGCGCTCGAGCCGGACGGCTTCCGGCGTCTCGCCCGCCTGCACGATCCGAATACGACGGACGCAGAGGTCGAGGCCTTCAAGCCGGGCCGAGCCCTGAGCCTCGTCTTCCTGCCGCCCGGCCAGGTCCCTCCCAACTTCCGCAAAGTTTGGAAGGCCGCCGGCTATCGGCCCCGCGGCAGTCGCCCAGCGCCGCAGTTCGCGGCGACCGACGGCGGCGACGAAATCCGCCCGATCAAGCGCAGCGAAGGCTCCATCCTGGGGTACTGCGTGCACGCAGTCCTCGACGCGCTGTCAGACGCAACGTTCACGCCGCCGAATCTCTCGGACGGCGTGGAGTCTGCGCTGCTCCTGACCGTTCCAGGCGATGACCCGGATGCGTTCGAAGCAAAGGACTTGCCGCCCGTTGACGTCGATGTCGTCGGCTGGCCGGACGCCATGGGCGCACTACCGGCTCCGCACCAGATCTCCGACGCCACCCAAGCAGACGGCATGGCGCTCAAGCAGAGCGAAGCTATTTTCGCCGTGACTGGCTTCACCTCGCGCGGCAGCGATGAGCCTAAGGTCGACGCGGGCGACTACGTGATGCAGCTCCACGAGCCCACGGACTCGTCACGCGAAGCCTCGGCGGTCCTTACCGCGGACCCGAGTGGAAAGCAGTCCGACGCCTCCTTCGAAGCGGCCCTTCTCCAGCTATTCAAAGTAGCGGGCGAACGCCCCGAGCACCTGATCATGGAGGACCCGCGCTTCGCTCTCGTAGCCTTCCCGATGGCACGGCACCTTGGTATTGAGCCTCGTCTCGGTCACTTTCACGGCGAGTTCGCTGACACCGTCGATGACGCCATGCGCCGGCGCGGTGGCGCCCCCAAGGGTCGACTCGAAGCCACCTTCGATGCGCTGGAGGCCCTGGGCGGCGAGGACATCCCCGGCGAGTTCCCGGACCGTCTCGAGAGCGAAGACGATTGGCGCGTTGCCTACGACCACACGTCCGCGACGCTTCTACTCGAAGCCCAAGCCTCGGGCGCGATGGCCGATGCAACGCAGCGTTACTGGGGTGGCAGCCAGGCCCGGCGTCGCGTGGCCAAGCTGATGAGCAGCCTGGGCGCTCCGCAGGCCTTCCTTAGCTATACCTTCGAGGACCACCGGATCGTTCCGTCCGGTCCGACGATCCTTGAGGAGATCCTCGAAGTCGCCCACGGGAATGCTGAGATCTCTGAGCACGAAGCCGCTCTTTATCAGGCTCGCAAGGACGTGGAGGTCTCGGCCTTCGAGATCGGCGATGACAGCTTCACGATCACGGACCTCCTGACGGGCGCCACCCACAGCCTCGAGATCGACCTGAACCGAGTCAGCAGCTTCGGCGGGCACGTCGTCCTCCTCCGCCGCTACGTACTAGGCGGCTACCAGGCCTTCTCCCTGGCGGGTTTTCCTCTGACCGCGGACGCCAAGGACAACCTCCTCGAGCAGATCCATGACGTCCTCGGCGAGAAGCCTACGCATGAGCTTCTGCGATCCAAGGGCGAAGCACTCGGCTCGCTGTGGAACGGCATGGTGACGAAGCTTGACGCGGCGTTAAAGGCGGCCAGGGAAGGGGATCACGCCGTCTAGCCCGCAACAGGTCCGCATCCGTCCGCAGCGCGCCTCGAAGCGCTGGCTGCGCTGCTCAAGGAGCCCCTTGGGCCCATCCTGCCGAAGGGAGGATTGACGCCTAGGTTCTGCTCGATTTCACCGGGTGCAGCCGGCCGAGACCAGCGACTGGGGGTGGACGGGAGTACGCTGTGGGGCATGCTGGTAACCATTGCACTCGCTCTTTCGTTCGCCGCTGCCGCGCCGCAGCAGGACCCGCTGGATCCTGAGTCGCAGCCGGGCGGTCGCGACTCGTACCTTGGCCGCGAGGTCGCGAAGACGATGCACTGGCGCGGCGCGCCGTGGCTCCTGCGTGAGACGCGCGAGAACGAGGAGAACGGCGCGCGCCTGCTGGAGTGGCTAGCGGTCCAGCCAGGCGACGCGGTGTGCGATCTTGGCTGCGGCAACGGCTATCACGCTCTTCCCCTCGCGGTGGCTGTCGGGCCCAAGGGCAAGCTGTTCGCGGTGGACCTGCAGCCTGAGATGCTCGACCTGCTCTCAGAGCGTGCGACTGATCTTGGAATCGACAACCTGATCCCGATTGAAGCCACGCTCGACGATCCGCGGCTGCCCGCCGCATCCATCGACCTGGTGCTGATGGTCGACGTCTACCACGAGCTGTCGCATCCGGTGAGCGTGCTCGGGCACCTGAAGCGCGCGCTCAAGGAGGACGGTCGGGTCGTGCTCGTCGAGTTCCGCACCGAGGACCGCTCCGTCCCGATCAAGCCGCGGCACAAGATGACCAAGGCCCAGGTCATTCGTGAAATGGCGGCGAACGGCTTCAGGCTGAACGGCGAGACGGACGCCCTCCCATGGCAGCACGCGATGGCCTTCGAGGTCGCGCCGCCGGACGCGTCCCGGCTGGAGGCGCTGGAGCTCACGCGGGGCTTCGTGACGGCGATGAGCGGACTCGACCCGCGCTTGGTCGAGCCCTACTTGGCCACCGAGGTCGACGTCGGAGGCGAGCGCGTGGGCGCGAAGGCGCTGGCAGTATCTATCGGCGAGACCATGCGCGGGATCGGCCCGCTCATCCCCCGAGGGACGGGAGTCGAGCTGGTGGGAGGCGGCGATGGTAGCGTCCGTGCCATACTTGCTCCGCGCTATGGTGAGGTCCTCTGGGGGGGCCGCAATGAGCTCATGCTGAGCGTCGATAACGAGGGGCGCTGGCAGGTAGAGGC
>JBLIHL010000120.1:0-12675 GCA_047635895.1 Paracoccaceae bacterium | reverse complement strand
CCGGAGGCGCTGCGCGCTTCCATCGAACCACTCACCTGGCGCTCTAGCCTGGACGCCCTGGAGCGCACCTTGTCCGAGGTCGCCTCGAAAGCCTGATTTCCGGCCCCCTTGCCCCTAGCTATGACCACCGTCAACCACCCAGCGAGCGTCCCTGGCGGCGCGCCGCGCAGGCACAGCATCTCCTTCGACGTGGAGGAGTTCTTCCAGGTCGCCAACCTGACGCACGCGTTCCCGAAGGACAAGTGGGACGAGGTCCCGTCCAGGCTGGACGTGGGGATGGACGCTCTCCTTGATCTGCTGGATCGCCGCGGGGCCCGCGCGACCATGTTCTTCCTTGGCTGGATTGCCAAGCGTCGGCCGGATCTCGTCAAGCGCTGCTTCGACGCGGGGCATGAGATCGCGAGCCACGGCTGGGAGCATGAGTTCCTATGGGACCTCGATGGTCCCGAGGGCTTCAACGAGCACCTGGCGCTGACCGAGGAAGCGATCATGGCGGCCGGGGTGCCGAAGCCGGTCGGCTTCCGCGCCTCGACGTTCACGCTGACGAGGAAGACTTGGTGGGCCTTCGACGTGCTTGTGGAGCGTGGCTACCTCTACGACTCCAGCATTCATCCAGTCCGTCACCCAACCTACGGCATCCCGGACTTTGATCCCGCGATCTCGAGAGTGAAGACGGACAACGGATCGATCATCGAATTCCCGGTGACGACGCTGCCCGTAGGATCCAAGAACCTGCCCATCGGCGGCGGTGGCTACTTCCGGCTGATGCCAGGATTCGTTCACCGTGCTGCGCTGTCGCGGGTGACCAAGATGGGCCGCCCAGTCGCCCTGTATCTGCATCCTTGGGAGTTCGACCCGGGGCAGCCCAGGATCGACGCACCAGCGCTCAAGAAGTTCCGCCACTACGTCGGCCTGTCGAAGAGCCTCGACCGCCTGGATAAGCTCCTAGCGACCTGGAAGTTCGGAACGATGCGTGAAGTGATCGAGGGAGCGGACGTTCCCGCCTGACCCTTTCCCCTGGCGGCGGTTCAGACATCTTCCAAGAGGGGGGCCTTGAATCCCTGGGCTGCGATGTGGTCCGCGATGCCCGACAGGGCTGTGGCAAGATCGAGCTCGTAGAGCGCGTTCCTGTCACGTTCGATGTGCGCCACGAGTTCGGGGAGAAAGGCGAGCAGTTCAGAGAGCGTGGCCCTGTATTTGGCCTCCGATAGGGGCGCCTGCTCTTCCAGCTTCGCGAGATCGTCCAGGTTGTTCTTGGAATTTGGGTCGTGCTCCACCTTCTTGTCCTCGTCAGCCCTCTTGCGGTTCGCCCTCTTCCTCTCGGTGAGGTTGGCCAAGTCTTTCGCCCTGAAGTCGATCTCGGCGAGGCGCCGGAAAAGCGCGTCTGCGTAGAGGAGCCCCAGGTCGGTGGAGTTGACCTCCTTGGCGATGCGCTGGCGAGTCCTCCAGAGCTCCTTGAGCCTTGGCACGATCTCCTCCAGCTTCGGTGCGGCCTTATTCGTAGAACCTCTAATGAGCCTCTCGTCCCGGAGGTCCACCACGGTCTTCAGGTAGTTGGCCTTGTCCGACCCGCCCAAGAGCATCCTGCTAGCCAGAATCAGCAGCTGTCGCGCCGCGCCCGTATCTTCCCCCTCGCGGATGATGATCTCCGCGAGTGAGAAGGCCGTCTCCGCGCGGGGATCGATCTTCATGAGCGTTTCGTAGTAGCCCCTGGCTTCTTCATATTGACCCAGTGTCTCGGCCACTTCGCCGGAGAGCTGCCAGAGATCGAGGTTGCCCGGCTCGAGAACGAGGTCTCGTGCCAGGATCTCCCCCGCGAGCTCCGGGGAGATGTCCCGCAGGAATTCGATCCAGGGTCGGGTGGAGCCGCGGCGGAGCTGGTCGAGGGGCTTGCGACCCGAGTCCCTGTGTAGGTCGTTGAGCATGCGCCTGGCAACGCCGGCCAGCATCCCAAGATCCGGCTTCCCTTCCGGCACCATGAGCTTGAGTTCGCCGAGCGCGACGCGGGGGTCGAGGGGGAACTTCGCCCTGAGAGCCGACAGCTTCGCGAGAGCAGCATCGACCGAGAGCGGAGCCCGCTGCGGTGTGGGCTGCTGCGAGCGTGCATTCTTGATGGCCATCGTCAGCGCGTAGAGCAGCGAATCAATGACGGACTCTTCGAAGATTCCAGCGTCTTGTTCGAGTGCTCTCTCAAGCTGGTCGGCTGCCACGGAGAACTGCTCGGATTGAATCATCAGCATCCCAAGCATGAGCCGTCCTTCGGTCGCGTTGATGCCCCCCGAGGTGACCACCGGCTGGAGCTCCTGGATCGCGCTGGTGTAGTCTTCACTTCTGAAGAACTCGCCGGCGCGGGCGAGGCGGATCTCGATCGGGTCGGCGATGAGCTCCTCCCCGAGGCTCTGCAGACGGATACGTCGGGCCCTGACGATCTGCCGGTGCAGTGGCTCGGAAGGGTGAGCGCGCTTGGCCAACTCTACGGCACTGTCATGGGCTGGACCAAAGAGGGGGTGTAGCCCAATCAGCTCGGCGATCGACCGGCCGCTGGAGGCCCGATCTCCGATCGACTCCTCGACCCGGGCACGGAGCCAGAGGGGCCACAGTGAGCTCCGGGTGTCCCGCTGCAGCTCCTTGATCCGCGGCAAAACCCAGGGGCTCCACTCGGGTCGTGATGACATGAGGTACACCACCAGAGCGTCCCTGGGGTCTTTCACTGCGCGCTTTGAGCCTCCCCGAAGGAGCACGGAGGCGTCACGCACGGCGGAGGGGCCGAACCACGCGGGGAGCACCACGCGGCCATCGACCAGGCTCGCTGCTACGCACGAAAGGAAGGCCCACTCCGCGTCGCGCGGCGAATTCGCAACTCCTTCTTCGGTGGCATTCGTGCCGCTCTGGAGCCTCTCACCGAGGAGTTCGAGGGCAGCTTCCTGCTTCGGACCGGGCTTGAAGTCGGAGTCGAGCAGTCGGTCGACGAGCGTGGGGAGCTCGCTCCAGTCGCGCTGGGAAACCGCCAGCGTGATGGCCGTCATTTCGGCGGTGCCGTCACGCAGGTAAGCCTCGGCGCGCAGGATGGTCTCCTGGGTGGGCACAGGCCCCCGCTCTTCCAGCGTCAGCGCGTCGATCAGCAGCTTACGCCGATAGAAGCCAGGGGTGCGCGTTTCAGCCCGCTGGTCCAATGCCTCCAGGCTCATGAGGGCCAGGTCGATGCGACCACACGAAGCAAGCTTGTCAATGGCCATAAGCTTGGCGTCCAGGACGAGCGCTCTTTCGCGCTTGCTGGTGGCCGAGAGCCTGCTCACCAGGGAGGCCAGCTGGTCAAGCTGATCCAGGCGTTCCAGGCCGATGAGCGAATCGAGGCGCAGCAGCAGCGCCTCTCGACGCAGGAGCGGATCCTGCTCGAGTCCGACGAGCAGATCGATGGCCTGGACGAAGCGTTCGTTCTCTACGTGAAGTTCGGCTCGCAGGAGCCTCAGCTCCGGGGGAGCCGTGGCGTCCTTGATGTCAGCGAGCGACTCGCCCGCCTTGGCGGCGTCGTCTAGCGTCAGGTAGTAGCGAGCGACGGCCGGCTTGCCAAACCGCTCCGGTGCCGCGCGGATGGCGCGCACGAGCTCCTTACCGTCCAGGCGCCCCCCGTCCAGCTGGGCCATGAAGTTCTCGACTTGGCGGTCGACTCCGGCGGATTCAATGCGCTCGATGATCTCCGCCTTAGGGGCCCCCCGAACCCCCTTGCTTGCCAGCTTGGCGCGAATCAGGATATCAAGCGGCGGCACGAGGTTCGGGAACTCCTGACGCGCCAACTCGGCAGCGACTTTTGCTTTGCGGTTGTCACCCAGAGCGAGCTCCCGACCAGCGATCTGAGTCATGACGGAGGGGCCGACCGTGGTCGAGTTGATCCCGCTGAATCCTCTGCGGTCCACGCGCGCGACCAGGCCATTCACCGTTTGCTTACTCGCCTTCAGCTGCTCCAGTCCAGTCTGAAACCACTCGTTGGACAGCTCGGCGGTTCGCGAAGGGTCAATGTTCATGGCCTCCGACAGCGCGTTTTCGACGTTGGCCCAGGGGATCTTGCCCTCCGTCAGCTTGTAAAGCTGTGCGAGTCGGACCCAATCGTCCGAGCTCGGGTTCGTATCCGCTTTCAGGGCCTTGAGGAGCTGTCCGCGCTCTTTCTGCGTGTTGCCCTGGAGGCCGTAGCCCTCAGCCAGCCAGAAGCCTGCGGCTCGGCGAGCGCCGAAGAACGGCTCCAGCGAAAGTTCGTCTTTCGCGAAGTCTCTGAGGAACTCGACGCGTCGGTCGAGGCCTGCGCGCTGCTCGGGACTCTTCGGTGCCCAGCCTTTCTTCCTCGTCCCAATGAAAGCCACCTGATCGAAGAATTGCGCCCAGTTCTTCCCGAGGTCGTCACTAACTTTCTTCATCTTGTTGGCCACTTCACCGAGAGCGACGTAGTCGGCCGCGCGATAGCACACCTCTCCAGCCGATCGGTAGAACTCGCTGTTTCCGCCATCGCGGTAGTTCCAGTTCTTGACAGCGGTGACCGCTTCGGGCGTTCGGTTGGACCTGAGCAACTGAGAGAGGAAGGCCGCCATCGCGTCCTCGTCGGTCGCCACATGTGGGAGGTTGCGTGCAGCTCTGTGCAGCTGGACGGCTAGCTCTAGTTGGCCTGCGCGCTCCAGAAGCCCTCCCAAGGCCACCACGATCTCCGGGCTGGAGATCAGCTGGAGAGCCTTGGAGTAGTCGGCCCTCGCGTCGTGGAAGCCCCGGGACGGCTCTCGGATCTGCTGTACGATCTTATCCAGCGCCGCCCCCCCCCTGCTAGGGAGCGTCTCTCTGAGGCGCGTGATGAGCGCGGCCTTGCGCTTATCTGCCGGAGCGCGGGAAGCGAGCTCGATAATGAGCTTCTCTGCTTTCACCATATCGCGGCTGGAGAGGTTGGCGTCCGCCGTTTTGAAGGCGTCGCGGAGCCCCTGGCGGGCAGACTCGACGCGAAGCTGGGCCTGAAGCGCTCTCGCGTCGCCAAAGCCTGGTTCTTGAGCTACGAGCGATTGTATCTCTACGAGGGCTTTGCCTTTCTGACCTTCGAGCATGAGGAGCTCGATAATCTCCAGCTTGGTTTCTAGGCTCGCGTCGTCCAGCAGGTCGAAGCGAACCTGCAGGTCCGTGCGTGCATCCTGGAAGAGTCCGAGCTCGCGAGAGAGGTCGGCTCTCAGACGTCGAAGGCGCCTTTCTAGGTCCTGTTTCTGGCGTCGCGCGTCGTCCTTTGGGGCCGCCTCTGGGGCCGCCTCTGGGGCCGCCTCTGGGGCCAAATCCGGGTCCAGCTCGGGGTCCAGCTCGGGGTCAAGATCGGGGTCAAGATCGGGGTCAAGCTCGGGGTCAAGCTCAGGGACCAGCGCTGCGCCTTTCTCCGGATCGCTGTCCAGTCGCTTGTCATCGATGGCTCGGCCTAGCCGCGCGACCGCGTCCTCGCGGTCCTCGCGATCGAAAGTCGCTTCCTGCATGTCCCGCAGTACCTCTGCGAGGATGTCCGCTGGCGCCTTTGGCTCGCGGGTGATCACCGCGGTCACGCCCACGCCTCCGGCGGCGACTGCGAGGAAAAGGGCGGTTGCTGTAGTCCACTTCATTGGGCTTGGCCGGGCGTGTGGCCCGTCGATGATGCTGTCGTGCGTGCTGCGTTGACTCCCGAGAAAGGAGCCCGCGACGCGCCGCTGCTTTCGGCGGCTCGCGACGTCGCGTCGGGCTGGATGGTCGGCGTTCCCGCGGAGCTTGCGGGCGCGCTGAAATCCATGTGCAGAAGATCGTACTTCCGCATCTTGTTGAACAGAGTGGAACGGTTGATTTCCAGTTCCTTCGCTGCAAGGTCACGGCGCCCGGTGTGTCGGCGTAGCGCGCCCTCGATGAGCATTCTCTCGGGGCCTTCCAGGGCCGCCTTCAGTGAGAGTTCGCCGCCGGTGAGTTTCTCCAGCCAGTCGAGGCCGCGCTGGAGCGTGACTTCGGGGGTGAACGACGGTGGGGGAGCCGGTCCGGAGGGGTACGTCGGGACGTCACCCGCTGGACGGTAAGGCATGGCCGGGCGCGGAGCCGGGCCTGGGGCTCCGCCTGCATCGAGGGACTCCAGGTCGCCGGCGGCGAGCTTGCGGATGGCGTTCGGGCGGACGCCATCCGGCTGAGCGGCGAGCAGTACGGCCCGTTCAAGTGCGTGCTCAAGCTGGCGGACGTTGCCGGGCCACATGCCGCGAGCGAGGACGCCGAGGGCCGCCGGCGTGAGCCCGCGGACGGCCTTGCCGTACTCGACAGCAAAGCGCTCGACGAAAGCCTCCGCCAGGGGCGCGATGTCGCTCGGACGCTCCCGGAGAGGAGGGACGCTCACCTCAACGACCTTGAGGCGCCAGTAGAGATCCTCGCGGAAGGATCCATCCGCCACGCGGGCCGTGAGCGAGGCGTTGGTCGCCGCGACAATTCGTACGTCGGATGATCGGGTCTTGGACTCGCCCACGCGCTCGAAGAGGCGGTCCTGCACGACGCGGAGGAGCTTCACTTGGAGGTCGAGCGGCGCGCTGTCGATCTCGTCGAGGAAGATAGTGCCTCCGTCAGCCGCTTCGAACCGTCCTGGCCGGTCCCCCGTGGCCCCGGTGAAGGAGCCCTTGGCGTGGCCGAAGAGCTCGGCTTCCAGGAGCCCGGCGGGAAGGGCGCCGCAGTTGACCTCGACGTACGGTCCGTGCCTACGGTCCGACGCCTGGTGCAGCGTCCGTGCGAGCAGTGATTTTCCCGTTCCCGTCTCGCCGAGAATGAGCACCGTGGCGCGCGTCTCTGCGACGGATTCAAGGACCCTGAGAAGGGACTTGAGGGACGCATCCCGGGTCACGATTTTGCCGAAGGAGAAGCGGCCGTCGAGCTCGTCACGGAGCGCCTGGTTTTCACTCGTCAGGCTGCGCGCTTCCAGGGCACGCGCCACGCCGATGGCGAGTTCGCCTTCGGTTGGCTCTTCCGGAACGGCCTGGAGCCCGAGCGATTCGGCTCTCGCCGAGTCGCCGATGAGGACGACGGAGGGCTCACCCTGAACGCTTCCGAGGGCCTTGATGTCCTCGTCGTCCACTTGGGCACCGGCGACGAGAATGATGTCGAACGTGTCGCGCCCATCGAGGAGCTCCCCGAGTCCCTCGCCGCCGCTATGGTGCCGACTGGCGGCGGCGCGAGCGCTGAGGTGGACCGCCTGGGCCCGACCGCGGAGGACATCGCCATCGATGACGAGCACGCGGCAGCCGCGGAGAGGCGAGGCTCCTGCCTCCCGTCGCGGATAGGGGCGCGGTGCGAACTCCTGATCGGGTCCGATCTCATGCCGCCGCTCCGGCGCTTCGGGCGCAGCTGCGGGCTCCCCTTGATCGATGAGATTCCGAGCAATTCGCCCGGTGTCCATTCCCTGTCCAGTTTTGTCGACGGCCATGTCCACGTACTTCGACGTGAAACGCCTCATTCTTGATGTTGGAACGGCCTCGCATGGGCGTTCTTATCGTGGGACGCCAATCGGCGATTCTGTTCCCCGCCCACGCGGGTGGCGCCCCGCGTGAAGTTGCCCAGCGTCAGTCGATGCCGGGCAGTTCGAACGTGAAGGTCAGTGTGCCCTCTTCATCGCGCGTGAGCGTGAGGTCGCCGCCCTGCCCGACGGCGATAGCACCCGCCGCGGCGAGCGCGTTAGGCCCGATACCCGGAAGAATGTTCCGAAGGGCGTAGGGAGCGAGGATGTCGTCGGGATGCTGATCAGCAAGGGGGCCGGGTGGGAATTCCACGTCGGTCACTACGGGCTCGCCAGCGCGTCCCTCCACCGTGATGCGAATCACGTCTCCCGATCCCGCGCTGGCGACGGCGGTTTGCAGGACGGCGTCGAGGGCGGCCGCGACGAGGGATTTGTCGGCGATGGTTTCGAACCGATCGCCGCGCTTACGGAAAAGAATGCGTGGTGCGTTCGGCGTCGTACCCGCCAGCGCGCCAAGGGCTTCCTCGGTCAGCGTCGCCATGTCGAAGTCCTGGTCTCCGCGGGGCGGCGGGGAGGCGACAAAGCCCACCGTGCGGGTGAACTGACGGAGGCGGGTGAGTTCGTCCTCGAGGCCGACGTGTGCGTGGTGCGCGCGCGCCTGGAGATCGAGCGCTTGGACGAGGTCCGCCAGGTCGGCGACCTGGCTCTTCAGCCACGCTGGGCGTTGGTCCAAGGCCCTCGGAGCTTCAGCGGGAGCTTCTTCTTCCAGATCTGCGCCCGCGACGCTTTCTAGCATGATCGGCGCATCGAAGAAGGCGTTGATCTCATCCTCGGTGAGGAGCGGCTGGGACGAATCGAGATCTAGAAGGCGCGAGCCGCGCCCACCAGAGCTCTCGAACTCGTCCGGCATGGAGTGCTCCGTGTGCTGATTTAGATCCGTGAGTTCGCCCTGGCTCGCCTCTCCGTTAGGACGTCTGCCGATGGCCGGGCTGCCCAGGAAAGCGGTCCGTGGGCGAGAGGACGTCGGACGCTTAAATCGCTGGAAGGCTCGCTGGGAGATCACCTCGTGAGCGGATGGTGCCTCTCTTTCGCGCTCGCCGGTCTCTGGCTGGGTGTTCACTCGGTCTGCATTGAACGAGACGCCGCCCGAGGTGGATCCCCAGAGACCTGGGGCGGCGCTTGGGGGACCCGAGGCGGCCCCTAGGAGGGCCGTGCGGGGAGATCCTTCTCCCACTGACGGTGCCCCAGCGGGGTGGTCTCCGTTGCTGGGGCGCCGTCCCGCTGCGCGGGACGGCGCCTGGCTGTCGATGGGGGAGCGCAAAATAGCCTCGATGGCAGATAGATCCTTAGACGCTCGCCAGCTGGCAGGTTGCTGGCGTGAACGGTCCCCAAGGTAGCCTGGGCCAGCATGTGTGACGCCGCCTCCTTGGGAATTGGGGCGAGGTGAGACATGGCCGGTCCCTGGGGTGGGAATTCCGCCGTCAGACTCACCAGAGGGCCCATCGGGGTCCCCCTGGGTCGCTCTGGGCTCGTCGTCTTCCCCCGTTTGGCTCCGTCCGTTCATCCACAGCAGTCTAGCCCGCATGATGGACCAGATGAAGCTACCAGCACGCCGAAACAGCGCTGGGGCGGCGTCAGGGATGCGCCTACGGCCTCCGCCCGCTTCGCGGTTTCGCTCCCAAAGTGTTCACCGAGTGCTCACAGGGTCTACAGGCTTACGGGCCTACGCTTCCGCTCCGCTCGCGAATCTTCCTGGCCGGGCGTCAGGTTCCATAGGGACCATTTCACGGTTTGACTCCCATCTTCCAGGCGATCCCTTGGCGTTCTTGCGGAGTCCTACTCCTTAGGCCCCTACAGTCGGTGTCGAATTGAGCCGAAACCTCCCTTGGAACCCTCACTGCACGGGCTGGTTCCTGGTGGTACGCCGTTCATGAGCGGTCTGCCAGGGGTGCTATGCCCAATCAACCGTGCTTGCAGGGGTCCATGGCGGCTAACCTGTCGCGCCCATGTCAGACCACGAAATTGAAGGCCCCGGACAGCCCCCTGGGGGCGGTGAGCAATCGCGTCGCGGCCATGCCGCGCCGGGGTCAGGGGTTCGTGTCGGCGGTGAGCAACGCGGCAGTGGTGCTCCGCAGCGCCAGGATGGGTCAGCGCCGATCGAGCTCTCGCTGGTGATTCCTGTCTTCGATGAAGAGGAAAACCTCCCCAAGCTGCACGCGGAGATCGTGGAGCACGTCGGCAGCATGGGGGTGCCGTGGGAAGTGATCTACGTCGATGACCGGAGCAAGGATCGATCCTTCGAGGTGCTGCTCAAGCTTCGAGAGGCCGATAAGCACATCCGCGTCGTCCGCTTCCGGCGGAATTTTGGACAGACACCGGCCATGAGCGCCGGCTTCGAAGTCAGCCGCGGACGCGTGGTCGTCACCCTCGATGCGGACCTCCAGAATGACCCCAAGGACATTCCTGCGCTCGTGGCCATGCTCGACGACGGCTACGACATCGTGGTCGGCTGGCGCAAGAACCGCCAGGACGGCCTGATGCTGCGCAAGATCCCATCTCGGATCGCCAACAGGATGATCGCCAAGATCTCCGGAGCGACCGTCCATGACACGGGCTGCACTCTCAAGGCGTTCCGACGTGAGCTGATCGCCAACCTGGCCATCTACGGAGAGCAGCACCGCTTCCTTCCGGTGCTCTCGCTGGCGAGCGGTGCGCGGATCGCGGAGATGGTCGTGAACCACCGCCCTCGAATTCACGGCGTCAGCAAGTACGGTATTGGCCGGGCGCTGCGGGTCGCACTGGATCTACTGACCATGAAGATGCTGAGCTCGTTTGCGAAGAGCCCCTTGCCCTACTTCACGATGCTCTCGCTGCCCTTCGTTGCCATACCGATTTTGTACTTCGCGGTCGGCTTTCTCGGGCCTGATTCCCTGTCGTTCACCACGCGCTGGGCCCAGGCCATGATCGTGACGCTTGGACTCACATCGATGGCGGGTGTGTATTTCATTCTTCTTGGGTTGCTTGCGGAACTTGTCGTGAAGCTCAACGCGCGGAGTGACCGACCGATGAGTAGTCGACATGACTCCCGCCGCGGGACGTCGGAGCCCGGGCCACTGGTGTCCGCGGGCGTAGAAGGAACGAGGTCATGATGGGAGAACTAGACATACCGAACCCTGTCCCCAGGGCATCGGACCCCAGGGAGACTGGGGGCGAGCAGCGGCTTGATCCAGCGCCGGATATCACCATTGTGTTTCCGGTGCAGACGCACAAGGCGGAGATCGAGCAGGTGCTGGACGCGCTTTCCGGAAGCCTCGAAGCGCTCGGATTCACCTGGGAGTGCATCCTCGTCTTCGACGGGATCAAGGGCGACCTTTGGCGCCGTGCTACCGAGCTTCAGGCCCGGACCCACGATCAGGTTCGCACGATCGGGTTGCACAAGCAGTTCGGCGAAACGGTTTGCCTTTCCAGCGCCTTCGAACACGCGCGTGGCGGCCTGATCCTGACGACCCCCGCCTACGTGCAGGTCGACCCCCAGGAGCTCTACAAGTTGTTTGCAGCCATTGACGACGGTGCCGACTTCGTCGCCACCTGGCGAACACCGCGCGTGGACTCGAAGCTCAACCAGTTCCAGTCGTTCGCGTTCAACTGGGTCGTTCGCAAGGTGGTGGGAGCCACGTTCCATGACCTGAACAGCACGCTGCGCGTGATGCGCCGTGAAGTGCTGGAGCAGGTCACGATCTACGGAAACATGTACCGCTATTTACCCGCGGTCGCCTATCGCCAGGGGTTCCGGGTCGACGAGGTCAAGGTCAGGCACCTGTCCGAGTGGGGCAACGTCGGCGTCTTCGGTCCGGGTCTTTACCTGCGCCGTGCACTCGACGTTCTGGGCCTCATGTTCCTGGCTCGATTCACGCACAAGCCGCTGAGGTTCTTTGGAACGCTGGGCGGCATCTTCCTGCTGCTCGGATTCATGTTGTCCGGGTCGCAGATTGCTCTTTGGGCCTTCGCCAGCAGCGAGTTTGGCCTGTTCCAGCGTCCGTTCTTCCTGATAGGCGTGCTCTTCGGCGTCCTCGGAGCCCAGATCATCGGCTTCGGCCTGGTGGGGGAGATCATCGTCTTCACCCAGGCCAAGAACGTCCGCGAGTATCGCATCGAGCGTATCTACGAATGACCACTCCCAACGCGCCGAGCCAGGACGCCTTGGCGCAAGACAGCTTGCCCGCCACCCCCGACGGTCCGTCCATGCAACCCCATTCCGATCCCTCCGATCGTTCAGAGCCAGGCCCGACTCGGGAGAGTCTGCCCTCTGAACTGACCGTGCGCCGCGTCAGCGCCGCCGATCACGCTGCATGGGATGCCTTTGTTGATGCCTGCCCGAAGGCGACGTTCTTCCATCTAACGGGATGGGCGCGCGCCGTTTGCGAGGAGTTCGGTCATGAGGACCGCGGCTGGATCGCCCTCAGCGGAGAACGCGTCGTCGGCGTGCTTCCGATCATTTGCTGCCGCGGACTGCGCGGTGGGCGCGCGCTGATCTCGGCCGCCTATGGCGTCTATGGGGGCCCCGTCGGGGAGTCTCGCGAGATCGAACACGCGCTCTTTCGGGCGGCGGAGGCGGACGCCATTGAGCTCAAGGCCGGTCGCCTGGAGCTTCTCTGCCTCGAGGATCCAGGGCTGGACTTGCCCAAGGCCGACCTCCACGCGACGTTCATCCGCGACCTTCCAGAGACTCCTGAGGACGTGCTCAAGGGGATGCCGAAGAAGGCGCGTGCGGACGCCCGCAAGGCGCGCAAGAACCACGAGCTGTGCCTGTTCGAAGGGCGCTGGTTTGTGGCAGACCTCGTTCGTCTGTTCCACAACAACAAGCGCAGCCTCGGGTCCCCGGCCCTCCCCGCGACGTTCTTCACGCGCCTGCTGGAAATCTTCGGCAAGCGCGCCACCGTTCACGTGGTCAAGCGCGGCGGAGAGCCCCTGTCCGCCGTGATGTCCTTCCTGTTCCGTGACCAGGTCCTGGCCTACTACTCGGGCACAGGCGAGGGTGTGGATCGCGCCTATAAGGCGAGCTGCTTCATGTACATGGCGCTTCAGGAGTGGTCGATCGAGCAGGGCTATCGGGTCTTCGATTTTGGGCGGAGCCGGAAAGAGTCCGGCCCCTTTAGCTTCAAGACCCACCAGGGGTTCGAAGCGCGCGACCTGCACTACTCGTTCTGCCTGGT
>JBLIHL010000119.1:0-12699 GCA_047635895.1 Paracoccaceae bacterium | reverse complement strand
CAAGCGTCGAGTGGACGTGATTCTGCTGCAGCTCCCTGATAGGCGATCCGAGCGGGGCGACGGGGAGTCTGACTGGCTCCCAACCAAGCACTTCAAGGGCAGGAAAGGCCGCGCAAAGTGCAGCCAGGGCCACCGCACCCAAGGAGAATGTTCTCGGGAAGCGACGGAGGAAGATCGCCGCAGATGTCCCCCCCGCGACCCAGAAGGTGACCGCGGCAGGGAGCAGGAAACGATCCAGCTGATAGTTGTGGAGGAGGATGGGAACGACAAATGCCACAAGCGCAAATAGGAACGTGACCGACGTTCGGGTTCGTTGCACCGCGATCAACCCGAGGCTGAACACGATCAGCGCCGCGAATAGGAATGGATGCGCAGAGATGCCCGTGAGCCAGTTCATCTTTCGAGTCCAGGGCGTTGTCGCGTGACTCTGGTTCCCTTGCACGAACTCCATGAAGTTGAGCCGGTGTTCGGCAGCTGCGTTTTGCCCCATCGGCACCGGCAGGACGAACCACCAGGCAAGCCCCATCAGGACCGGCGCAGCCACCCACAGAAGGGACAGCAAGGCATGTCGCCGTCGACGCGCCACAATCAGCTCCACGAATGCGTCCGCACCAAGGGCCGCCGCGAGCAACAGCGCGTAGTTGAACTTGGTGAAGAACGTGAGGGCCACCAGGAGGCCGGTCAACAGGTCGCGTCGAGCGCGCTGACCTGTGCCTGTGGTGAGGTCTCGGCGACTGATCCAGCTGACCAGGGTCGCCGCCATCAGGACGACGGCTGGGATCTCCAAGAAGAGCGTAGGCCCGTAGCGACGGGCCAGCGGAGATGCCAGGCCAGCGAGAACCACCAGGAGCACGACGTCGATCAGGTGACTGCGCGGCCTGGGGGCGCTGCCCACCGGCCTCCGCGCCAGGTACAGCGCGAGGGGAATCGTCAGGAGAATGAGCAGGACGAGCATGAAGCGGCCCAGCGCTCGGGCCTGGGCTTCACCGATCCCGAAAACGCCCTGCCAGACCGCCAGGGCGACCGGGTACACGAACGGATAGCGGTCGCAGTCGTGGATGACCACGGCCGCCGCCTTCCAATCGCCCCGCTCCACGTTCAATAGGATCTGAACTGCGGGGAGCTCGGCGTGCATCGTCTCATCCCAGCCCCAGGCGATCGGCGCACCATCTGGCTGCCCCGCGTCCTGGGTGAGACCGGGGACGAGGAAGGTCACCAGCAGCCACATCGACGTCGCGGCAGCCAAGAATCTCCAAACGAGGACCCAGGCCGATGCAGCCGACGGGACCTCTACCAGAGGGTCCAGGGCGGGAAGAGGGGGGACTGTAGGCGGAGGAGGAGCTGATTCCATGGCAATGCGAGGTGGGAAGCCACCGGGAATCCTACCAGCGGCCCTGGGCTCCCAACCGGCTTCGGTCCTCTAATTAGAGCCCTGCGCGCCGCTCCCGGTACACTTCTTGTCTAGGTCCGCGCCCGAGCGGACCACCGATCCGACCCCATCGCACGAGCCACATGTCTGAGTCCCACCGAATCCCCAAGAACGCCCGCTTCGAAACCCGCGCCATCCACGCCGGGCAGGGCCCGGACCCGCGCAACGGCGCCGTCATGACGCCTGTCTATCTGACGAGCACCTACGCCCAGGACGCCCCCACCGTCACGCGCGACGGCTACGAGTATTCGCGAACCTCGAATCCGACGCGGACAGCCCTGGAGGAGAACCTTGCTTCACTGGAGAACGGCCAATGGGGCCTCTGCTTCGCCTCCGGCCTTGCGTCCACCAATGCCCTGATGGATCGACTCGTTCCCGGCGACCACGTCGTCGCGGGCAACGACCTCTACGGCGGGACTTACCGGCTCTTCACGAAGGTCTTCGAACGCTACGGCATCGAGTTCTCGTTTGTGGACACCACCGACGCGAGCAACATCAAGGCTGCGATGCGCCCGTCTACGAAGTATGTCTACATCGAGACGCCTTCCAACCCACTGCTCAACCTGACGGACATTGTGGCCGCCGCGGAGATCGTCAAGCAGACCGGCACCGCCGAGCTCGTCGTCGACAACACGTTCGCGACGCCGTACCTCCAGAAGCCGCTGGACCTTGGCGCCGACATCGTCCTCCACTCTCTCTCCAAGTACCTCGGAGGGCACTCCGACCTGATCGGTGGAGCACTCGTCGGGCGGGATGAGAAGATCCGCGAGGAGCTCGCGTTCTACCAGAACTCCGTCGGCGGCTGCCTGGCGCCCCTCGACGCCTTCCTTGTACTGCGTGGAACCAAGACGCTGGGCGTCCGCATGGATCGCCATTGCGCCAACGCGACGAAGGTGGCGGAGTTCCTGAGCGAGTCAGACCAGGTGGATCGCGTGATCTACCCCGGCCTGCCGAATCACCCCCAGCTGAAGATCGCACAGGCGCAGATGTCTCAGCCAGGTGGCATGCTTTCGTTCGAGCTGAAGGGCGGCGTCGAGGCGGCTAACACCTTTGCTTCCTCGACCAAGATCTTCACGCTGGCCGAATCGCTCGGTGGTGTCGAATCGCTCGTGGAAGTTCCGCCGAGCATGACCCACGCGTCGATCCCCGCAGCGGTGCGCCGCGCCGCTGGCTTGGCCGACGGCCTCGTCCGCCTCTCCGTCGGGCTGGAGCACATGGACGACCTCATCGCCGATGTGGCCCAGGCGCTCGAATTGGCCAGCAAGACCGCGGGCGTCACGACCTCCTGAGGTCGATCGCGCACCGGAGCTGAGGCTATGGGCCAGGCTCCGGTCGTGCCTTCCGGGCGATCCCGAGAAACGGGATCCCCCAGGACGCTGGATTCGAGGGCGCTGTATCCCAAGGACACTGTATCCAAACGACACTGCGTCCAGACTACACTGCGTCCAGACTACACTGCGTCCAGACTACACTGCGTCCCCAAGGAGATGGGTCTCCTCGCCAGGACCCACGAGCCAGGCTCGCGAGCAGCGCCGTTCTCGCTAGAACGGGGAACCAGGCTTGGACGGAGGCGGGAGAGGCGGCTGCGGCTTCTTTTCTTCCGCCTCGACGTGTGCCTCGCCTGCGTGCTGACTGAATCCGGTATCGCCGCCACCGCGTGACAAGTGGGCTTTGCGCCCCGCGGATCCAGCGGATGACCCAGCTTCGCTCGATCCAGCAGCTCCGGACATGGTGGCACCCGACCCAACTCCGCTAGACCCAACTTTCCCGTTGAGTGACCGAGTGGCGCCACCATCGGCTGAGCTGCCGGCTGATCTGTCGGTTGAGCTGCCGGCCGCAGACTCAAGGTCCTCGCACACGCGCTCGCGCATGATGCGCCCGACCTTGAACTTGACGACTCGCTTCGCCGGTACGGGCACCTTCTCCAGCGTCCGCGGATTCTGAGCCACGCGCGCTGCGCGCTCACGGACTTCGAAGACGCCGAAGTCACGGAACTCAAGGCGGTTGCCGACCGAGAGTTCGTCGATCACCGATTCCAGAAAGCGCTGAAGCACATCACGAACCACGACCTTGGTCTGACCGGTTTCCTCAGCGATCCGGTTCACCAGCTCGCGCTTGGTGACAGTTCGAATGTCTTCGTCGGGCATGGTCGATGAGCGTGGATGAGACGAGGAGAATCATTGCCCGCGCGCAATGCATCTCGATTCCGTACGGCGTTCGGCTGCGGTGAACCATCACCCGCCGCGTCAGCTCCTAGATGCTCGCACCCTGCGGGCATTCCGTCAACCCGCGTTCACCTGACGATTCAGATCGGCGTGCGTATTCGCTCAAGAATGAACGTTGCGGGGCCTTGGTTCACGAGGGAGACTTCCATCATCGCTCGGAATCTTCCCTGCGCAACCGTCAGGCCCAACTCGCGAAGCTGCGAGCAGAACTCCTCGTAGAGGGGCTCAGCGACTTCCGGTGGCGCCGCTTGATCGAACGATGGGCGTCTTCCCTTACGACCGTCAGCGGCGAGTGTGAACTGGCTCACCACCAGTACGCCGACAGGGACGCCAGCGCGCGCGAGATCAAGGAGCGACAGGTTCATTTTTCCGCCATCATCCTCGAAAAAACGTAGTTCAGCGGTTTTCTTGGCCATCCAGGCGACCTCACCGCTCGTATCCCCTAATAGGACGCCGAGGAGAACCACCGCCCCGCGCTCGATCTCTCCGACGACCTCACCATCCACCCGGACGGACGCCCGGGATACGCGCTGCAATACGGCCTTCATGGCTTCGATTCTCCCATCATTCGGCTGGAGATGGGACTCGGTCTGTAGCTGCCCGGTCGATCCGCTCGAGTCGGACGCGAGCGCGTAGTCCGCGGACGAGGTCCGCAATCTGCTTCGTCCCGTCAGCCAGCTCTGCGACCGCTCGCCAGCGGGCTTCGGCGGTCTTGGGGTCCCCCAGGAACAGCTCGTGCAGGAGGGCTTCCTGCATGAGCGGAAGTGCGGCTCCCCGCTCCGCCCCCTGGGCCCTCAGGGCTGCGTCCAGCGCCCCTAGCTCATCGCCGGCTTCCTGGCGCGCCACCGCCAACAGGGTCAGCCGGCGGGCGCGTCCGATTTCCTGCCCTTCCAGGTCCTGGAGCAGCCGCTCGGCCCGGCCGTCGTCGCCGTCCAGGAGGAAAAGCAGCGCCAAGTCGATACGCGCCTGAACCGCATCCTCGATGCTCACCCGGGGATCGTCCACTGTCAGCTCGATCCAGCGCTGGAGGTTCCTGGCCGCCTTGTCGCGTGACCCCTCTTCGGCCCTCATCCAGGCCTCGAGCCGGCGCGCCCTGAGGTGACCTGGATCGAGGAGGAGGGCGCGCTCCAGCGCATCGCCCGCCTGACCCCAGCGATCCGGTCGGGTGCGATCCATCAGAAGCACGTGGCTCCTCCCGTAGTGGGCCCATGCGCAGGTGGGATCGAGCGCGAGCGCCTTCCCCAGGAGCGTCTCCACAGACATGACGTCGGTCTCAGCTCGGGCAGCCAGCACGAACGACGTGACGGTTGGCTCATTGTCCTTGCGGGTGGAATAGACCCGGCGGAGCACGTCCGGCGCAGACTCAGCGGCGAGCGAATGGGTTCCAGCAAACAAGTCTTCGCCATCGACGAGCAGGTCGCCCTCGAGGTCCTGAAGCCAGGCACCGATTTCGAGGTTGTCGGGGTCGCTGGACGCCAGCCCCCTTAGCTCCGTCAGCGCCTCCATCCGCCGCCCAGAATCTAGCAGGGCGCGCGCATGCACGAAGCGATCCCGCGCCTCGTCAGAGAAGCGCGAATAGGCGCTCGACCAGCCGGAGCGCCAGCGAACGGAAGAACCGCCGCAGCCCGTCACGAAAAGTGCGAGCCACACGGCGGCCCATGCGGTCAGAAGACGCTGAGTGTTACTGATCGCCGGGAGCGGTCGACGGAGCAGGGGTTGATTCAAGTGGTGGAGAGTCTGGGCCGGACTCGGCCTCAATGGGCTCAGCCTCAATGGGCTCGGCCTCAATGGGCTCAGCCTCGGGAGTCTCAACTTCCGCCGATTCCGTACCAAGGGGCTCAGCTGTGTCGGGACCGAAGGCTTCCATCGAAGCGTCTTCTGCAGTCGACTCAACAGCAGCAGGCACCGTCGCCTGAGAGGCTCCATCCGGGATCGCAGGGGTGTCATCGCCAATTTCACCTATGCACTCTATCCGCTGGCCCTGGGCAATTCGCCCATTCGCATCACGCCAAAGCGCCTCACCGGAGGCGATGACCCGCACGGGCGAGTCGCCGACGCGTTCGACGATGGTCACGCGGTCGAAGGCAGCCAGTGTCCAGCCGTCCAGCTGAACGCGGATCTCCGGCACTTCTGGGCCGAGGCGTCGGATGATCTGCATCAGGCCATCCGGCGTCATCTCGACGGATCGCTCGTAAAACTCGTCGTCCGAGCTAGCTACCACGTGCTCGAGAAGGCCCTCGGGCCCCTCAATGCGAAAGGTGTGGGCCAGCATCACGGCGGTGCTGGTAAAGGAGCCCGTCCAGGGCGCAGGCGCCCAGGGCTTGACCGGTCGAGCGCGCGCGGCTCCCTCTCCAGCGGTCGTCACGGCCTCGGAAGAGCTATCTCCGGGATAGACGGGCGCCTGGGAACTGGTCGCTCCAGATCCGGTGGAACCACAGGCGGTCAGGGCCAGGGACGCGGCGATCGCCGCAAATGCAAATCGGTTGGACATGGTCGAGGGCGCGGTTAGGGGCGGAGCAGCGCGACTCGATGCTCCCGCCGGGCCTATCGGCCGGATCGCCCCAAACCTTTCGCAGAACAACTGGGGTCTCCTATCCGCGACGCGCTCCCAAGCGGCCCCGCCTATCGCTATCGGAGCCCACAGGCGAGCCGAGCGCGGTCGAGAACCGCCGCAGCACGCTCTCGGGCCTTCTCTGATCCCTTCAAGAGGACTCGATCCAGCTCCGCGGGGTCGGCCAGGAACTCCTTATAGCGTGCCCTCGCCTCCCCAAAATGCTCATCGATCGCCTCGGCCAGCCGCACCTTCAGATGACCATAGCCAGGGGCGGACTCGCCACCAGCCTCTACCCGGGCGCGCCAGTCCTGGAGCTCGGTCTCACCCAAGAACAGGGCGAGGAAGTCAAAGAGCTGGATCTCGTCGGGATTCTTGGGCTCGGAGGGCTCACGGCTATCCGTCGGAATACGCCCGATCGCCTTCTTGAGCTTCTTGCCCTCCTCGAAGACCCAAAGATCGTTGCCGTAGGACTTCGACATCTTCTGGCCGTCTAGACCCGGCACCTTGGCCATATCTGCCCGCTCCGGAATCCGAGCTTCCGGGCGCACAAAGACCTCTCCAAAGCGCGCATTGAAGTGGGTAGCCATGTCCTGCGTCATCTCCACGTGCTGAATCTGGTCCTTGCCGACCGGCACCACGGTTGAGTCGTAGGCGAGGATGTCCGCCGCCATCAGGATTGGGTACGTGAAGAGCCCCACCGACGGCTTGATGCCGTTCGCGATCTTGTCCTTGTAGGAGTGGGCACGCTCTAGCAGCCCCATCCCCGTGCAGCTGGCCAGGAGCCAGCTGATCTCGGTCACCTCGGGCACGTCCGATTGGCGAAAGAAGCTGGCTCGCTCGGGGTCCATGCCCAGGGCGAAATAGGTCGCAGCGATGTCCCTGACGTTGTTTCGCAGGGAGTCGGCGTCCTTGATCGTCGTCAGCGCGTGGTAATTCGCAATGAAGAAGAAGTGATCCCCGGGCTCGGCAAGCGAATCGACGTGTTGACGAATGGCGCCGAAGTAGTTGCCCAGGTGCGGCAGGCCGCTGGGCTGGATACCGGAGAGGATCGTCGGGCGTGGGGTGCTCATCCGGCCAACCATGCCCATGTGGACGACTCCGTCAAGCGCCAGCCGAGTTATGTGTAGGGAATCTCCGGATTTGCCGAAAGACACCGAATGGCCTTCGCAGCGCCTAATTCCGTGTGGCTTCGCGCCTCGTGCGTTGATTCTGCCCCTCCAGAAAGCGACGATCCGACCCGTTCGCAGATCGCTCTCCGCCCTCCGCCCGGTAGCCCTCTCCTCATCCGTGCACGCTCCTGCCTCTCACCCCATCGCCCGCAGCGCGCAGGCCCGCTCCGGTGGCCGCGCCACGGCCAGCCGATGCTCACGCCCAGCGAGCCGGAGGACCTCCGTGTTAGCGCCGCTGGCGTCACTGCTGGTGGGCCTGCTGGTAGCCCTGACCGCGGGGTGCGCGGGCGCCGACTCCGAACGAGTCCTGTCGCCCCTCTACTCCTCGCACTCCGCGGCGGGCGGCGTCCCGGAGATCGAAGCTCTCGGGGGCGCGCTGCTAGCGCGCAGTGACCCGGGCACCGGCAGGCGCAGCTACTGGGCCGTGCGCCCCATTCTCTCCAACCAATTTGATGCGGTCGGTGACCGCTTCACCTGGTTCCTGCCCCCACTCGGGTTCATCGACGAGGACTCGGAGCGCGGAGGCCGGGTCGCCCAGTTCATCCCGATTGCCCGCTACGTCACCCAGCTCGAGCCGAGCGGATTCAAGGACTGGTCGCTCCTCGTGCTTCCTGGCCTTTACTGGGCAGCGTTCGAAGACGGTCGAACGCAGCGTGCGTTCTTCCCATTCTTCGGCGTCGTGGAGAAATTCCTCAGCCTCGACCGTGGCACCTTCGCGTTCTTCCCGTTCTGGATGCGCCTCGAGCGCTACGGCCGGACGACGGATCACTTCTTGTTCCCGATTTTCTCGTACTCACGGGGCACGGGCGGCAAGGCGTTCCGCTTCTGGCCGTTCTTCGGCGTGAACCGCTGGAAGGGTCGCTACGACCGCAAGTTCTTCCTCTGGCCGTTCTTCCACTGGCAGCACAACGGGCTCCAGTTCCCGGAGGACCAGCAGCAGAAATCCTGGTTCCTCTGGCCCTTGATCGGCCGATCCAAGCGCGGCCCCGCCACGCAAACCACCGCTCTCTGGCCATTGTTTGGCTTCACGAGCGACCCCGAGACCGGTTTTTGGGCCTGGGACGGGCCGTGGCCGCTCGTCCGCTTCCAGGGCGGCGATCCAGAGCGCGCCGTGCGCAAGCGCGTGTGGCCGTTCTTTTCGTACTACCAAGGCGACGGAATGATGTCACGCTGGCTCGGCTGGCCGATTTTCAACCGCCGACACGAGGAGTACCCGGACGGAACGAAGGACGCGACCCTGGTCCTTCCCTTCTGGCGCAGCTCCACCCGCGTTCGCACGGAGAATGAAATCGCCCACGAGGGAGAGGAGCAGGGCCGCCCCATCGGCACCGAGCGCTTCCGCAAGGTTTGGCCGCTCGGCAAGGTGCGCTCCATCCACAACGGAGACCAGCGCCTGCAGCGCGACTTCACCGTGGTGGATCTGAACCCGTTCCAGGAGCTCCGCTTCATCGACGAGCACTACTCCTGGCTCTGGGAGCTCTACACCTCGAAGGAGCGCGGCGACACGCTGCGCAGCCGTTCTTGGCTGGGACTGTGGCGTCACGAGAAGGATCGCGACGAGGATCGCCGGACACTTTCTGTGCTCTGGTCCGCCCGCGACTACGACCGCGCAGGGCGCCGCGCCCACGAGCGCTCGTGGCTCTTCGGGCTCGTCCGCTACCGCTCCGTCGAGGGCGGTGGGTTCACGCTCCTCCCCCCCGCCTTCCCGGGACCGGGCTGGCCTATCGCGCGCACGCCGTCCTCCATGCCTCCTGCGACCAGCCTAACGGGCCAGCTCGCCGCCCAGCCATGATCCCAGCCGCCCTCATTTCCACCGCCGCCCGGGCCCAGGAAGCAGCGCTTCCGGACTGGGCCCCCGCGTGGCTGCCGGACGCACTGCCCATCGCATTTACGATTGGCGTGTTCTATGTGCTGTGGCAGACGGAGCGCTTCCGCGCCGCCGTCGCTAACCTCGGGTCACGCATGGATCTCGCGTGGGCCGCGCTCGTTCGGGTCCACCACCTGCCGAAGCGCCTGCGCTGGTTCTTTGAGCAGCTCTACCAGTCGGGCATCCAGAACCTGCACGTCGTCCTGCTCGTCGGCCTCTTCATGGGCATGATCGTGTCCCTGCAGACGGGCATCGAGCTGGCTCGCTTTGGACAGGAGGGCCAGATCGGCACGATCGTAGCGGCCAGCATGACGCGCGAGATGGGCCCCTTCATCACGGCGATCGTGCTCGCCGCGACGACCGGCAGCGCGCTCGCCGCCGAGCTCGGCACGATGTCCGTGTCAGACGAACTCGCGGCTCTCGACGTGATGTCGGTGGACAAGGTTTCGTTCCTCGTGCTGCCACGCATCGCGGCACTCATGATCATCGCGCCCGTACTGACCGTGCTCTGCGACACGATCGGCATCTTCGGCGGCGGGTTCGTGGCGACGAGCCAGCTTGGCGTGGGCTGGTCCCAGTTCACGACGACGGCGATCGAAGCGCTCCAGGAGCAGGGCGGCGTGATCCCCGTCCCCATGGACGTCTTCTCCGGCCTCCTCAAGTCCATCGTCTTCGGCGCCATCATCGCCGTGATCTCCTGTGCATCAGGCCTTGAGGCACGCGGTGGCGCCCTCGGCGTCGGCCGCGCCACGAGCCGCGCGGTCCGCGATTCGATCATCGCCGTCATCGTGGCGAACTACTTCCTCACCTTCTTCCTCTACCGATGACGGATCACAAGAGCCCCTCCGATGACATCATCATTCGGTTCAAGGACGTCCATAAGTCGTTCGGGCAGCACCACATTCTCAAGGGCGTTTCGTTCGAGGTCCCGCGCGGCCAGGTGCTGGGCATCATGGGCGGCTCGGGTACCGGCAAGTCCGTGACTCTGCGTCACGTGATCGGTCTGCTGCAGCCTGACAGCGGAACCGTCGAGGTCGAGGGGCGCAACGTCCCGGACCTGTCGAAGCGTGAGCTCGCAGACCTCCGCAAGCGCATGGGCTACGTCTTCCAGGAAGGCGCGCTCATCAACTGGCTCACGATCGCAGAGAACCTCGCGCTGCCGCTCCAAGAGAACACCAGCCTCTCCAAGTCTGAGATCGAGGATCTGATTGCTGAGAAGCTGAAGATGGTCCATATCCCAGATGCAGGCGAGAAGCTGCCCTCCGAGATTTCGGGCGGCATGAAGAAGCGCGTTGGGCTCGCCCGAGCGCTCATCACCGACCCGGACATTATTCTGTACGACGAGCCCAACGCCGGGCTCGACCCCCAGATCGCTCGCTCGATCAACGAGCTGATGCGAGAGATCGCCGATGAGCATCATGCGACGGCGCTCGTCGTCGAGCACCGGCTCGAGTGCATTGAGACCGTCTGTGATGAGGTGGTCTTCCTCTACGGCGGCAAAGCGCTTGTCCACGAGAAGACGGACGACTTCCTGCGCCCCACCCACCCCCAGCTCGTCGAGTTCCTCGGGCCCGAAGCCCGCAACGCCTGAGGGCAGCCCGCTGAAGCGAAAGCTTGAGCCGCGAAACCATGACACCACGACGCCACCTCCTCCTCGGACTCCTGTTCCTCACGGCGACCGGGATCCTGTCTTACTTCACTCTTTTCAAAACGGACTTCTCGCTGTTCAAGGACCAGCAGACGATCGTTGCGTACGCGGAGGACGCGCGCGGCCTCCGCAGGGGCTCGCCCGTGCTCTACGCGGGCGTTCGCTGGGGCAAGGTCGAGTCGGTGGTCCCCAACCTCGACCGCCCGCGCGTCGAGCGCGTGCGCATCGACGTCACCCTCGATGAGCCCATCACGCTGTACGGCGATCACACGGTGACCATCGAGTCGGCGTCGGTGCTGGGTGGAGTCCAGCTCGGGATCGATCCGGGCACGCGCGAGTCAGGGACCATCGATCCGGACCGCAACCTGATGGCGGGCGCCGCGCCCGACGTCCTCGCGGCGCTTGGCGCCGTGGTCGAGGAGAACCGAGAGCCTCTCCGCAAGGCGATTGCGGGTATTGGCGTGGTCGTCGACACGCTTCAGGGCAAGACCGGAACGTTCGGCAAGCTGCTCAATGATGAGGATACCGCCAACAACCTTTCTAACGCGATTGAAGCGATCAAGTCGACCTTCGACAACGTCACGGCGCTCACGGAGGAGCTGCGAGGTGGTCAGGGCACGATCGGCAAGCTCATCTACGACACGAAGCTCTACGACGACATGTCAACGTTCGTCCGGGGCCTCGACGACTTCCTCGCCGACGCGCGAACCTTGGTCAAGGATGCCCGCGAGGGCAAGGGCATCGTGGCCGCTCTCGTCTATGACGAGGAGATCACGCAGAGCGTCAAGAGCACCCTGAAATCCATCGAGTCAGCGACCGCCAAGATCGATACCGGTGACGGCACGATCTCACGTCTGCTCAATGATGGTTCTATCGCGGACGATATTCAGGCAATGGTGAAGAGCTTCAGCAACCCCAACGGGACGCTGGGCAAGCTCATTAGCGACTCGGAGATCTACGACAACGTCCGCGATTTCACGGCGGACCTCGCGGATGCCTCGGCCGCCATCCGCGGTCAGAAGGGCACTCTCGGCAAGCTCATCCACGATGATGATATTGTGAACGAGCTCACCCGGGCCATCCGCGTTCTGACGGGCAGCCTGGAAGAGCAGCGTGAGGCGGCGCCGATCGGGACGTTCCTGTCGACGGTGTTCCTCGGACTGTAGTCTGCGGGGCCGCTCGGCCGCATGGGCGAGTGTTGGGTCCGGTGTTTCGTGTCTCGGCGACTAGCCTGGAGCCGTCCCCCACGCGTCCACAGGACGCCCGGGCCATAGCGCGTGCCCCGTAGGGCTCGTGCGGCCCGGCGCGAGGCTCGCCCTCGCGGCCCCTCCGGCGAGGAGGCCCCTCCGGCGTGGAGGCCCGTGCGGCAGCACGCCCGTCCGGCGAGGACGCCTGCGCGGCGAGCGCACAGGGACATAATCGCTCCAGCGCCGTCAGGCGATGGGCGCATAAATACAGCGCGGTGTCTCAGCAATCAGGCGGTTCGGCATTCACTGCCTTGGTAGCGGCCGTGACGGGTACCGACCTGCCCGGTACCGACTTCCCGCGACCGACCCGCTGCCGTCGGCGCGCAGCGCTCGACGCGTGGGCGGCGTCGTGTCCGATGCCGACCTGCCCGCGACGGACCTGCCCGCGACGGACCTGCCTGCCGTCGGCGCGCCAGCGCCCGACGCGTGGGCTGAGACTTCAGTGCTGCTGTCGTCGGTATCGGGTTACCAGGTACAGGGCGGCAGCTGCGCGGCGGGGCACGGGTCGTCTCTGGGCTGGACACAGCCCACGCGTCGAGCGCTGCGCGCCGACGGCAGCG
>JBLIHL010000118.1:0-12753 GCA_047635895.1 Paracoccaceae bacterium | reverse complement strand
CGCGCCCGGGCTGTACGCCATGTACTTTGCCCATCACAAGGGCGGACACCTGCGCGTGGCCTTCGCCGACGACGTCCGGGGCCCCTGGACCGTTCATGCGCCCGGCGTCGGTGTGCTCGGCTTGGAAGACGTCGAGGGCCTGATCGAGGACCATATCGCCTCCCCCGACGTCCACGTGGACGAGGCCAGGCAGCGCCTTGTGATGTACTTCCATGGCCCCGTGGACGGCGGGCAGTTCGACCAGCGCACATTCGTCGCCACGTCGACCGATGCGACCCACTTCAAGGTCGCCTCCAACGAAGACCTGGGCGAGCCCTACTTCCGCGTCTTCTGGCACCGCGGATTCGCCTACACGCCGGGGCGCCTCGGTCCCTTCACTCGATCGCGCGACGGCTTCACCAACTTCGAGAGCGGCCCCACCCTGTTCGATACTCGGGTCCGGCATTACGCCTGCGTTCCGTGGAACGACGAGCTCTTCGTGTTCTACTCGCGGAAGGCTGAGAATCCCGAGAGGATTCGACTCCGGACCATCCACCTCGCCGACCCGGCGCGCCCTGGACTCGGGGCTGACTGGAGCGGCTGGACGCTCTCCACGCCGCGCGAGGTGCTTCGCCCCACCGAGCCCTACGAGCGCCAGCCCGGGCCTCGCACGCTCGACCCGCACGTTTTCTTTGACGTCGACGGAACCGCCTACCTCTTCTATTCTGGCGGTCACGAGCAGGCCATCGCGGGCGCGGAGCTGATCATCGACGAATGGCAGTCGCTCGGGCTCCGCAACGTCCGCTGCGCGTCGGGCGCGCCCGTGGGGCTGGCGGCCACCGAGGCCAGCGCAGGCGCCAAGCCATGGCTCGGCAACGAAGCGGCGATCCTGACGCTCCCGAGCTCCCTCCTAGGCGCGCGCATCGTATCGACGGCGGTGAGTGACGTCAGGAGCAGCGCCGCGTCCGAGCACTTTCTCCGGTTCGACGTGAGTCAGCGCGCCACGATCACCGTCGCCCACGATACGACAGCCCTTGGATTGCCCGCATGGCTGGCTGGTTGGACTGCGACCGGCGCGACCCTGAACGTCGAGGATCCGCGGGGAAGCCTGGCTTCCCCGCGGATCCTTGATGTCTATGAGCGCATCTTCGAGCCGGGAGCGGTCGCGATCGGGGGCAATCTCCCCCGGGACGCGCCGTTCCCGCTGGACGGCGTCATGTACTGCGTCTTCGCGCGCTGACCGCTACTTCGCGGCGGCGGCCTTCTCGCGCTTGGCAGCGAGAGCAGTATCCACCTTGGCAACGTACTCGGTGGGGTTAGCCCGCACCTTCGCCTCGCAGCCGCCGCAGCACGTCTTCATCAGACGGCCACCGATCACGAAGGTCTTCGCGGACTCCTTCGTGATGTCGCCCTTGTCGTTCAGGACGCAGGCTTCCAGCGCGTAGGCCGCACCCTGAGCTTTGACGACCGCTGCGTTGAGCATGAGAGCGCTCGCCTCCGGCGACTCCATGATCTTCTTGGCGCACATCTTGCAGCAGACGCGGAACAGACGGTTCTTCACGATCACGTCCGTGCCGATGTACTCCATCACGCCTTCGGCGTTCTTCTCCATCAGCGGCTCACCGCTGATGCAGCAGGTCTCGGTCGGGTAGATCGGAGCCTGCGCTGCGATCTGTGCCTTGTCGACCTTACCGAGCCACTTGGCCGGGTCCTTCTCGACTGCAGCGGCGCAGCCACCACAGCAGAACTTCAGCTCGCGGCCTTCGATGACCTTGGTCGTCGGCGTGCCCTTGACGTCGATCGGGCGGCCGGAAGCGGCGCACGTGGTCAGGAGATACGGGTCACCGTCCCACGTCGCTGCTTCCACCGCGTCCGTCTTTTTGTCATCCGTCTGGCCGACGAAGTTGGCGACGAAGGTCGCCTTCTTCTCGTCGCTCCAGGCCTCAACGGCGGTCTTGCACTTGCCGCAGCAAACGCCGATGTTGCCGGCTTTGGTTTCGACTTCCACGCCTGCCTTGACGGGCTGGCCGGAGACCGGGCATTCCGTGTTCACGGCGTCAGGCGCCATGACCGACAGTGCCTTGGCGGGCATGGCGACGGCCAGCGAGAGCAGGAGGATCGAGGCGATCGAGTAGAAGAGACAGCGCA
The DNA here is from genome assembly GCA_047635895.1 of Paracoccaceae bacterium. Classification (GTDB taxonomy): domain Bacteria; phylum Planctomycetota; class UBA1135; order UBA1135; genus Saltatorellus. The sequence goes on along the minus strand of JBLIHL010000118.1, from coordinate 10,626 downwards.
TGAGGTGTGGGTGTTAGGGGTTCCAGCGGTGCAAGATTGCCCGGGAATGAGAAAACGGTCCGGGGCCTCATAGGAGACTCCGGACCGTGTGCAATGACAAGCATCAGCTTGTTGGCTCACATGATTGTTCGATCACGCTGAAGCCTAGCTCTGTTAGCTCGATGTTTATTCCGTAGGAACGTCTTCGCCGCGCTCGCGCGCGATCTCGGCGTCCTGGGCCTTCTGGGCGCGCTCCTTGGCGGCCGCACGGCGCTGGGCCAGGGGCAGCGGGCTCAGCAGCATCGTCATACGACGACCCTGCATCTTCGCGGGCATCTCAACCTTCGAGATGTCCACCAGCTCCGCCGAGACCTGACGCATTACGTCATAGCCATGCTCAGGGTGCGCCATCTGACGCCCCTTGAAGATGCAGACGCAGAGGACCTTGTGTCCCTCGTCGAGGAACTTCCGGCCGTCCGTCAGGCGATAGGAAAGGTCGTGACCCGAGATAGCAGGGCGAACGCGAAGCTCCTTGAGGCCGGACTTCGTCTTCGTCCCGCTCCTGTCCTTCTTGTTCTTCTTGCTCTGCTCGTAGTTGAACTTACCCCAGTCAAGAATCTTGCACACGGGCGGGCGTGCAGTCGGGGCGACTTCGACGAGATCGAGTCCTGCGTTCACGGCGCGCTGGAGCGCGTCTTTGGTCTGGACGACGCCGGCCTGATCACCGTTCTCGTCGATCAATCGGACCTCGGGAACACGGATTCGTCGGTTGCGTCGGAAGTTCTGGACAGCCAAGTGGTTTCTCTTTGGGTTGCGGGATGGCCCTGGCCCACCACGGCGGCGGACGGCAGGAACCGGTCTGTTGTATGAACGATAGGACGAATCGGCCAATTCGCCCAGATGTGATTAGCTCTTTGAGCCGTCTTCCTTCGCAGGAAGTGGATCTTCGCGCAGGCCTGCGTGCTGGATGAAGAGCTCCTTCATCTGATGCGGGTCCACCGTCGAGGGGGCCTCACACATGAGATCGGCGGCAGCGGTCGTCTTCGGGAAGGCCACGACGTCGCGGATCGACTCCATGCCAAGCGTCAATGCGACGATCCGGTCCAGCCCGATCGCAAAGCCTCCGTGGGGCGGAGGACCATAGGAAAGCGCTTCGAGCAGGAAGCCAAACTTCTGCTGGATCTCCTCTTCAGCAAGGCCCAGAAGGTCAAAAACCTTGGCCTGGGTGTCCTGGCGGTGGATCCGGATGGACCCGGACCCGAGCTCCCAGCCGTTCAGCACGAGGTCGTAGGCGCGGCTTCCCAGCTCTGCGGGGTCACCGGCCAGCTCCCAGTCGTCCGGGGCCGTGAACGGGTGGTGCTGGGACACATAGCGGGGCTTGCCGCCGTCGGCGGGCTCCGCGTCCCACTCGAACATCGGGAAGTGCGTGACCCAGAGGAAGTTCCACGGACCCGTGCCGCCCTTGTCCGCGTCGTCGAGCTCTGGGATCATGCCCAGCGTCTTGGCGAGGTGCAGGCGGAGCGCGCCGAGAGCCTTCCAGCAGACGGGTTCCTGGTCGGCGACGAAGACGAGCAGGTCTCCGTCCTCGGCCCCCATCACTTCCTTCAGTTTGTCGCCGGACTCACCCTGGCAGAACTTGACGATCGAGCCAGCTGCGCCGCCCTCGAGGCCGGGCTTCCACCAGGCCATGCCCTTGCCGCCGTAGGTCTTGACGACCTCCTCGAGCTTCTTGATGTTCCCGCGGCTGATGGCCGTGGAGCCGCCCTTGACGGTTAGGCCCATGACGGAGCCGCCGCCCTCGACGATCGACTCGAAGACGCCGAAGCCTGAGTGAGGCACCCAGGGGCGGGCATCGATGAGCTCCATGCCGAAGCGTGTATCCGGCTTGTCCGAGCCAAAACGCTCCATCGCTTCGCGCCAGGTCATGCGCGGGAACGGCGTTGGGATCTCAGTGCCCATGGAGTCGCGGAACGTCTCGGAGAGCACGCCCTCCCAGGCCGCGAAGATGTCTTCTTCTTCGACGAAGGACATCTCCATGTCGAGCTGAGTGAACTCAGGCTGGCGATCGGCTCGCAGGTCCTCGTCACGGAAGCAACGAGCGACCTGGAAGTACCGGTCCATGCCCGACACCATCAGGAGCTGCTTGAAAATCTGCGGACTCTGGGGCAGCGCGTAGAACTTGCCCCCATGCACGCGGCTCGGCACGAGGTAGTCGCGCGCACCTTCCGGCGTCGCCTTCGTAAGAATGGGTGTCTCCACCTCGGCAAACTCGCGCTTGAGAAACGCGTTGCGCATCGCGCCGATGAATCGGCTGCGGTGCATGAGTCCACGCTGCATGTCCGGACGACGCAGGTCGAGGTAACGGTACTGCAGTCGAAGTTCGACCGCCGTATCCAGCTTCTCCTCGATCTCGAACGGCGGCGTCTTGGAGCTCGAAAGCTTCTCGACCGTCGCCGCGCGCAGCTCGATCTGACCGGTGGGCATCCGATCATTCGGAGCCTCGCGCTTCGCGACGACTCCGGTGACCGCAATGCAGTCTTCGCGAGCCAGCTTGACCTCGGCCTCGAGGTCCTCCGGCAGCACGACTTGGGTCACGCCGTAGCGATCTCGAAGGTCGATGAAGTAGATGCCGCCGAGATTACGACGCTGCTGAACCCACCCGTTGAGAGTCACCTCAGCGCCATCGTGGTCTTCGCGGAGCTCTCCGCAGTTATGCGTTCGGCGCCAGCTGGCACCTACTTGGGTTGCCGTCATGGGGCCTGGTTGGGTTTCCGTCACAGGGATTGTCGAACCGTCTATCTACGTTTCTTCGCGACCAGCTCGCGCATGAGCGCGCGAGTCAGGGAGGCGCGGGCACGGAGCACGTCGAACTTCTCGCCCTCGTTCGACTCGAACTCGGCGAGGCGACGACGTGCACGCTCGGCGGCCTTGACGGCGCGCTCCACGTCGATCTCGGAGGCAGGCTCCGAGGTGTCCGTCACGATGCGAACGACGTTGTCGCGCACCTCGGCGAAGCCGCCGGCCACGAAAACGGAGTCCCCGCTGCCGGCAGGGCCGCCGGCGTCCGACTTGTAGGCGAGTTCGCCCACGCCGATCGCCGCCACCATCGGGGCGTGACCCGAAAGAATGCCGACGCTACCGTCGACCGTGGGAAAGCTGACGGTTGCGCACGTCGTATCCAGAAGGATGCGATCGGGCGTAATCACGCGGATGGAGAGAGTGCCGGACATGGAATCGGTCGTTGCTTCTTGGACTCGAGGAGAGCTCGTATCGTGACGTGGAAAGGTCGAATCAGTCCTCAGACTTCATCTTCTCAGCCTTCTCGATCGCGGCATCGATGCCGGAGACCATGTAGAAGGCGTCTTCGGGCAGAGCGTCATGCTTGCCATCAAGGATCTCGCGGAACGAGCGGACGGTGTCCTCACGGGGAACGAACACACCCTGCATGCCGGTGAACTGCTCGGCCACGAAGAACGGCTGGGACAGGAACTTTTGGATCCGGCGCGCGCGGCTGACGACGCTCTTGTCGTCGTCAGAAAGCTCCTCGATACCGAGGATCGCGATGATGTCCTTCAGGTCGGCATAGCGCTGAAGGGTCTGCTGCACCTGACGGGCCGTGTTGTAGTGCTCCTCACCCACGACCTGCGGGTCGAGCATGCGGGACGTCGACTTCAGCGGGTCAACGGCCGGGTAGATGCCCAGCTCCGAGATTGCGCGGTCGAGAATAATCGTCGAGTCCAGGTGGGCGAACGTCGCCACGGGTGCCGGGTCGGTGATGTCGTCCGCGGGGACGTACACGGCCTGCATCGAGGTCACCGAACCATCCTTCGTCGTCGTGATGCGCTCCTGAAGAGCACCCATCTCGGACGCCATGGTCGGCTGGTAACCCACCGCGGAGGGCATGCGGCCCAGAAGTGCTGACACCTCGGAACCGGCCTGCACGAAGCGGAAAATGTTGTCGACGAACAGGAGCACGTCCTGTCCTTTCTCCTCGCGGAAGTACTCGGCCATCGTGAGGCCGGTCAGCGCGACGCGGAGACGAGCTCCGGGGGGCTCGTTCATCTGGCCGAATACGAGCACGGCGTTGTCGATCACCGACGCCTCGCCCCCGTCCGGAAGGCTGTACTTGGCCTCGGACATCTCAAGCCAGAGGTCGTTGCCCTCACGGGTACGCTCCCCCACGCCAGCGAACACCGAGAAGCCGCCTTTCTCGACCGCGGTGATCCGGATCAGCTCCTGGATCAGAACGGTCTTGCCGACGCCTGCGCCGCCGAAGAGGCCAATCTTGCCACCCTTAGCGAAGGGGCAAAGAAGGTCGACGACCTTGATGCCCGTTTCGAAGAGCTCAGAAACGGCTTCCTGCTCGTCGAACTTCGGCGCGTCGCGGTGAATCGGCCAGCGGACGCCGTCCTCGATGCCGCCGCGGGCGACGGTGTCGAGCGGGGTACCCAGCAGGTTGAAGATACGACCCTTCGTGCGATCGCCCACGGGCACCATGATCGGTGCGCCGGTGTCGTAGGCATCCATACCGCGGCTACAACCGTCGGTCGACGCCATGGCGACGCAGCGGACGACGTCGTTGCCGAGGTGTTGGGCCACCTCGAGCACGAGGTCGATCTCGCGGGCCTCGTTCGTCACCGTGATCGAGTTGTAGATCGCGGGCAGGTGACCCGACGGGAAGCGGACGTCGACGACGGGGCCGAAGATCTGAGAGATCTTGCCCTTGGTCTGGTTAGCTGAAGACGCAGTTGCCGTGCTCATGGGATTGGAGTGCCTCCATGGAAGAGGCGCTGGGGTAAGGGGCGTTGTTTTGTTCGGGAGGAAGGAAGAGAACGAAAAAGGGCGAGCCCTTAGTTCATGGCCTCGGTAGCGCCGACGATGTCGAGCAGCTCTTTGGTGATGTTCTCTTGGCGCTTGCGGTTGTAGATGCTCTTCAGCTCTTTCTGCATGTCAGTAGCGGCATCCGTCGCGTTCTTCATCGCGAACCTTCGGCTCGCGTATTCGCTGGTCAAGGACTCAAGCAGCGAGTTGTAGATCATGATCTCGAGGTAGCGCGGCACGAGCGACTCAAAGATCGTCTCGGCGTCCGGCTCCATGATGGCATCGTCGCTGTTTCCAGCTCCGGCTCCTTCACCTGACCCGCCCTTGTTCCCGAGGGAATCCGGGGTCAGGGGCAGGAAAGGCACGATCTGGGGCAGGTACTTCACCATCGATTCGAAGGCGGTGAACATGACGTGCACGTCCTTGTACTCACCGGATTCGAACTCGTCGACCAGCATGCGACCCGTCAGGGCCGCGGTGCGGTAGTCGACCTCCTCCATGGGAGGATCGGTGATGAACCGCTTGACCGCGTAGCCGCGAGCCGAAAGGTAGTGGGCACCTTTGCGGCCGTAGACAAAGAAGTCCGTGGTCTCTCGTGAAAAGCCCTGGCCCTCACGGCTGTTAAACCACTGCTCCATCTCACGGAAGAGCGCCGTGTTGTACGCGCCGCAGAGACCGCGGTCCGAGGTGATCAGCAGGACCAGCGAACGCTCGCCCTTGCCGGGGTTGAACAGTGGCTGGTCGGCCACGTCGTCACCCAGCATCGACGAAAGTCGTTGCACAAGACCCGCGATCTCCTGGCTATAGGGCCGGGACGCAATCGCCCGGTCCTGAAAGCGTCGGAGCTTGGTCGAGGCGACCATCTCCATTGCGCGCGTGATCTGCTTGATGTTGCCTACGGATTTGATCCGTACGCGCAGTTCCTTGATTCCAGCCATATCGTTCGCAGATTAGGTAGTTCAACGGGTCGATGATTCGTGGAGCAGGTGGTCAGCCGAATGGCTGACCCGCCCGCGGCACGATCACGCGCCCATCTGCTTCTTGATGACGTCGGCGGCAGCTTTGAGCTGGGCCTTGACTTCGTCCGGGATGTCCTTCTTTGCACTGCGGATGGCCTCGGCGGCCTCCGGATGCGTGTCGTGCATGTACGCGAGGTACTGCTTCTCGAACTCGCGGACGTCCGTGACGGGGATCGAGTCAAGTGCGCCAGAGGTACCGGCGAAGATGATCATGACCTGGTCGGCCACTTCCACCGGTGCGTACTGGTGCTGCTTGAGGATCTCAACGAGACGCTCGCCGCGGGTCAGCTTGCGCTGCGTAGCCGCGTCGAGGTCCGAGCCGAACTGAGCGAACGCCTGGAGCTCGCGGTACTGGGCAAGGTCCAGACGAAGCGAACCAGCGGTCTTCTTCATCGGCGGGATCTGCGCCGCACCACCCACGCGCGACACCGAGATGCCGGCGTTCACCGCGGGACGGATACCTGCGTTGAACAGGCTGCCCTCGAGGAAGATCTGACCGTCGGTGATCGAGATCACGTTGGTCGGGATGTACGCCGAAACGTCGCCTTCCTGGGTCTCAACGACAGGGAGGGCCGTCAGCGAACCACCGCCCGCCTTGTAGCGCGGGTTGATCTTCGGCGCTTCGTCCGAAAGGCGCGCGGCGCGCTCCAGCAGACGGCTGTGCAGGTTGAACACGTCACCCGGGAAGGCCTCGCGGCCCGGCGGACGACGCAGAAGCAGCATGACCTGACGGTACGCGAGCGCCTGCTTGTAAAGGTCATCGTAGAAGATGACGACGTCGCGACCTTCGTCGCGGAAGCGCTCGCCCATCGCGCAGCCGGCGTAGCAGCTGAGGTACTGCATCGAGGCCTCATCGATGGCCGACGCGCTGACGACGATCGTGTACTTCATCGCGCCCTCGGTCTCGAGGCGCTTCACGAGGTCAACGACCGTGGACTGCTTCAGACCCACGGCGACGTAGATGCAGATGACCTGGTTGGGGTCGTCGGGGTCGCCGCCGCCCGTGGTCCTCTGCGAGAGGATCGTGTCGATGAGCAGAGCGGTCTTACCCGTCTGGCGGTCACCGATGATGAGCTCGCGCTGGCCGCGACCGATCGGGATCATGGCGTCGATAGCCTTGATGCCCGTCTGCATCGGGGTGTCCACCGGCTGACGTTCCACCACCGAGGGGGCAGGCTGGTCGATCGGACGGAGGTCGTCCTCGGTCGTGCCAAGGGGGCCCTTGCCGTCGACCGGGTCGCCGAGTGCGTTGACCACGCGGCCAAGGAGCTGCTTGCCGGTCGGCACCGAGATGATGCGACCGGTGCCCTTCACCTGCTGGCCTTCCTTGACCTTGGTGGCCGAGCCCAGGAGAACGCAGCCCACGTTGTCTTCCTCAAGGTTCAGGGCTACGCCGCGAACGCCGTCCCCAAACTCAAGGAGCTCGTTCATGACGCAGTCGTCGAGGCCGTACACGCGTGCAACGCCGTCACCGACGCTCAGCACGGTGCCAACGCTCTGCATGCCGCTGTCCTGGCTGAATCCCTCGATTTCCTTTTCGAGGATGGAGGTCACTTCGGCGGGTCGGAGGTCCATGGTTCAAAGGGCCCGAGAAAGGAGTCGGGCGAGTTCCGGTGAAGGAAGAGGGGCTAATGTTCGGGTGGTTTGAGGCTGAAGAAGGTCAGTCGCCGCGCCGGATGATTCCGGCGAAGCAAGACCTCTCAGCTCGGCAGCGGCGACGACATCAGTCGTTCGCGAAGAGTCTCGAGGCGGCCTTTCACGGACGCGTCGAACAGGCGGGCGCCAACGATCACACGGACGCCTCCAATCAGTTCAGGGGCGGTGCGCTGGCTCAGCACGACGGTCTTACCGAGGCGCTTCCCCACCGACACTTCGAGGGCCTTGAGGTCCTCATCGGAGAGTTCGCGGACGACTTCGCAGACGCCCTCGACCCGGCCGGTTTCGGCGTAGACCTTCTCTTTGAAGGCCTGACCGATGCCCGTCAGGACGTCCTGGCGCCTGCGCTCAAAGAGCAGACGAACGAAGCTCTGGGTCTTCGGGTGAAGCTCATTCAGAAGGGGCTCAAATTTTGCGATCCGATCCTCCTGGCTGACGCTGCTTCCAAAGAAGTAAGCCGCCACTTTGGGCGGACTCACCTCGGCGGAGAGGCGTTCGGCGTCGCGTCGGACATCCTCTACGGCGTCCGCCTTCACGGCAACCTCGTAGAGGGCTTCCGCCCAGCGCCTGGTGACAGGATCGCAGCGCCTGGTGACGGGAGCGGCCATCAGTTAGCTCCGACGATGTCCTGGGCGAGACGACGATCGTCTTCGCTTCCGACCGAGCGGCCAAGGACCTGGGTCGCGGCCATCATCGTGAGACCAACGACCTCACCACGGATCTCAGCAAGCGCTTTGTCGCGCTCACCTTGGATCTGGGTGCGGGCCTGGGCCACCATTGCGTCAGCCTCTTTCTTGGCCGACTCCAGGATGTCGCGCTCGCGGGCCTCGGCGCGCGCAGTCGCGGCCTGAATCGTCTTCTTAGCCTCGGCGTTGGCGTTGCCAAGGGCGAGTTCGACCTCGGCACGGTTGTGCTCGGCGGCTGCGTTCGCTGCTTCAGCGGCGTGAATGGCCTCGTAGGCCTTTGAATCACGCTCGATGAGAGCCTGAGTGATCGGCCCGAAGACCATCTTCCACATCAATGGCAGAGCCAAGAAGAAGATGATGAGCGTCCACAGGAAATTTCCTGCGCCGTTCAGGTCGAAGACGTTGAAGCTGCCCTCTGCAATGAGGAGCGGGAGTCGTTCTTGAATCGCGTGCGTCAGCATAGCGTCCGAAGGAGGCGGTCCAGCGGAGAGATCCGATCGGAAGGAATCCGATCAGAAAGGTGTACGGGGGGAGGCGCTGCAAAATGCGGCGCCTGAGGAGGCTGGGTCGAATCGAGGCGGCTCGATCCATGGAACAGAGTTCCGGGAGGCGATTGGCCCCGGCCGGAACCCATCCGCCACGTTACATCTCCCGAAGGACACGATCAGTGGGTTCAGGGCCCAGGCCGTTTGCGACCTAGCCATTCGAGGCCGGTGGCTCCCAAGGATCTAACGATCCATGGAACCCCTTGCGCCCCGAAACGGCGGCTCAGGCGGTAGCGATGAGCAGGGTGACGACGACCGCGAAGAGCGAAACGCCCTCGATGAAGGCCGCGAGGATAATCGCGATGCCGCGAATCTTAGCGTCGGCTTCGGGCTGACGTGCAATACCCTCGGCAGCGGCGCCGCCGAGGCGGCCAATGCCCATACCAGCGCCGATGGCGGCGAGGCCAGCACCAATGCCGGCTCCGGCTTTGGCGATGCTAAGGGAGGCTTCTACGGTCTCTTGAACGGGAAGGATCATGGCTTCCTGGTTGCGTGATGGTTCCTTGGGAACCGGCTGGGTCGATGGGGTACGTCCCTGACAGCGAAGTGCTGCCGAGAACGCGGTCAGGGTAGAAATCAGCTCGTCGCCAATCAGTGCTCCGGATGAACCGCAGCGCCGATGAACAGCGAAGAGAGGAGGGTGAAGATATAGGCCTGCACGAGCGCCACAAAGGCCTCGATGATCATGATGAAGACGGCGAAACCGACCCAGACAGGGCTGAGCGCGGTGCCGACTGTCGATCCGAAGGCAGACCAGAAGAAGAAGATCAGCGCCATGAACGACAGCACGACGAGGTGCCCGCCGGTGATCGTGGCGAAGAGTCGAATCATCAGCGCGACGGGCTTGATGATAAGGCCGGCGACTTCAATGGCGAACATCAAAGGCCAGAGGAAACCGGGCACGTGGGGCACCAGGTTCTTGAAAAAGTTCACCGGGCCCTGGGCGATCACCCCGCCGACAATCATCAGCGTGAAGGTAATCAGCGCGAGAGCGGCCGTGACGAAGATACTCGCCGTCGGCGTGACCGACATCGGCGCCAGCCCCATCACGTTCATGAACAGGATGAAGAAGAACAGGAACATCATCAGCGGCAAAAGCTTGGCGCTGAGTTCCTTGCCCATGGCGGGCTCCACGAGGTCATCGCGAAGCCAGAGGGCGAAGCCCCCCATCAGGCGGGACACATAGTCGCCATTGCCCGAACGCAGGTAGGCGGGAACGCCGGAGAAGGCGACCAGGATCATGAGCAACGCTGCGATCTGGAAGATCTGCAGGTTGTAGAGCACGAACTGCGTGCCTTCGTGGTGCGGGTCACCGTCGAAGCCGGACAGGAAGGCCGGGAACGGGATCGCGAGCAGAGGCTCAGCGTGTCCATGACCAGCGTCTCCGTGATCCGCGTGCGCGACGGCCTCGTCGTCCCCGATTGCCGCGTGCTCATCAGCACCGTCCTCATCAACACCGTGCGCATCAACACCGTGCGCCGCCACCATGGGCGACGGAATCACGTGGTAGTAGAGCGTCGTGAAGATGGAGCTCGGCTCTGCAACGCGCTCGACGCCATCCTCAGTCACCATCGGAACTTGATGGTGATCGGTATGACGGTTAGCGAGAAAGCAGGAGCCGACCAGAATGGCCAGCATCACAAGCGGGCGAAGGATGCTCACGTCGCGCTCTCCAGCGTATCGCTGGAGCCAAGAGGGTGGACGGGGGAGGAGACCGAGGAGTCGAGGCCAATAGTGCTGGTCCCCAGGGGACCCTCAATTGACTTTCGAGGCAAAGAGAATGCCGAACCGGAACGCCGATCGCTCGGATCGGATTCGATTTCGGTAGGACTTTTGTCCGGAGTGTTCAGGATGCTGCCGTCAGCGACCGCTTTGAGGTGATCAAAGAGGCCACCGCCGAGCACAAGCACCACCACAATC
>JBLIHL010000117.1:0-12754 GCA_047635895.1 Paracoccaceae bacterium | reverse complement strand
AGCCCGGGGAGCCCAATCAAGAAGAACGTCAGCATCGGCCAGATCATCCCCCACGTGATGAGACGAACCGATGCACGCGGCACCGGGTCGCGATGCCAGGCCCCCACCGGACCATCGGTTCTCTCGTCTCATTTCATCGCGTGCTGCGTGAGGCCGCGGCGCTCCCTTCACCTAAACAGCTCGGTGAGGGGGATGCGCTGAAACGTCATGTGCGCGCGACTGCCCTCGTAGAGGATGCCGACGGTCTTGGCGTCGATCATCGTCAAGCACGAGTAGCCGGCCGACGCGCCGTCGTCCAGCCGCACGGTGGCAGGCAGCCACGTCGCCCCGTGGTCCACGGATGACTGCAGCGACATGCGCCGCCGCGGTCCGCGCTCGACGTCAGGATTGGAGAAGATCAGGCGGCCGTCGGCCTTACCATCGATCTCTCGGCCGACGTGAATGAGACTCGCCATGCAGACCGGCTCCCGGAGAGCGTGCCTGGACGTCGAATGCTCGGTCCAGCCTGCGAGGGGATCCTCCGAGGTGTAGACCGAACGGGAGCCGCCGCGGTTGTCGCGCATGTTCAGCATGTAGACCCCGTCGACCGTCTCGACGACGGCCGCCTCGGTCGTGTTCGCCTTCGCTCCCTCGCCGACGGTCCACGTCACGCCGCGGTCACGGCTCAAGAGCACCGTGGAGTGCGGCATCCGCCCCTCCGCGGGCGAGAGCTGATACTGGGCTGGAAATACGAGCGTGCCGTCGTGCGCCGTGATCCCGCGACCCGGCCCCTGGAGAAGGTAGCTCCATTCGGGAGGCTTCACATCCTCCGTCAGATTGCGCGGTTCGCTCCAGGTAACGCCGTCATCGCGACTTGAGACGAGCATGAGCTGCCCCGTCTCCTCGGGTGCCGTGCCGGGACCGGAACCGTTCCACGCTCGGTTGCCATGACTCCACGTGGCGATCACATGGATCGTGTTCGTCTGCCTATCCACGAGGATCGCAGGGTCTCCCACGCCGTCGCCCCGTGATTCAGGCCCACCGTCGCCGCCCATGTCCATCACGATGCGCTGGGGCTCCCAGGTGTCGCCGCGATCCGTGCTGCGCATCATCCCCACGTCGATGTCCCCGGGCAGATCGCCCCATCCTTTCCAGCGAACGTCGTACACCGCAATCAGCGTTCCCTCGTTCGTCGTCACCAGCCCGGGAATCCGGAACGCCCGACTGCCATCGTCGCCAGGATTCCGTAGCGCCACCCCAAGCCGCTGCGAGGTCACATCGTCCGCACCGTCCGGGATGTGCTGAACGCCGCTGACCCGGGCCGCCTGGATGGACACGGTCACGCTCTGCTCGAGGCTCACTTCCTCGGCCAGCTCCACGGCGACCCAGAAGCTGGTCGTCCCCCTGCCCAGTACCGCTCGACCCTCGAATGAGATCGCGTCATTCTCGACCGAGGCGGCCCCACCGAAGCGCTGTTCATCCACTAGAACCGCGCGCGGATCACGGTAGTCCAGCGCCGCCGGACCGCGAAACAAAGCCACGCGCGACACGAGACTCTGACTTGCTGCGTCGATGGACACGGTCACTTCGGTGAGTTCCAGAGCCCCCTCTGTGCCCGCGACCTCGAGATCAAGTCGCGCGACGGGGTTCCAAAGGTTCCCTACGAGTATCGGCAGCACAGGGTATTCGGCGCGGGTGGCCTGAAGCCGCATGGGAGAGGGCGAGACGAGCTCAAGATCATCGATGAGAACGCCGGTGTCAGGAGGCGACACGCACCGAAAGCGCAGCCGCGTGGCACCGGTGGGCACGGTCGCGCGCACTTCCGATAAGAACCGCGCGCCGACGCGAAGTGCGTCCGCTCCATCGTGCACAAGCGTCCAGTCCCCGACGAACGCCTCGACTGTGAACTGGAAGGGACCGCGCGCAGTCCAGCGCTCGGCCCAGAATCCCAGCTCTAGCGGAGACTCCGCGGGAACCGCAAGGAGCAGCTCGACAGCGGACGCCTCCCCCCCGAACAATCGCAGGCTCTGCGAACCCGTTCGCGCATGCGACCCTACGACTTCAACGCGGCCCTCCAGGGCGGTGAGGGTCCCCACCGGCGTTTCGCCAAGGGCTCCGGGCCTGCAGGACTCAAAGCTCGTGGTCGCCGTGCCCGGATCGACCTGGGCCCTTGAGGTCGCTTGCCCAGCCGCATAGGAAGCCAGCAGCGCAAGCAGAGAGACGACAGACAGCGCATAGTTCACGTTTCGCATGCCCAGCAGCCTATCGAACCGCCCGAGCATTGCGGAGAACCACTGCATTCGCCCGTATCATCTGGCCATGAGCCCCCGTCCGACCACGCCTTCTTCCGCCACGTTCCGCGCCGCCGTCATCCAGGCGGAGCCGGTCCTGCATGACACGCCTCAGACGGTCGCCCACGCCGTGGCCCTGATCGCGGAGGCCGCCGGATCAGGCGCCCGGCTGATCGTCTTCCCTGAGGCGTTCCTTGGCGGCTACCCCAAAGGCGCCGACTTCGGGATCACCCTCGGAAGCCGCACGCTCGAGGGACGCGAAGCCTTCGCGCAGTACTTCGCCGGCGCGATCGACGTCCCTGGACCGGAGGTGCAAGCGCTGGCCGAAGCCGCCGAGAAGCACAGCGTCGAGGTGGTCATCGGCGTCATCGAGCGAAGCGCGAGTACGCTCTACTGCACAGCGCTCTACCTGGGGGCCGATGGTTCCCTGCGCGGCAAGCACCGTAAGCTCGTGCCGACCGCCCTGGAACGCTGCGTGTGGGGACGCGGCGACGGCAGCACCCTCGAGGCCTGCAAGACCCCGATCGGCACCATCGGCGCCGCGATCTGCTGGGAGAACTACATGCCCCTCTACCGGTCGAGCCTGTACGAGCAGGGCGTAGACCTCTACTGCGCGCCCACCGTCGACGACCGCGACGTCTGGCAGTCCACGATGCGCCACGTTGCAATCGAAGGCCGAACCTTCGTCTTCAGCGCCTGCCAGTTCATGCACGGCAAGGAGGCCGGAGACGCGCCACTCATCCGCGGCGGGAGCGTCATCATCGACCCCCTCGGCGAGGTGCTGGCCGGTCCGGTCTACGGCAAAGCCACCATCCTCTACGCCGAAATCAACCCGGCCATCATCGCCATGGGGCGCTTCGATCTCGACGTCACAGGACACTACGCAAGGCCGGACCTCTTCGAGCTGAAGACCCATCGCTCGTGACGGGCCCACTTCTAAGGCACCTGCGCGCCAGCGCCTTCGAGCGGCTGCACCTCTGCCGTAACCCCTTCGGCGAACTCTCCCGAGAGGAGCGCGCCGACGCCGCCTGCGTAGAGACCGAAGCCGCGGCTGCGTTCCTGAACGACGGAAGACGCGGCGAACGCCGCGCGCTCCAGTTCGTCGCGGACCATGGACGGGGCAAGAGCACCCACCTCATCGCCCTGCACGCGCGCTCGTTCCCTGAAGCGCCGTACACCCAGCTCCACGAAGGTTCTCCGGTCCCTGAGCCGCAGCCAACGGCCCGGGTTGACTTCATCGACAGCATCGAGACTCTTCGTTGGTTGGAAAGGCGCGCTCTCTACCGCCGGTGCGAGACTCTCGCCTGCACCACCCACCGTGACCTCGGCCGCGAGCTCCGACGCGCCGGCTATGAGGTGCTGACCGTCCAGGTCGGCATCCAATCGACCCACGACCTATCCATAATCGCCCACGCGCGCCTCGCCGCCGCGTCTCTCTCCACGGGTTCTCCACCGTCCCCGTCCGAGGAACTCCTTGGCCGGCTTCATGCTGAATTCGGCGACGACGTCCGCAGCATCGAACACGCGCTCTACGCTGAGTACGAGCACCTCCGCAGCACCGCGCCCCCCCTTGCTATGCGCGAATAGCGAATGGGGCCGCAAGAGCCGCACTTGCGCTCTATTGGGCGGTAAGAAGCACGCCCCATTCGCTATTCGCGAATAGCATATGAGCCATGGTGCTCAAGCCTCAAGATCTGGTCGTTGCCCTTCAACTCGCCCTTCTGGACTTCCCGGAGCAATGGACCTATCCGGAGCTTGCGGAGCGCCTGAAGCTGAGTGTCTCCGAAACCAATGCTGCCACGCACCGAGCGTCGGACGCCCGACTCCTCACAAGGGCAAGGGGCCGGGACGCCAAGCCGACCCCCATCCACGCCTCACTTCTCACATTCCTCGAGGGAGGCGTTCCATTCGCCTTCTACGCCCAACCTGGCGAACTGGTCCGCGGTGTCCTGACGGCCCATTGCGCACCGCCCTTGGCTGACCTTGTGATGACCCCGCCGCAGTCCTTGCTTGTTTGGCCATCTGCCGAGGGCAAAGCGAGGGGACAATCCATCTCCCCTCTCTACAAGACCGTGCCGGAGGCAGCCGCCGGAGGTGCCTCTCTCTACGCCGCCCTGGCGCTCGTCGACGCCTTGCGCATCGGTCGTCATCGAGAGCGCAAGATCGCCCTTGCGGAGCTGTCCAAACTGCTCGGGTGCGATCATGGTGCCTGATCCCAACCTTGACCAAGTAGAACTAGCTGCCGGTGGCGGCGCGAATCCCTGGTCTTGAGCGTCATGCGCTTAGCCGGCTTCCTCGGCTTCATTAACGAGTGGTAAGCAGGCGCCACAGAGCCGCGCGTGAGGCTATCAATGCCGCGCGGAGCGGGCGATGCAGCCTGCAGCCATGACGCGGAACCCGAGGCGCCGGTAGATCCGCGCCGATCGGTCGCTCTTCAGGCCGACAGACTGCGCCGTCAACTCGCGGAGCAGCGACGCCCCTGGAGCGGCATGCCTGCCCGCGCGCCGAGATGATCAGACTTTGCAGGCCTAGGGAGGTGATTCTCGATCCGTCACAGCCGGCGAGGGGAGTGCTTCTCCCACTGCCTCGCACAGAGACGCAGCAGGGTTTTCCTCTATGGGACTCCTGTGCCCAAGGCTCGACCGTCGAATCTGTCGGTGTTGGGGGGCAGCACGGGTGGACGATTTTGTCCGAGTGCGAGACTGTTATGGAAGCAGAGAATTTTGTGGGGGGGCGACCTGCCATCCGAGGAGCGCGGGCTCGTCAGAGTGGGCTTGGACTCATCGAGCTGATGATCGCAGGGTCGGTATTCGTGATCGGCGCATTGTCTGCCGTCCGGCTCTTTGCATCCTCGATTGACGTCGAGCGTAGCAATCAAGAGACGGCAGTGGCCACAGAGGCCACGCGGCGGGTCCTTGAGCAGCTCGAGGCGCACCCGGACCCGGCGGCCATGTTCGCGCTGCACAATGCGAGCCCGGACGATGATCCGGTAGGGCTTGTACCGATTGCGGGTGCAGTCCTCGGTGCATTCGTTGTGGACGGACTCCAGCCACTCGCAGGGATCCCTGACGGCGCCGTAGGCTCGATCGTCTTCCCTGTCGACTCCGGCACGGGCATTCTGCGCGAGGATCTTGATCTACCAGAGCTCGGGATGCCACGCGACTTGAACAGTGACGGCGTGATCGATAGCGACGACCGCTCCGGCGACTACCAGCTTCTACCAGTGCTGGTCCGCGTCCGCTGGGACGCGGGCGGGAACGCTCGCGAGCACAGTGTCCTCAGCCTCCTATCTCCAAGATGAGCTTCACCTACTATCGACGCAGGCGCACAGGCGTACTCAGATCGAGAGCCGCACTCCATGGGTTCACGGCCATCGAGATCCTGATCGCAACAGCGCTGCTCACCCTGATGTTCAGCTCAATGGCTCTCGTTTCCAAGACGAGCCAGCGAGCCTTCGTACACAACACTGCAGCTGGTGCAGTCGAGCTTCGCGCGGGGGCAGCGCTACGTACGATTACGACCGAACTCGAGCAGGCGGCCAGCTCCCACCTCTATCCCGATCCAGTCGCGGGCGTTGGCGCGAGCGAGGTCTTCTATCGCGAAGCGACCGGATTCAATGGAAACGACGTCATCTACAGCGACGAGCGATCGCTGCGCTTCGAGCTGGATCCCGGCGAGACCAATGACGGGACCGACGAGGACGGCGACGGGCTCATCGACGAAGGCCAGATCGTGCTCGTGGTGCGAGTGGGGCTCGCTGCCGAGAGCCAGCGAGTCATTACGCGCGGAGTTGCTGAGTTCGCCGAGGGCGAGCTCCCCAACGGCGTGGATGACAACGGGGACGGACTCGTGGATGAGCCGGGCTTCGTGCTAGAGCGTCGAAATGGCGCCATCGACGTTCGATTAACGCTTGCCCAAGCGGTGACAGGCTGGAACGAAGTGGTGGTGCGCACCGCACGCACCTCGGTAATAGTGAGGAACTAATGCAGTATTTGAATAAGCGGCGCAATCATCGGCGCGACGGAATGGCCCTCCTTGTCGTAATCATCTTCGTGATGACTGTGGCGGCGATGGGCGCGGCCGTGCTGGGCGTCGATTTACAGACCGGGAAGAGCCGCAGGTTGGCTGGAAGCGACCAGCGTGCCTTCTACGCGGCAGAGGCTGCGATCAGCGAGGCCTACGTATCGCTCCTCAACGAGACGATCGACGTTCCCCTCGGACAGACTCTTGAGGTCGGTACGTCCGGCCAACCTGGCACGCTAGGGACGTCGGAGTACTGGTCGCAGATTACGCGCCTCGACTCACGCCGCTATGCCCTTGTCGGGTCGGGCCGCAACGGTGAAAGTGAGAGGCGGCAGCAGCTCATCATCTCGCACGCACCAAACAGCCTCTTCCAATACGCGGCGTTCGGGGGCGATGGCGTGCAGTTCGACAGTAACGCGTTCGTGGACAGCTACGACTCAGCCCTAGGTACCTACGCCTCCCAGGTCCAATCCGGGCGCGACTGGGCCAGACAGGAAGCGGTCGTTGGCTCGAACGGAGACATTCAGCTGAGGTCAAACACCCGGGTCTATGGCGACTGCCATCCCGGGCCGAACGGAGTGGTGTACGACACCGCTCCCGGCGTCATCGTGACCGGTTCAACCGCTCCTGCGCCTTCTATCGTGACGCTTCCCGCCGTCCCTCCGCCTCTGGCGACCTCGCTGGGACCGGCGACGTGGACGACGGACCAGTTCGTGGGCCCAGGCGTCGTTCGCTTCGACTCAATCGACCTGTCGAGCGGCGCTACCCTGACCATCCAGGGGCCGACGCAGCTCGTCGTCGACGACTTCCTGATGGGCACCGGGACAACGCTGGTATTCGATACTTCTAGCGGCCCAATCGAACTGTATTCGGCCCACGACTTCGTGCTCGAAAGCAATACGACAGTCGTGACAAACGAAAATTCGGCAGTGGACGTCAAGCTGTTTTTGTCGGGCGACAACAGGGGCAACAACCCAAACACAAACGACCAGGTCTCGCTCTCGGCGAACGCAGCCTTCACCGGAGTGATCTACGCCCCGAATGCTGAGATCCTTCTCGGCAGCAACTTCGAGATCTACGGAAGTGTCATGGCCGGCGCCCTAGACCTCTCGAGCAATGGACGAATTCACTTCGATGAGGCGCTCCTCTACGACAGTAGCGGCAGCTCCCTTGAGTTTGTGACCGTTCACTGGAGCCGGATGCACGTGAACTGACGACGTCACTCCTTGGGTGAATGATCTTCCTCGGAGAGACCTCCGTGCCAGTCGCCGCCGGCATCGTGCCTTTGGACAGTGGAGCATTTGGCCAGGAACGCCATTCGGAGTTTGGCGCAACGCCGCTGGCCCGGATCCAGGCGGTGCTCCTGGATTCGCGTTCTGTGGCGCAGACTCCTAGCTCGGACTATTCACGAGATGGAACCACCAGCGCTCCCTGATACGCCCGCTAATGCTCACGCGGATGCTGCACCAGCATTACGAGCTCTAATGAGTCCACGATTCGTGGGCGGGGTGTCCTCAGGATGGCGGCGTCTAACCCCACAGGCTGCCACCATCCCCGTTCGAAGAACTCCTCATCCAGCTTCATGCTGAATTCGGCGACGACGTGTGTAGCATCGAGCACGCGCTCTACGCTGAGTACGAGCGCCTCCGCAGCACCGCGCCCCCCCAACCACCATGGCCAAGTGTACGCTCCGCATTGAACTCCCCGGTGACCGCGACTTCGTTCAGCCCGGCGAGGAGCTGGAGGCCATTGTCCACGTGGAGTGCGACTCCAAGATCAAGTGCAACGGCCTAACGCTAACGCGCTACTGGAAGACCCATGGGAAGGGGAACGGCGACGATGGGGATAAGCGCGCGGTCGAGCTCTTCCGCGGTGAATGGGAGGCCGGGAGCTACGAGTACCCGACGACCATCAGGTTCCCCAGCGAGCCGACGTCGTACCACGGCAAGGCGATCAACATCGACTGGTACCTCAAGGCTGAAGCCGACGTGCCCTACGCATTCGACCCGAGTGCGGAAGAGATGATCTTGCTCGTGGATCCGCGCCTGGCGCAACCCTACGTAGCGCCGGACGCCTGGGCGCCACAGCCTGTGAAGATGGAATGCTCGTTTGGTGGCTGCATGATCCCCTCGATCGTCGGTCTCTGCATCGCCGTGGTGCTCGTCGCGACGGGCTACGTTCTCTGGGCGGTCCTCCTAGCAGTACTCTGCGCAGGCCTCCTTCTCGGCTCCCTGCGGGCGGGCTCAGCCCTCAAGGCTGTCGGCCTCGTAGCCCTTGAGGTTCACCCCTCATCGGTCGCGCCCGGCGGGTCATTCCACGTACTGCTCGAGGTCCAGCCCGAGTCCAGCCTGATGGTCGAGCACATCAACCTGACGGTGACCGCCCAGGAGAAGGCGACTAGTGGATCTGGAACGAACAAGACCACGCACACCGAGAGCGTCTTCGAGCTCAAGGAGGCGCTCGCATCTAACCTCAAGCTCGACGGCACGCGGCCGTTCGAACAGGAAGTCAGCTTCGAGCTCCCCGTGACGGCGCCTGCGACCTTCGAGTCCAGCGACAACGAGATCACGACGACCCTGACCCTCACCATCCAGCCAGCGGGCAAGCTGGCGCTCACGCACACCCACCAGCTGCAGGTGATCGGCCATTCTCCTCGGGCGTGAGATCTGAGTGCTGGCGGCGCGCAAATCGGCGCGCGGGGGAGACCGTGGATGGCTTCGCAGAGCGCGGCTCGACCGGCAAGCCAATCATGTGCTTAGCGCAACCGCGCAGCCCTAATGCCAACACCAGGTCCCACCTAAGGCAGACCTGCGTCAGGTGAAGTCTCGGGCGTACGGCGCCAGGGCGGGCAAGGCTGCCCAACCGATCCCACGCTACTGGATGACCGGCATGCTGCCGGCTGGGCCCGGTGGGCGCGCATCCGGGTTCGTCCGGAGCTCTTCCTTCCAGGACAGCATCCGCGCCTTGGCCCCTTCGACCTCGGCCTCGTCGATCATCCCCTTGCGCTGGTAGAACATCGACAGCGACGTGTGGGCGAACGGATCCTTGGGATCGAGCTCGACAATCTTCATCCCGACCTCGATCGCATCGTCGTAGCGCTTGAGGTGCATGAACGCGATGGCCTTACCGTGGTAGGCGTCGGTCCACTCTGGGTCGACCGCGATCGACTCGTCGTACTTTGCGATGGCCTCCTCGTACTTGTCGTTTCCGAACAGGGCGAGGCCCTCAAGATACGGTGCCTGGCGGCGTTCTTCGATCGAATCAGTCATAGCACGCGAGGTATAGACCACCAGGCGCCCTCGAGGGCGCCTAGTGCGTCGAAAATAGCTGTCTTCACCGGCTATCGGTCGGAAGTGAGCCTCCCCAAGGAGGCCCGCGGCCTACATCGCGGGCTCAATACCGAGCGCGGCGAAGCCCTTCGTCTCGAAGTTCTCAGCAAACATGCCTCGGAGCTTCTGGGCGGCCGCGTCGTAGGCGTCCTTGTCGGCCCACGAGTTGCGCGGGTTCAGAATGGCCGAATCGACACCGGGGCAGCTCTTCGGGACCTTGAGATTGAAGACCGGGTGTTGCTCGTACTCCATGCCTTCCGCGTGCAGGTCGCCGCGGAGGGCGGCGTCGAGCAGTGCGCGCGTGTCCTTGATGGAGATGCGCTTGCCGACGCCGTAGGCACCGCCGCCCCAGCCCGTGTTGAGCAAGATGCAGCGCGCCTCGTGCTGGTCCATCTTCTCAGCTAGCTTCTTGGCGTACACGGGGGGGCGCTGGGCCATGAAGGGAGCCCCGAAACAAGCCGAGAACGCCGCAACCGGCTCGGTGACGCCGACCTCGGTGCCCGCGAGCTTGGCGGTGAAGCCCTGGACGAAGTGATACATGACCTCCTTGGCGTCGAGGACCGACACCGGCGGCAGCACGCCGAATGCGTCAGCCGTCAGGAGAACGATCGTCTCGGGGTGCGGCCCTTTGCCGCCCTCCGCCACGTTCGGGTTGGCGTCCAGCGGGTAGCTGATGCGCGTGTTCTCGGTGATCGATCCGTCGGAGAGGTCGAACTCCTGGGGGTCGGTGTCAGCGAGCGCCTTGCCGGGAACGGCAGGGACGTTCTCGACGACCGTGCCGCGCGTGCTGAGCGCGGCCGCGATGATCGGCTCGGCCTCCTTGTTGAGGTCGATGAGCTTGGCGTAGCAGCCGTCCTCGAGGTTCGAGACGCCCTGGTCCGTCCACGCGTGCTCGTCATCGCCGATGAGCTTGCGGGCGGGATCCGCCGAAAGCGTGGTCTTGCCGGTGCCTGATAGACCGAACAAGATCGCGCCGTCACCCTTCTCGCCGACGTTGGCCGAGCAGTGCATGGACATGTGCCCGAGGTCGGGCAGCATGTAGTTCATGACGGTGAACATGCCCTTCTTGTTGACGCCGCAGTAGTCCGCGCGCCCAATGACAAGAAGGATGCGGTTCTCAAGGTCACAGATCACCGCGCGCTTCGAGAGCGTGCCGTCGCGCTCCGGATCCGCGTGGAAGCTGGGGACGTTCAGAAGGGTCCAACGTTTGCCCTCCTCTTCAGCAACGCCCTCGATGCCCTTCGGGAACATGTTGTGCACGAACATCGCGTGGGTCGCGAATTCACCGACAAAGCGGTACGGCACGGCGTAGCTGGGGTCGGTGCCGCAGTAGACGTTCTGAACGTAGAGCGTCTTCTTGTGCTCGTTCAGGTGCGCGCCGACGCGCTTGATGAGCGCCTTGAACTTGGCGGGATCAAACTTCTGGAAGTCGGACTTCCACCAGATTTTCTCCTCGGTACCGGGGTGCGCGACGGCGAAGGTGTCCTTCACTGGGCGCCCGGTGCAGCTCGGGTCGCTATAGAACATGAGCGGACCCTCGACGCCGAGTTTGGTGGCGTAGGCCTTCTGCTCGTCGTCGGGACCGCCTTCGCGGATACGTCCCTTGTCGTTGGCGATGGCTTCGCGGAACAGCTCGTCCTTTGGAAGGTCGGCCTTGTAGGTGACGCTGTTCAAGCCGAACAGCGTCCCGAGATCTTCTTGGTAGCCCATAGGGGTCCCGATTGCGCCGCCCGGGTGATTCAGGCGACGGCCTCACATGGAGGAAAATGCGCCACGAACCCGAGGAGTGGGGTCGTCGCGCGGAACAGACTCATCGCGCGGCCGGCCCGCGCGAGTTCGAGGCAGAAAGGGTACCCGTGGCCGTGCCGGGCGGCAACCGGTCACACTCGGGCGTCGATCGAGTCATCCGCCGGCGTGCATGGCCGACCCGGGGAGACCGATACGCTTAAGTGCCTCAGGAAGCGGCCTTGGCGTCCTTCTTTGTGCCTTTTTGGGCGTCTTCGTAGGCGCTCTTGTACCAGGCCATCGTCTTGGAAAGGCCGTCTCGCCATGTGACAAGCGGTGAGTAACCCAGGACGCGGCCCGCTTTTTCCACAGCGGCCAGGCTGTGACGGACGTCGCCGGCGCGGTCAGGACCGTAGCCAGGCGTCGGCTCGCCGCCGAGTTCGGCCGCGATCGCGCGGTAGAGGTCGTTGAGACTGATTCTCTCCCCGCCGCCTACGTTGATCACGCAGCCGGGCTCGACCTCGTCCACGTCGAGCGCCCGCAGGTTGGCCTCCACCACGTTGTCGATGAACGTGAAGTCACGCGTCTGCTCGCCGTCTCCGAAGATGGTCGGCGTGCGGCCATCGAGGAGCATGCGCACGAAAATCGCGATCACCCCGGTATACGGGCTGTCGTCGGCCTGGCGCGGGCCAAAGACATTGAAGTAGCGGAGCGCGATGGTCTTCATGCCGTAGCAGCTGGCGTAGACGCGCAGGAGATGCTCGCCAGCCACCTTGCCCGAGGCGTAGGGCGACAAGGGGGCGGGGATCATGCCCTCGTGCTTGGGGAGCTCCTCTGAGTCGCCGTAGGCCGCGGACGACGCGGCCATCAGGAAGCGCCCAGCACCGGCTGCACGGGCGCCCTCCAGGAGGTTGAGCGTCCCCGTGACGTTGATGGCGTAGCTCCGAACTGGATCCTCGACGCTGCGCGGCACGGAGACCTGGGCGGCCTCGTGGAGCACGCCGTCCACGCCTGCGGTGGCCTTGAGGCAGAGCGCGGCGTCGACGATATCGCCACGCAGCACCTCGACCGGTGCTCCGCTGCCGTACTCACCCGTCTCGAGTGACGCGAGGTTCCCCATGTGGCCGCTGGAGAAATCGTCGAGCACCCGAACGCGATCACCGCGCTTTACGAGGGCTTCCGTGAGGTGCGAGCCGATGAATCCGGCGCCGCCTGTGACGAGATAAAGGGCCATGGAGAGGGTCCCGAAAGGGGGTTCTGAGCTCAAAAATGGCCGCGGCGGGGGGGAGGACTCCGCAGCACCGGGGATATCGACAGGACAGGGCGCTCGCTCTTCCCCAGACCTGGCGAAATGCCGTGGAAGAATGCCACAGGAGGTCTGAAATGGCTGCAGCGAAGCCGGATCGG
>JBLIHL010000116.1:0-12792 GCA_047635895.1 Paracoccaceae bacterium | reverse complement strand
CACGAGCCCTACGGGCACGCGCTATGGCCCGGGCGTCCTGCGGACGCATTGGACGGCTTCGGGCAAGGCACCATGTGGCAGTACCGCGGCAGTACCGCGGCGGGACCGAGCCGCAACGGTTTCTGCCACCGCCCCTTCAACGTTCACCTACCACCAATTTGGAGACTCTCCGCGGTGGTGATCCAGCGGGCCAGTCTCAACCGTGCAGCAGCGCTGAATGACGCGAGAGGCCGAAGCCGGGCAGACCCCTGGCTACGTATCGACTCCTTGCCGGATGAGAAGGACTTCGGGTCGACCAACGGAGTCCTTTCCCGCGTCGCGAATGAGCGTCACATGGACGTTGCTGTCCGGCAGGGTCGCCGCCCAGTCGCGGAGGGCTTTTGCCTCCTGCATGCCGGCGGGGTGACCGGTGTAGATGGCCATGCACAGGAGTCCTCCAGGCTGGAGTAGCGCCAGCGCGGCGGCTGCTGCCCGGACGGAAGTCTCGCCGTGGGTTGTCAGCTCGCGGCCGCCGCCTGGGAGGTAGCCCAGGTTGAACATGACGAGCGCTACTTGGCCCTTCCACTCGTGGGGCACAAGGTCCTGTAGGTGAGCGTGGTCGCCCTGGGATACGACGACCGTGGCGGCGATGGTTGGACTGGCGGTGATGCGCTGCGTGGTGGACTCGACGGCGGCTTGCTGGAGGTCAAAAGCCAAGACGTGGCCGCTCGGGCCCACGGCTCCGGCGAGGTACTCCGTGTCGTGACCGTTGCCTGCGGTGGCATCGATGACGCGTGCGCCGTCCAGGGGCTCACCTGCGAGCAGCTCTCGAAGGAGTTCGATCACGTTGCGCTGGTCCAGGGGCTCCTCGGTCCAGCACGGTGGCGTCCCTGGGTTGACGTAGGCCTCTTCGCTCACGCTAAGCTACCCGTCAGAGCGACTTGGTCGCATGCCTGTCGACGGGCTGCGCGCCGCACCACGCTCCTTGCGACGACGGCATGCAGCCCGGGCACAAGCGTGATGGCGATCAGCGTGGCTCCCGCCACGCCGCCCGCGATCGCGACGGCGAGCGGTGGCCAGAACGCTCCGCCCGCCAGAATCAGCGGAGCGAAGCCCGCCATCGTGGTGAGAGACGTCGAGAATACGTGGCGAGAGGCCCGTCGCACGATGTGCACCGTGGCCTCGATGTCGCCCACGCTCGCCTTCTTGTCTTCCCTCAGCGCGGCGAGGACGACGATGGAGTCGTTGATGGCGACGCCGATCAGGCCCATGGCGCCGACGATGGTCATGAAGCCGAAGGGCGCCCCGTAGACGGCCACTGCCAGCAGCGCGAGCCCGATCGCCAGGAATCCCACCAAGCCAATGATCGCGGCCATCCGGAACGAGTTGAACGTGAGCACCAGGGAGGCTGCCATCAGCACAAGGAGCAGCGCGGCCGATCCGGCGAGGTTGCCGACCGCCTCATCCCGCTTGGCGCTCTCACCGCCGACCTCAAGCTCATAGCCCTCGGGTGCTTCAAACCCCTGCTCGTCGAGCTTTGCGAGGAGCTCATTCAGCACCTCGCTGGGTAGCGTCCCCGCCTCGAGGAAACCCTGTGTGGTGTTCACACGTCGGCGGTTCCGGTGAGCGATCACCGCCGTTTCTGGCACAAGCTCCAGATCGCCCAGCGCAGCCAGATTGGTCCAACCCTCCGCCGTCGCGAGCGAGAGCGACTCCACCTGGCGGGCCGAACTCCTGAACTGATCGCCGACTCGTACGCGCACGGGCAGCTCCTCGGTAGCCTCGATCATGGATCCGCCGGTCGTTCCCGTGAGGCTCTCCCTGAGGGCTTCGGCCACGCCGACGTTGTCGGTCCCCGTGAGCCGCGCCGTCTCCTCGTCGAGCTTGAGTCGAAGCTTGGGGGCGCCGCCGTCCAGGGACGATCGAACGTGGGTCACGTTGGGGAGCTGGGTCAGGGCGAGCCGGACCTCGTCACCGATCGCCCGCAGGCGGCGGAGATCCGCACCGTACAAGTGCATTTCGACCGGCGCATCGAACGGCGGGCCCTGTTCGATCTGCTGGGCGAGGACCACGGCCTGCGGAAGGGCGGCGTCCAGCGCTGCCTGGAGCTCCCGCACCACCGCCACCGAATCCTCGGGGCCATCGAGCTGGACGAGCGCCTGGGCGAAGAAGGGCGCGTTTTTCTGGGTCTCGACGAGGTTGTAGTAGTACTTGGGGCTGTTCTCGCCAACGAATAGGTGGACGCGCTTCACGCGATCGTGGGCCAGGGCAATTTCGCGCGCACGCAGGGCGAGGTCGCGTGTGACCTCGATCGACGACGTCGGCGCGAGCATGAACTGCACGTTGAACTGGTCGCGGTCCGCTGGCGGAAAGAACTGCTCGGGCAGCCGCGACGCGGCAATGAAGCCGAGGAACGGCGCCAGGCAGGCGACGCCCACCGCGAGGATCGGACGCCGATACATGAACCCGAGCGCGCCGGAGTACCAGCGATCGAGCGCTGGAAAGTACAGGCCGCGACCGAAGAACGTGTCCGCTCCCTTGGCGGGCGAGAGTCGATCGAGAAGCCCAGTCAGGGCGGGCGTGATCGTCAGCGCCAGAAAGAACGAGCAGGCGATGGCCAGGATCACGCTCAACGCGATGGGGCCCACGAACTCGCCAGCGCCACCGGGCATCAGCGCGATGGGGGCGAACGCCATGCACGTGGTCAGCGTGGAGCCGAGGAGCGGCACGGCGAGGTGCTTGACGGCGGCGCTGACGGCGTCGGCTCGATCGTCACCGCGCTGGAGGCGGTGCCGAACCTCATCGACCACGACGATCGCGTTGTCGATCAGGAGGCCGAGCGCGATGATCATCCCCGTGACCGACATCTGGTGCAGGGGAACGTCGATCATGCGGAGGCCCTGGAGGACCATCAGCGTCGTCAGGGGCAGCGCGGTTCCCACTAGGATGGCGGAGCGCCAGCCCATCGTGAAGAACATCACGACCATGACCAGCCCCGCGCCCAGGAGGAAGTTCACCACCAGGTTCCCCAGTCGCTCACTGGTGTACTTGCTCTGGTCGAACAGGACCTCGCCCCGCACGCCCATCGGAAGCTGGGCCGTGAACTGATCGGTGACCTCGCGGGCCCGGGTTGACCAGACGTCCACGCGCCGTCCCACCTCCATCCGCGCCGCGATGACCACTCCGGCTTCGCCGTCGATCAGCGCCAGGCTCTTCGACGGCTGGACCTCTGTCTTCGTGACCGTGGCGATGTCGCCGAGCCTCACGAACGAGTCACCGCTCAGGCTTCGGTCGACCAGGACCTCGCGGACCCGATCGAGGGAGTCGATCTCGCCCGAAACCTCTAGCTGAAGCACGTTGGTGGCGCCGTGGACCTCTCCCGCCGCGACCTTGGAATCACTGCGCCGAATCGCGGCCGCCACGGTGCGCGCATCGAGACCGAGGGCCGCCATCTGGGCCGGGTCGAGCTGGACGAGGACCTCTTCTTCTGGCTCGCCGGAGAGCGAGACGTCATGGGTGCCTGGAACCGCCCGGAGCTGGTCCGCAAGGTCCTCTGCAAGTCGTCCGAGGATCGCTCGATTGGGCGTCGATTCGAGGTCCCATGTGAGCCCGACGAGCAGCGTGTAGGCGGCGAGCTCAAACTCGATGAACTCGGGGTCCTCGGCTCCCGCGGGTAGGTCAGGTTCGATCCCCGCGAGGTCGTCCCGGATGTCAGTCCAGATGGGCGCGGTGTCGTAGATCTCGTCGTTGAGCTCGATCAGCACGGTCGAGAGTCCTGCCCGGGAAGCCGACTTGATCTCTTTGATCTCCTCGAACTCCGCGAGCATGTCTTCGACGACGTCCGTGACGAGGGCCTCGACCCGCATCGCGTCCGCACCGGGGAACGCCGTGAAGATCTGGGCGTTCCGCGAAGTCAGCTCGGGATCCTCCGCGCGCGGGAGAAGCTTGAACGAGGCAAGCCCTGCCACCACGATCAGCATCAGCGTCAGGACGAGCAGACGCGGGTTCCTGTAGTAGAGATTGGAGAGCATCATCGGCTCGGGCTTGTTCCCCTGTTAGGCGCGGCAGGCTCAGTGGGCTCAATGGCCTGGCCGACGACGATGCGTCCAGCCCCCGAGGCCACGATGATGGTTTCACCCGTGAAGGTGCCGCGAACGAATGCCTCGGACTCGTTCGCCGTGAGGACCTCGAGTTCGATGCGGACGGCGGTGGCGGGTCCGTCGCCGCTCTCCGGCGGCTGGACGGCGTACACGCTCCACAGGCCTCGCGCGCTTTCACTCAGAGCGCCGAGCGGAACCCATGCGCCTTGCTCCATTCGCGTGACCTTGGAGTAGAGCAGGACCACGTCGCCCGGACGTGCGCTGGTGCGCTCCGCCGCGGCCGGATCGATCAGGAAGATCGCAGTCACCGTGCGCGTGCCCGGAGCGACCGTACCCAGTGACTTGACCTCCAGGGTCGCGAGGGTTTGATCGCGCAGTCGGAGCTCCGTGGAGCTCGTTCCGTCGACAATGCCATCGACCAAGTCCACCGGGATGCCGATGTGCGCCTCGAGGACGCCGGACTCGATCAGCTTCACCGCGGCGGAGGGCATCTGCTGGGAAACGACGGCGCCTTCGTCGAGATAGCGCGCCGTGACCATCCCCGCAAAGGGCGCCTTGAGCTTGGTCTTGTCGAGGGCCACTTCGATGCTTCGGACGGCCGCGTCGAGTTCGAGTAGCGCCCCTCGCTGGGCCGCGATGGTCTCTTCCCGCGTCCCGTTCTCGAGCTCGGCGAGCTGGGCGGCGCCGGCTGCAAGGCGTGCGGTCATCTGCTTGACGAGGGCACGCGTGGAGTCGAGCTGCTCGACGCTGATCGTCCCTTTCTCGGCAAGCTCCTCCCGGCGGTCACGCTGCAGCGTGGCGAGGTCGAGCTCCTCCTGGAGGGCCTCGACGTTGGACCTTGCCGCGTCGATACTCTCTCGGCGTGGACCCTTGATGAGTTCGTCGAGCCGTGCCTGGAGACCCACGCGCCTGGCTTCGACCTCATTCTTTTGGGCGTCAAGCTGCGCGCGGTCCAACAGGCCAATGATCTGACCTGCCTCGACCATGCTCCCTTCATCGACCAGCATCTTCGCAATTCGCCCGGAGCCTTCGAAGGCAAGCTCGGTGCTCTGGCGCGCGTGGAGCTGTCCCGTGAACGTCCGCGGGACCTCGATGGTGTCCGTGGGGACCATGCGGGCCGTCTCCACGGGGAGCGCCCGGGCGGTGGCGCCCGCGCCGGGGTCCTCAGAGCGGGCGGCAGCGCTCCGGGCTGCGATCAGGGCGTTGGCGCCCAGGCCTACGCCGACAAGGCAGGCGAGGCCGATGAGAGTCGGGACGAGCTTCTTCACGATGGAATAACGGATGTGGGGAGGGGGCATTTCTTGACGAAACGTCGATTCAGGCGGGGGGCGGCGACGCGCGGATGGGAGCCGAGGAGCGGTCAGGTCGCCGAGAGGATTCGATCAGCCGGGGATCAGGTCAGTCCGGCGGCTTTCGCTTCGCCGGGGAAGACCTCGTCGAACACTCTGAGGCGGGCTGAGGCGTAGTCGTGCTCAGTGGAGAGTGGGGTCCACCCGAATCCGTCGAGCAGGACATGGGAGTTCGCGACCAGGATCGGCATCGGGTCCGTGATAGCAGGGATGTCCATGCAGTCCTTGAGGTCCCGCATCAGGAACGAGCCCATGTAGAGGTTCCATAGCCCGACGCATACCTGGTCGACGCTTTGGTCTGGGCGAAGAGACAGGTCGCCAGCGGCCACGGCGTCGCGGATCACGCCGGTCGCGGTGCCAAAGCACCGAAAGAGGCAGGATTCGAAGGATTGGGCCCGTTCTGGCGTGACCTTATCAGAGCCGGAGGAGCCCTTGATCACGCGCTCTGCCTGCTCGTGGTGGGGGTAGAGGGTGAAGAAGAGCTGGGCAGCCACGCCGATGGCGCCGATGCGTTCCCGGGAGGTCCCATGGAACGTAGCGGCCCGCTCGAAGAGCTCGGCGCGGGTGTTGGCGCTTCGGACGGCCACCGCCGCGAGGAGGTCCTCCTTGCTGGCAAAGTGCTGGTAAACCGTCCCTTTGGAGACCCCGACCTCGTCGGCGATCCGGTCCATGGTGAGCCCGTGATAGCCCCGGTCCAGGAGCATGGACTGGGCTAGATCGAGGATCGCTAGCTCCCGATTTTTGATCTCTTGCTGCTTGGCACTGACAGGTCGCATGGCCCTAGCATCGCCCAGGAAGCTGACGGATCGTCAGAAAACGCGAATCAATCTTCAAAAAGCTCGGAGGCGTGGCGGAGTGACTGGGTTCCTGGCGGGCTCCCGTCCGTTAGATTGCTCGGGACATGACCCTCTCCACCAACGATGCCAACTCTGCTGCCCCCGCTCCGACCGGGGGCCCCTTTAGCCACATACCCACCGGCCCTCAGAAGGCTCCGCGGGGGAACGAACGGACCTGTAAGACGTGGGCGGCCGAAGCCGCGATGCGGATGTTGATGAACAACCTGGACGCCGAGGTCGCGGAGCTCCCCGAGGAGCTCGTGGTCTACGGTGGAACCGGAAAGGCGGCGCGCAACTGGCCTTCGTTCCAGGCGATCATCGGGACGCTCCAGCGGCTTGAGCCGGACGAGACGCTCCTTGTCCAGTCAGGGAAGCCGGTCGGCGTCTTCAGGACGCACGAGCGTGCGCCGCGGGTGCTGATCGCCAACTCCAACCTCGTAGGGAACTGGGCGAACTGGGACCACTTCCGCAAGCTCGAGGAAGCGGGGAAGATGATGTACGGCCAGATGACAGCCGGTTCCTGGATCTACATCGGAACCCAGGGGATCCTCCAGGGCACCTATGAGACGTTTGCGGCTTCGGCGCGCGCACACTTCGGGGGCACGCTGAAGAATCGCCTCGTCGTGACCTCGGGCCTCGGCGGCATGGGCGGCGCCCAGCCGCTTGCGGCGACCATGAACGAGGGCACCTGCCTCGCGGCGGACATCGACCCCGCGCACATCGACTTCCGTATCAGGACGCGCTACGTCGACAAGCGCATCGACGACCTCGACGAGGCGATCGATACGGCGCTCGCCTGGAAGGCCGAGGGTCGCGCCCAGTCCATCGGCGTTCCGTGCAACGCGGTGACCCTGCTCAGGCGCCTGATCGAGCGCGATATCGTCCCCGATATCCTTACGGACCAGACGAGCGCGCACGACCCGCTGGCCGGCTACGTGCCGTTCGGGCTCAGCGTGGAGGAGGCGAACGCGCTGCGCGTCGAGGACCCCACGGAGTATGAGCGCCGCTCGTTCGACACGATGAAGGATCACTGCCGGCTTATGATCGAGCTGCAGTCGCGGGGCGCCGACACGTTCGACTACGGCAACAACCTTCGTGGCCACGCGAAGGAGGCTGGACTTGAGAACGCATTCGACTTCGAGGGTTTCGTCCCGAAGTACATTCGCCCGCAGTTCTGCGAGGGGCGGGGCCCGTTCCGGTGGGTGGCACTCTCCGGGGATCCGGCCGACATCTACAAGACGGATCAGATCCTGCTGGATCTGTTCCCAGATGATGAGCCGCTTGGTCGCTGGCTACGTATGGCCCAGGAGCGCGTGGCGTTCCAGGGGCTCCCGGCGCGGATCTGCTGGCTTGGTTATGGAGAGCGTGCCCGCGCTGGCAAGGCGTTCAACGACGCCGTGAAGAGCGGCGAGCTCTTGGCTCCGATCGTGATTGGTCGGGATCACCTGGACTGCGGCTCGGTGGCCTCGCCTAACCGGGAGACCGAAGCCATGAAGGACGGCACGGACGCCGTGGCTGATTGGGCGATTCTCAACGCGCTGGTGAACACGGCCTCAGGGGCGAGCTGGGTCAGCTTCCACCACGGTGGCGGTGTTGGCATGGGATACAGTCTCCATGCGGGGCAAGTGACGGTCGCTGATGGAACCGATGAGGCCGGTGAGGCCCTGAACCGCGTCCTGACGGCGGATCCCGGCATGGGCGTCATCCGGCACGTGGACGCAGGCTACGACGAGGCCATCCAGTGTGCGAATGAGCGTGGCGTGGATGTGCCTATGGGCGGCGCGTAACTGAGAGAGTTCGGAGGGGCCCCGATAGCGGGGCCAGTAATCGCCAGCGGCAGGCATCCTGCTGCTGGCATTTTTGTGTCCCGAGAGCGACACGCTCCTGGTGCTTCCCTGCGCGATCCCTTCAAACTCTGCGGTATGCCTCGGATATGGGAGAGAATCAGCAACTGATCTTGGAGCACGGTCATCAACCGGATGCATCCAGCGGGTCAAGCATTGACCTCTCGCTGCAGCTCTCTCCCCCCTTATCACGAGTTTGTCCATGACCTTCACTGCATTGCGCTCTGCGCGACTCCCTCGCCCGTTCGGCCTTGCCATCCTGGCCATGGCCGCTCTGCCGTCCGCCGCTGCAGCCTGGGCCTCCCCGGTCGCAGTCCCGGCCTCAGTCCCTGCCTCAGTCCCTGCCTTCGGGGGGGGAGGTGCGGCCGCGGGTCAGCTGCTGCAGCTCCGCTGTGATGCTGCCATGGTGGCAACCGGCGTCATCGGACGCACGGTCGCCCTACACACCGACGGGGACGGACGGCTGGACCTGATCGCCAAGGTCAATGATGAGCTGATCTGGGTCACAGCGCCAGACCCGCTTCAGCACTCCTCGACGCTCGGGATCGAAGGCGTGTCGGCTTACGCACCCTTCGAGCGCGTGGGGAGCATGATTGGGGCGCTCATCGTGGCCCACGGCACCGGCCTGGACTACGTGATCAGGAACAACGAGCAGCAGCGGATCTTCTATCCCCTGCGCACTCCGGTGGGGGGAGCCGCATGGATCGATGCCCGTTCCCTTGCATCGGCTGACTTCGATGGGGACGGAGACTCTGATATTGTGGGTCTCAGCGCCGATGGAACTCAGTTGCTTCGCCTCGATCAGTCGACCCCCGAGGTCTTTATCGAGCAACCCCCCGTCGATCTTGGCGTGGAGCTTGATGAGCTCCGGCCGATTCAGTGGGGGGCAGGTAGCACGTCGCTCGCGGCGATACTCTGCGGCTCAGTCGAATCCGCTTGCGTCATCAGTGTCGACGGCACACTCCTGCGGGCTGAGTCATTCCCCGGCACGATCGACGACCTTACCGTCGTGGCGGATGGTCATGCCCAGGGCGTGGATGCGCTCGTGAGCCTCTCCGGCGGCTCGATCACCGTGATTCGCCCGGGGAGCCCCGCCGAGGCGCCGGTCAGCGTCGCACCGATCGCACCGACGAGCATGAGCGCAGCGGATCTCGACGGCGACGGTCGTACGGATCTGCTGCTGAACTCGACGGTGGTCGACGAGGTGACGGTCCTCCTCGCCCAGGACGCGTCGACGACCGGCGGCCAAACATTCGTTGCACCGAACGCCCTGACGGCGATCTCGATCCCGCTGGAGCAGACAGGCTCGTCGATGGTTGGGCAGATGGCCAACCCCGTTGGCGCGGACTTCGACCGCGATGGCGATATCGATGTCTTTCAGCTCATCGAGGCTACGCGCGGCGGCTGCATGCAGCGCAACGGCATCGTGGATGAGACGGCTTTCAAGCCCCTGGTCACGGAGTTCGAGCTCTTTCCTGCGCCCGGTGGCTCACTCGCTTTTGTCAACGTGGATGCCCTGACCATGCTAGATGGCCAGGCGCCTGACACGCTCGAGATCGTGCTGAGCACGCTGGCCCAGGGGGCGACCCTCGATGATGAAGAGCAGCACTGCCTCCGCCTATTCCACGAGGTCGGCTCCGTCACCGTTGGCACTGGCGAGGACATGGTGACCCTGAACATCCCTTGCGAACTCGGGGACATGTCCACGCTCTTGATTCGAGGCTTCCGCGAGGACCCGATCACCGAAGAGGTGCTGGGCGTCGGAGTCGAAGCGTCGTACCGGTTGATCCGAACGGGCGGCTCGTTGCAGCGGGGGTCGGACGGTCCGGTCACTGCGCATCCGGGCCAGGGTGGACCCCAGGGGACGCCGCCGCCCGTCCCGCCCGTGCTGATCGATCCCTTCGCGTAGCGCATGACAGGGTCGTCGGTCCCTGCGATGGAGGGAAGGTTCGCCGCGCTACGCACTCATCTTGGGGGGGCCTCGGACGCCCAGCTGGGTTATTCAGCTGGGTTATCCAGTTGGGGCGCTATCGAATGCGAGTGCCGCTCCAGCCGAACAGCTGGAGCGGCGCCCAGTAGTGTGGATGCCGAAACTCCTCTTGGTCCGCAAGGGCTCGGCGGGCGATTAGCATGGCAGCGCCTGCGGTCCTTCGCTGCCTGAGGAGCGCCGACGAGAACTCGGTGACGAAGGCAATAGCGGCCCGCTCGTCGATTCGCACGTTCGCCGTGATCACCGTTGGTGTCCCAGTGGTGAGCAGAGCCCCGCTGAAGTCGCTGGCCCCTGAATCGCCCATGCGGCTTGGACCCGCACCTGCCGAGCACGCAGCCAGGAGCGCGACGGCCGGCCGCGCGCCGTCGTCCCTCCGCAGCTGGTCGACCAACCAATCAGCAGGCATGATCGTGCGACTCCGACCTCCGCCAGCCTCGCCGCGCACGTAGAGGCCGGGAATATCCGTTGTTCGATGGGTCTGACTCCCGTGCGTGAGGGCGACGAACAGCTCGGGTCCCGCCGCGAAAGCCTCCACGAAACCGCTGGAGGTCTCCTCTTCGACGGATCGGAAGGACGCTCGGCCCTCGGTCGCCGCGGCGAGCCCGTTGAACTCTTCCAGGCCGAAGTGAATCGCGGGCAGCTCATCGCCGGTCTCCCGGTCCTTCCCAGCAGCCGTCAGGGTGAAGAGGGTGAGTCCTGGTAGATCCTTTGGGAGCCGTGCCAGTGCGAACTGCTCGAGCTTGACCAGCGCGTTGACTGAAGGGGCCTGCGTGACTTCCCGTGCCAGGCCGATGGGTAACCCGTCTCGATCCGGAATCACCTGGATCGGAGCGAGTCCGAATGCATCTATCCCGGCGTAGATCAACGACGACGAACCGTCGGGGACGAGGCGTTGGGACAACCACTGCAAGTCCGGCTGCAAAGAGGCGGGTGGCCACGTCGTCTCTACGTCAGGTCGGTTCCGCAGGGCTTGGAGGACGGGACCGAAGTGCCCCTGGAACTCACCGACACCCTCAAGTTGCGCGTACGCGACTCCTGAAGCATCCACGATGAAGCGGTGAGTGACCTTTGCCGTTGGGACCAGGTAGACGAGTGTGGAGTCTAGCGTGGCGCATAGCTCCATCACTCTGGCTGGCGAAACCTGCGCGGCGCCCAGTCGGCGCGAGACGGTCGAGCATGCATCGGCAGCGAGCAGCCGTTCCAGCGCGCGCTCCTCGCGATTTTCCCCGGAGCGAAGGGTGCACTCCAGGGCGAGATGAAGCGCGTGGCGTCGTTCCGAGTACTGAAGGAAACCGATCCCGCTGGGCTGAGTCGCGATGTTTCGCCAGGTTGCGAGCAGGCCGTCGAAGGCGCTCAGGAGGTTGACGCTTGCGTTCTCCAGGGCTTCGTCGTTGCCGATCGCAAGAGCCACCTCATATTGCAGTGAGGCCAGACGGGACGCGAGGAGTGGGGCCACCGGAGCGGGCTTCCCAATGGCCGAGGCTCCTTTCGGTTTGACTGCCTGGTCCTGCAGTGACCGCACTAGGTTCAGAGCCTGCTCATCGTCTCCACTCGCGTGGAGGACTCTGGCCTTGAGGAGCACGCACTGAGTCTTGGTGTGCCCGTCGAGATGGGACTTGGAGGCCAGATACTCGACGGTCTCAAGGGACGCGAAGCGCTGATACGCAGGCTTCAGCTCGGCGTCTCCAGCTCTCGTTGCGGCAAGGCAAGCAAAATAGCGCAGGTTGTCGCGGCGCCTTAGGCCGAACGCCGATGTGGTCAGCTCGTCTTCGTATCGGTCGAGAGTGTCTGCGGCGATCCGAAGGGCCTGCACGTTCTTTCCCGTCGACAGAAGCTGGTGCACCCGAAGCTGCCAGACGAGGGTTCGATATTCAGGGCTCGCGAGATCTGCCCTATCGTTCACGATTCGGGTGACCTCCGCGAGAGCGTTGGAAGCGCGCTCGAGTCGTCCCAGGTCGGTCTCCAGCTTGAACCGTTGCACGGCGAGGATTAGCTGCGTTTCCCAATCCAAGGCGCCCATCAAAGGAAGTCCCGTCGAAGGAAGTCCCGTCGAGGGCAGTGCTGGCTCGAGGTCGGCCAGCGCGAGTTCAAACTGGCCGAGTAGTCGATAGATGTCCGCCCGTATCCCGCGAAGCTGGACCCTCCAAGAAGGGGGAGCGTCGTCGATCTGGTAGACGCCATCCCGACCGACCAGTTCAATCGCTTCACCGAGATGGCCGATCCGCGCTTGGAGCTCAAGCCGCCGATATAGCTCGCGCCACAGCTGGGCCCTGCCGAACGCACCGCCCGCCGCGTGATCCTTCGCCGCGAAGTCGAGCCATCTTCCCTGGAAGCGGTCGACGGCAGCTTCAGAGATCCACGGGCCCGTGTGGGCGGCGAGGAATGCGACCGTGCTGGAAACCGCCTCGGCTTCGTCAGCCTTGGACGCATCGATGGGAACCTCGATGTCGGTGAGCCAGCCGTTCGCGAACTTGCCCAGCTCTTTGATCGCCGCCCAGCGTTCTTCGGGCTCCAGCGACTCGTTGTAGAACTGATCGATCCGAGCGTAGACAAACTGCTTGGCGGATGGCTGATGTTCGGGCTCGTCAGCCGCCTCTCTTTCAACTCCTGGTTGAGCTGTCTGTGCCGATGCCGTTGCGGCCATCACGGCCAGCGGGATGGCTCTCAGAGCGACGGCGAATGTCAAGATACCCG
>JBLIHL010000115.1:0-12827 GCA_047635895.1 Paracoccaceae bacterium | reverse complement strand
GGAACGTAAGGCTGCCCGGCACCCGGCTGGGGTGGCCGCTGCTGCGGTGCCGCCTGCGCCTGCGCCTGCGCCTGCGCCTGAGGCTGAGGCTGAGGCTGCCGAGCAGCCGGCGTCGGCGCGCTAGCCTGGACCGGCGTCGTTAGGGGCCGCGCCGACGGTGGCGTCGACGCGGAGCCTCCTGCTGCCAAGCGCCCCTCGAGGGCTTCCAGGCGCTGCATGAGCACGTCTACGGGCATCGTAGCCTCGGGTCGACAGAGGTCGAGCAACGTGGCCTCAAGGATCAGCCGCGCGTGGGCACGCATATGGATGGGTCCCATGCGCTCGCGCGCGTGCAGCAGCTCCTGCATCACCAGCTCGAGTCGATCCGCTCCAAACTTCGAGGCGCGCTCGGCCATGGCGGCCTTGGCCTCGGGGCTGGCCGATGAGGCCACCATCGGTGCATCTTCACCGATGAGCCGCAGCAGCAGCGCAGACCGCAGATACCCAAGGACCGCGTCCAGGAACGCAGGCTCGTCGCCTTCGCGCCCGGGGAGACCCTTCAGCAGAGCGACCTTGTCACTCGCGAGGATGGAATCCAGAACGGCCTCAATCGCCTCGGTCGATCCTTCGCCAGCGAGCCGCGCTGTATCCACCACTTTCGGCGTCCGCCCCACGAGCGCAAGGAGCTGATCGGCGAGGGACAGGGCGTCCCGCATGCCGCCGCGGGCGCGCCGTGCGATTTCAGCGGACACGCCTGGTTCCGCCTCGACGCCCTCGAGCTCGAACACCTCGTCAAGTCGCGCCACGATCTGACTTTCGGAGAGCGGCGAGAGCCGCAGCACCTGGCAGCGAGACACCACGGTGTCCGGCACCTTGTGGAGCTCGGTGGTTGCGAAGAGGAATTTAACGTGGGCGGGGGGCTCCTCAAGCGTCTTCAGGAGCGCGTTGAACGCGGCCTTCGACAGCATGTGCACCTCATCGATGAGGAACACCTTGAAGCGAGCCTTGAGCGGCACGTAGCTGGCCTGGTCACGCAGGCTCCGAACGTGGTCGACGCCGGTGTTCGACGCCGCGTCGATCTCGATCAGGTCCGGCTCGGTCCCTGCGTCGTACGACAGGCAGCGCTCACAAACCCCACACGGTTCCTCGATCGGCCCCTTCTCGCAGTTCAACGCCTTGGCGAAGAGGCGCGCAGAAGTGGTCTTGCCAGTTCCGCGGGGCCCAAAGAAGAGGTAGGCATGCCCCACCCGCCCCTCTGAAATAGCCCCTCGAAGGGTCCGTGTGACGACCTCTTGCCCCGCGACATCAGCGAAGGTGGTAGGTCGATACTTGCGGGCGAGAACGAGGTAAGACATCGACTTGGAGAATAACCGCCGCGCCCCAGGCAGCCCATCAGAAAGCAGCGCCTGGAATGAGGAGAACCCGCGCGGATCGAAAGGCCCGGGCACCTCGCGCTTGCCGTAAGACCCTTAGGGCTGCTCCGTTCCCGGCCTGACCCGGTTCGAGCCTACGTCATCGCGTGGGACCGGACCCATCGCTCCGCGCGGGTCCAACCGTAAAATAAGTTCCATTACCAAGCGCCAAGATCTACGGCCCCAGAAAAAGGGCTCGCCTCCCCCGCAAAGCGGAGGAGATGGCGGAGAGGGTGGGATTCGAACCCACGGTACCGGTGAAGGCACACCCGCTTTCCAAGCGAGCACATTCGGCCACTCTGTCACCTCTCCATTGATCTCATTCGAACGAAACTTCGACCCAAGCAGGAGCCTGGCGCCCCCAGTCAGCCCCATCGACAGGTTACCCCATCAGGCATCTCCGAAGATATCCCCAAGGAGACACCCCCAAGGAGACACCCCCGAGAAGCACCGCCGAGAGGCACCGCCCCCAAAACCCCGACCCCAACACCACCCCGTTGCCCAATCGCTCCAACATCGTCAGATGTTGGGCCAAAAAACATCATTCCTTTCATCCGCGCAAAGCGCGCATGAAAGGAATGGCGGAGAGGGAGGGATTTGAACCCTCGAGACCCGCAAAGGCCTACTGGTTTTCGAAACCAGCGCATTCGGCCACTCTGCCACCTCTCCGCATGGACTACTGTCGCTTCGATCGGAAGAAGGACTGCATCAGATGCCGCGCTTCCTCGTCGAAGACACCCTCGAGCACTTCGGCTCGATGGTTGAGCCGGGTGTCTGTCAGAACCGTCCCAAGGGAGGCTGCGCCCCCAAATTTGGGATCGCGTACCGACCAGACCACTCTGGCTATTCGAGCGTGGGAAAGGGCACCTGCGCACATGAAGCAAGGCTCGACCGTCGTATAGACAGTCGCACCGGGCAGTCGCATGTCCCCCGTCCGCTGAAAGGCGTCTTTCAGGGCCACCATCTCGGCATGGGCTGTGCAATCACCTGCCTCACGGCAGCGATTGCGCCCGACGCCGAGGATCGCTCCGCCGCGCACCACGATGGCCCCAATGGGGACTTCGTCGGCGTCGCGGGCCTCTTCCGCATAGGCCAGCGCGAGAGCCATGCCCCCACGATCCAGCTCGGCAAAAGAAGCCGCCTGCTCACTCGTCATTTCGTTCATCGCCTGGTTGTCAAACGACAGCACCTCGGCGTTAGATGGACAAGACGCCGGGGTTGCCCGCTCGAAGATTCGAGGGACTGGCGAGTTGGCCAACGCTGAAAAGCAGCGCTGAGGGCCGTGCGTCGAAGAGCAGTCACCGGGCCGCGTCTGGGCCCGCTTTCCCCGGATCGCCCCAGCACGACGCTGGGGGGTGAATGGTACACCCGAGAGGACTCGAACCTCTAACCTCCTGATTCGTAGTCAGGTGCTCTATCCAGTTGAGCTACGGGTGCGTTTGGGCGCGACGTTGTACTGAGGCTAGCGATGGGGGTCAAGCACCCCTCTGAAAGAATTTTCGAGAGCTGCCAGAACCCTGGCAAAAGAGTGCCTGGAAGCGGGGCGGTGCTGCCGTACGATTTAGCCGTGAACCCTACCAGCAAGCCCCAAGATTCCGCGGCCAGAGCCGCTGACAACTCCCCCGCCGGCCTGATCCGGCTCAGTGACCTCAGCGACGCACGCCTGGCGGACGTCCTCGATCTTTCTGATCGATTCAAAGCCGGCGTCCGGAGGCCTGAGATGGCGGGTAAGTCCGTCGGTTTCCTGTTCTTCCGCGGGTCGCTGAGGACTCGAACGGCTTTCGAGGTGGCCGTCCACCAGCTCGGTGGCCAGGGCGTCCACATGTCGGCCGGTTCGGACTTCTGGGAGGTCGAGGCACGGGACGGCGTCGTCATGGACGGCACGGCCCCTGAGCACGTCCGCGATGCGGCTGCGGTCATGTCCAGCTACTGCGATGCGCTCGCCATCCGGCCGCGCGCTGCGGGAAACGCATGGGCGGTGGACCGGCGCGACGAGGGCATCCACGCGTGGGCGCGCCATGCGAGCGTCCCCATTATCAACATGGAGAGCGCGCTCAGCCATCCGCTCCAGGCGCTGGCCGACCTCATGACGCTCCGCGAGACGTTCGGCAAGAACCTCTCGGGGAAGCGGCTCGCGATCGTCTGGACGCCTTCCCCCACCCCGGCAGGGCCGGCGGTCGTGCACTCGATGCTCCTGGCCGCCCTGCGCTCCGGGATGCAGGTGTCGCTCGCCCATCCGCGCGGCTACGACCTGGACGAGGGCGTCCTGTCCGAGGCGAAGGCCCTCGGCGCCCAGCACCCGGACGGCGGGCTTGAGCACGTGAACACGGCGCGCGACGCCGCCGCGGGCGCCCACGTGGTGTACGCGCGCTCCTGGATGTCCCTGGAGAACTACGGGAACAAGACGCGCGCTGCGAGCCGCGTGGCGACGGAGAAGGGCGAGTGGCTCGTCGATGAGGCGCTGATGCAGCTCGGCGACGAGGCACGCCTCATGCACCCGATGCCAATTCGCCGCAACCTCGAGGTGACCGACGCGGTCCTCGATGGACCACGCAGCCTTGTGTACCAGCAGGCTGCGAATCGACTCCCCACCCAGAAGGGACTCCTGTCGCTTCTCCTGCGCGGTCAATAGGAAGACCCGCACAATTCACGAGATCGCACCACCAGCACGTGAATCGTGCTGGCCAGGAATCGGGTAGTCTCTGCGGCTCAAGAGACGCCTCCCCCACCGCAAGGGGTGGCGCTGGTTCCGCTGACGTCGACGAGGGGTTTGAACGAATGACCGCACCTGATTTTGTGCACCTGCACGTGCACAGTGAGTACAGCCTGCTCGATGGCGCCAACCGGATCAGCGACCTGGTTAAGGCCTGCGAGAAGGATGGCCAGCGGGCGCTCGCGCTGACGGACCACGGCAACATGTACGGCGCGATCGAGCTGTACCAGAAGGCCCACAGCGGCGGCATCAAACCGCTCATGGGCTGCGAGATGTACATCGCCAGGCGGTCGATGCACGAGAAGCACTCGAAGAAGAACGGCAACGGCTACAGCCACCTGACGCTTCTCGCCCGCAACATGGAGGGCTACAAGAACCTCGTCAAGCTGACGAGCGCCGGGTACGTCGACGGCTTCCACTACAAGCCGCGGATCGACATGAACCTGCTGCGCGAGCACTCGGCGGGGATCTCGTGCCTGTCGGGATGCCTGGCGGGCGAGATCAACCAGCTAACGCGTGCGGGCAAGGAAGGCGAGGCTGAGACGCTTGCGACGGATCTACGAGACATGTTCGGGCCGGAGCACTTCTGGCTCGAGCTGCAGCGGAACGGGATCAAGATCCAGGCGGACGCAAACGAGGCGCTGATGCGAATGCACCAGCGGACCGGAATCCCCCTGGTTGCCACGAACGACATCCACTACCTGCGCGCCGAGGACTGCCAGGCCCAGGACGTGCTGCTCTGCATCAACACCGGAGCGAAGAAGGCCGACAAGGATCGCTTCAGGTTCGAGACGGACACGCTGTTCTTCGCGACGCGCGAGGAGATGTCCCACATGTTCCGGGACCTACCGGACTCCCTCAAGGCCACGAACGACGTGGCCGAGCAGGTCAACGTCGAGCTTGAATTCGGCACCTATCACGTGCCCGACTTCGTCTCGGATACGGGAGAGTCCCCGGACCAGATCTTTGACCGGCTGCTCGAAGAGCGCCTTGCTGAGCTCTACGGGACGGATAGCCAGGCCGCACGCCAGCGCCTCGAGCGCGAAAAGGGAACGATTCGCGAGCTTGGCTTCGTGTCCTACTTCCTGATCGTCTGGGACATCATCAAGTGGTCCCGGGACAACGGCATCTCGGTGGGACCGGGTCGCGGTTCGGCGGCCGGCTCCATCGTGTCCTACCTGCTCGACATCACGCGGCTCTGTCCGCTCAAGTACGACCTCCTATTCGAGCGCTTCCTGAATTCCAGCCGCGTGTCGATGCCCGACATCGATATCGACTTCTGCAAGGAAGGCCGCGAGGCTGTCATTGAGTACACGCGCGAGCGCTATGGACGCGAGTGCGTGACGCAGATCGTGACGTTCGGAACCATGGCGTCGCGTACGGTCGTGCGGGACGTCGGGCGGGCGCTTGACATGCCGCTGTCGGACATCAATCGACTCTCGAAGAAGATTCCGACCGGCCCGGGGGCGCCATCGCTCGCGAAGGCGCTGGAGACAGACCCCGAGCTCCAGGCGTTCAAAGAGCTCGGGCCGGAGTGGGAAGAGCTCTTCCAATACTCCACGGCCCTCGAAGGCATGGCGCGCCACGTGTCGACCCACGCGGCTGGCGTTGTCATCACGCCAGGGCCGACGGTCAATTACGTCCCGCTCGGCCGCAACGGCGAGGATATCACGACGCAGTTCCCGGCGCCCCAGCTCGAAGAGCTTGGGCTCCTGAAGATGGACTATTTGGGTCTACGGACCCTGACCATCATCGATCGCTGCCTTGCGAACATTCGCAAGCGAGGATTGGAAGCGCCCGTCGTCGATGAGCTGCCGCTCGACGACCCAGCCGTGTTCGAGCTGCTCATGGCGGGTGACACGCTCGGCGTGTTCCAGCTGGAATCCGAAGGGATGCGCAAGCTGCTCTCAAGGCTCAAGCCCGACTGCTTCAACGACGTGGTCGCTGTCCTTGCGCTCTACCGGCCCGGCCCGCTCGAGTCGGGCATGGTCGACATGTTCGTGGACCGCAAGCACGGGAGGGAAGAGATCACCTTCCCCCACGAGAGCCTCGTCCCGATCCTCGGGGACACCTACGGGTGCCTCGTGTACCAAGAGCAGGTCATGCTCGCGTCGGTGGAGCTGTCCGGCTTCTCGCTGAACGACGCCGACAACCTGCGCAAGGCAATGGGCAAGAAGAAGCCCGAGATCATGCAGAAGTTCTCGGCGCAGTTCCTCGAGGGCGCCATCAAGAACGGCTGCGATCCGGACATCGCGCAGAACACCTGGGACAACATCATCAAGTTCGGTGGGTACGGCTTCAACAAGTCGCACTCAGCCGCCTATGCGCTGATCACGTACCAGACCGCCTACCTGAAGGCCCACTACCGCACCGATTTCCTCGCCGCGAACTTCTCGTGCGAGATGGGCGATTCGAACAAGATCAAGGACTTCATCGACGACTGCAAGAAGAGCGACATTCGCATTCTCATGCCGAGCATCCACGAGTCGGAGTGGGAGTTCAAGCCAACGCAGACGCCCGAGGGCGGCGAAGCGATTCGGTTCGGATTCGGCGCTGTCAAGGGCTGCGGTCGCGGCGCCATCGAGTCCATGTGCAAGGTCAGGGATGAGCTCGTGCAAGAGACGGAGCAGCTCGGGTTCCACGAGGTCGTAACCGCTGTCGATCCGCGCGAAATGGGCAAGATCGCCTGGGAAGCCGTGATCAAGTCCGGCGCCTTCGACGAGCTCCAACACAACCGCGGCTCGCTGCTGGCGGCCGTCGAGTCGACGATGGCGGACGCGAGCTCCCTGGCCAAGGACCGTCGCAGCGGACAGTCGTCGATGTTCGATGCGTTCGGAGGCGCTGACGAAGCCTCGGAGGAAACACCCGCGGGTGGTATCGACGATCGCTTTGCTGTCAGTAAGGCCGACACCCTGTCCTTGGAGCACGAGGTGCTCGGCTTCTACCTGTCAGGGCACCCGCTTGAGGAGCGCGCGGGGCTTGTTTCGCTGCTCTCTTCCAGTCCCATCAAGCGCCTTGCCGAGGTCAGCAGTTCAGAGAGCACCGTGCGGATCGCGGGCCTGATCCTCCAGAAGGCCGAGCTCGTGGTCAAGTCGGGCAAGATGGCCGGCTCGAAGATGTGCCGCTTCCGGCTCGAGGACCTCTCGGGCTCCATTGGCGTGACCTGTTTCCCGAGGACCTATTTGGAGGTGCGGGACCTCATCGAAGACGGCGCGGTAGTCCTCTGCACCGGCAAGCTCGAGGACGGCAACGATGAGCCAGCGATGCTTCTCGATGAGGTGATGTCCCTCAAGGACGCGCTGGCTCGATTCCAAGGTGGCATCGAGCTGCGCGTTGACCCCAAGGACCGCGCGAAGCTGGCCGTGATCAAGGAGACCTGCGATCGGCATAAGGGCCAAAACCCCCTGTTTCTCCAGACGGAGGGAGATGACGGGCTGACCCGAAGGATCCGCGCGGGCCGCGAAAAAGGGATCATGATCACTGAGGAGCTCGCCAACGAGCTGTGCGAGATCCTCGGTCACGATCGCGTCGGGATCGTCCGCGTCTGATCCCCCCAGCTGGGTAT
Source organism: Paracoccaceae bacterium (assembly GCA_047635895.1). Taxonomy (GTDB): domain Bacteria; phylum Planctomycetota; class UBA1135; order UBA1135; genus Saltatorellus. Next base: position 5,158 of record JBLIHL010000115.1, on the reverse strand, counting down.
CCCTGGCCGGGACTCCTACCGCCAGGGATCGCCGGCCAGGGATCAGAAGGAAGGGACGCGGCTCGCGAGAGCCGCGTCGTCGATCTTGAATCGAAGCACCTTGATCGCAGCTCCACGCACGAGGTCCACGGACTGCTCCTCCGAATCCCAAACTCCTGGGAGACCGTGCAAGGTCACGCGCACCGTGCCCGGACCCGGCAACACGAGTGGGAGCGGTCCAGTGGGCGCTGGAGTGATCCATGACCGATGGCTTCCCCCGCGACCCCACGGATCCTCTTCTGGGTTGAGCGGCGCAAACGACGGCGCAGCTCCATCGGCCTCGGCGTCCTGGGCCATCCAGATTGGGCCCACCGACTGCAGGGACCCAAAAATCTGGAACGCGTCCGTGCGGGGGCAGACGTCATTGGGCAGATCAAGGAACTCGTCCGCTTCCACCTGGACGCGATCGCGCTCCTCCCAGTCCATGGAGAGGTACACCTCATCCGCGAGCTCTTCCGGTAACCCTTCCACCACGGCATGCACCTGGAAGCTCTCCAGGGAGACCCCCGTACGAGACCACGGTTCATCTGCGGAGAGCACTATGGCCTCACTCCTGCCCCATGCCGGCTCTTCCGCCACGAAGCCCCTGGCCGCCACGAACCAACGCCCTGGGATCAGTCCATCGATCACGAAGGCTCTCTTCGAACCGAGGTCGACGTTCACAAAGTCCGAGACGACCCAGATGGCACCACGGCGCTCGTAGCGAAGGGCCGTCAAGTACACGGGATGTGAGTCAGCCCCTTTCGCTTCTCCCGCAATGGCACAAGGGCCATCCTCGGAGACGCGCACCACCAACGGCGACGACGACACGGTGGTCTCCGGCTCGCCCGAGCCCAACTCGGATTGGACCGGCACAGCCTCCTGGAAGAGCCCCCCGGCCCACCAGATGACGGCAGCCGCTCCAACCAGGCCGATCATCACCATTACAGAGCCATAGGCGGCTCCCCGTGGCTGATTCTTGTCTCCGTGCATGAGGGGGTTGGGCCCCGGGCTCACTAGTAGTTTCAGCAAACCAAAAGAAACCTTGTACCCGAAAATCAAGGAACATCGAGCAGCCGAACGCCGTCAGGACCCCAGGAAGCGGGCCATGACCCCTTTGGTCACAGCGTCCACCACACGCCGTACACCCAGCTGATGAGCCACCGCGTTAGCAGCAAATTGAGGTCAACACCTACGCGCCCACGGCGAGCTCAATGGCTCACTCTGGCCGCCTTGTCGCTAGTGGTCGTGGCCTATGCATCTCAGCACTACAGGCCAGCGCCGGAGAGGCCCACGAGGGCCGTCCTGGCGGTCGACGGCCTACACTGAGGCATCTGGTGCGCGGTCCGTGTCGATCGCGCTCTGATGGCCCTGAACGGCGTCGAGTCCACGTCGCTCGACTTCGCCGGCGGGGTCCTGACGGTCGACTACGATGCTGCGGACTTGGAGCCAGAGGCTCTCGTCAACGCGCTTGCGGAAGCTGGATATCCGTCCGCCGTCATGCAGGACTGAGGAGTCTCAGACCGCGGACTGGATTCGATCACGGACTTCGTCGATCGTCCCAACACCGTCAACGACGTGCACCGGAACGAGCCCGCTCTCACGGTAGAAGTCGATGCACGGTTCCGATTGCTCGCGGTAGGTATCGATACGCCGCTGGACCACTGCCGGGTCGGCGTCGTCACTGCGATTCTCCCGCTCTGCGCGACCGATCAGTCGGGCCTTGAGTTCCTCGTCAGGTACCTCGAGGACCACGACCCCAGCCAGCTTCGTCCCGCGACCGGCCAGATAGCCGTCGAGCCAGGAAGCCTGGAGAACGTTACGAGGGAAACCGTCGAGCAACGCACCGTCAGCCGTATCGGCCTCGGCGAGTCTCTCGGCCACCATCGCGTTCGTCACTGTGTCGGGCACGAGCTTGCCAGTGGCAAGGATGTCCTTCACTTGGAGACCGATTTCGGTCTCTCCCTTGAGATGGGCACGGAACATATCTCCCGTAGAGACATGGGGCACGTCCAGGTGGTCCTTCAGAGAACCAGCCTGGGTGCCTTTACCAGCCGCAGGGGGGCCGAAAATCAAGAAATGACGGGTCAAGGTCGCCGTTACCAAGGTCAGAGACTGGTGAGCAGGGGCCGAAAGCCCGCAGGCTCACTCGCCAGCAGCTTCCACGATCTCACGCGGAGTCCGCTCGACAAACTCAAGGATCGCACGCTCGCCGTTGTCGCCGAGGCGACGCTTTGCGAGCTTGATGATCCGGCAGTAGCCGCCCGGACGATCCAGGAAGCGCGGGCCAAGCACGTCAAAGAGCTTCTTGGCGCCGTCCTTGCTCCGCAGCTTGCTGAACGCGCGCCGACGGTTATGAATGCACGGATCCTTAGAAAGGGTCACGAGCTTCTCGATGAAGGGCTTAACGGCCTTCGCCTTCTGAACGGTCGTGATGATTCGCTCGTGCTCGATCAGCGAGGCCGCCATGTTCCTGGTCATGGCCTGGCGGTGGCTGGTCGTACGTCCGAGCTTGAATCCGGCTACGCGGTGTCGCATGGGAGTCTAAATAGTCAGCGCCCAGGCAAAATGTGCCAAGGGCGCCCCTGTTCTGGGGCTGTAATTGGGTCGTGAACGAGTGGGAACGATGGCTCTAGTAGCTGTGGCTACTCGGTCACCTTCATGCCGAGCGAGAGGCCACGCTCGGCGAGCTTCGACTTGATCTCCGTGAGGGAGGTCTTACCGAGGTTCTTGAGGTTGATCACGTCGTTCTCCGACATGGTCACAAGGTCTCGAAGCGTCTGGAGGTTGGCTCCGTCCAGGCAGTTGCGGGCCCGAACTGAAAGCTCGAGATCTGCGATCGGGGCGTCCAGCATGCGGGAGAGCTCGGAGTCCTCCTGCTTCTGGGGATTGAACTCCGACGCGGTCGGAGCGTCCAGCAGCGGCAGCGAGTCGCGCGTCTCGCCCTGGAGGACGAACGGGTTCAAGTGCTTCCGGTAGATCTTGGCGGCTTCCGTAAGCGCAAGCTCCGGCGTCACCGAACCGTCGGTCCAGATCTCAAGGATCAGGCGGTCGTAGTTGGTGAACTTACCGACGCGGCAGGCTTCGATGCCGTAGCGCACGCGCTCGACAGGGGAGTAGCTCGACGCCACCGGGATCTTGCCCAGCTCTTGGTCGTCAAACTTGTTCTCTTCGGCCGGCACGTAGCCGCGTCCGCGGTTGACGTCGAGCTCGACGTCGAACTCGCGGTCCATCGTGAGGGTGCAGAGGTGCAGCTCCTCGTTCATCACCTTCGCACCACCCTCACACTCCACGTCGGCGCCGGTGACGGCACCTTCGCTCGAGCGCTGGATCCGGCAGACGATAGGGCCATCCCCGTCGTACTCAATCCGGAGACGCTTGAGGTTCAAGATGATCGCAGCAACGTCCTCGTAAACACCCTCCAGGCTGTCGAACTCGTGGCTGGCGCCGTCGATACGAACCGCGGTAACGGCGCACCCCTCGATCGACGAAAGCAGCACGCGCCGAAGGCCGTTACCGATCGTCTGACCAAAGCCGCGCTCGAACGGGTCGATCAGGAATCGTCCGTACGTGTCAGTAAGCGTCGCGTCGTCGGCTTCAACGCGCGAAGGAAGTTCAAAATTGCGCCAGCGGATCCTCATGGGATGAGTCTCTCTTGTTTCAGGCCCCACCGAGAGGCAGGGCAGCCGTTCGGCGACCAGAGGCCGTCGAAAGCGGGGGGGTGTGTATGCGGAGGTGATTTCGGTCGTCAGAGACGACCCGTGATCGCTCGTCAGCGACCGAAGCCGCCCTTCAGACACAGCCGTTTGCCCCGGGGGGCAACGAACTGGGACTGTCAGGCAACCAGTGTTTCAACCGGCCTTACCAAGCAACCGAATTGGTGACGCTTGGCTCGACCTTCATCCGCGTGAGCAGATGCGCTAGAAACATAAGTAAGTGGATGGGATGCCCTCCTGGGGGCACCCTGCCCGCTCACTTCGAGCAGAGCTCGACGATGAGTTGTTCCTGGATCGGGAACTGGAAGTCTTCGCGCTTGGGCAGCGTCGTGACCGTGATCGCCATGGCGTCGTCGTCAACGCTGATCCACTCGGGGCGGAAGCCGCCCTTGTTCACGTCGATGAAGCCAGAAACGATCTTCTTGGTGTTCTCCTTCGTGCGCGGCTGGATCACGTCGCCCGGGCGAACCCGGAAGGACGGAATCGTGACGCGCTTGCCGTTCACCAGGTAATGGCCATGGTTGACCATCTGGCGGGCTTGAGCGAGCGTGGTCGCGAAGCCAGCGGAAAGAACAACGTTGTCCATGCGGCGCGAAAGCAGGGTGAGAAGGTTCTCACCCGTGTTGCCCTTCATGCGCTCCGACTCGGCGAAGTAGCGCTTGAACTGGCGTTCAAGAACGCCAAAGACGCGCTTGAGCTTCTGCTTCTCACGGAGGCGCACGCCGTAGTCCGTCACCTTGCGACGGCTCTGGGCGTGAACCCCAGGCGGGTAGTCACGGCGCTGTAGCACCGCGACTTTGCCGCTGGAGGTGTTCTGGCCGAGGAAGAAGAGGTTCATCCCCTCCCGGCGGCACTGCTTGATCTTGGGTCCGGTGTAACGAGCCATATCAGTTAGGCGTCAAGTGACAGGTGTTCAGTGTTGAGCGAAGTCCGCAGAGCTGGATCCAGCCATCCCCCATAGGGGGAGAGTCGGCGAGAGCCAGTCGCATTAGACGCGGCGACGCTTCTTGGCGCGGCAGCCGTTGTGAGGGAGGGGCGTGACGTCTTCGATCGAAACCACGCGGAGACCAGCGTTAGCAAGGGCCCGAACGGCGGACTCGCGACCAGAGCCAGCGCCCTTGACGCGGACTTCGACCTCCTTGAGGCCGTGTCGCATGGCAGCTTGAGCCGCGTTGTCGGCCGCGCGCTGGGCGGCAAACGGTGTGCTCTTGCGGGTTCCTTTGAACCCTTGGCTGCCTGCCGTGCCCCACGAAATCGTGTTGCCGGCTGGGTCCGTGATCGTCACATGGGTGTTGTTGAACATCGACTTGACGTGGACGATCCCCTTGACGATATTCTTTTTCGCCTTGCGCTTGGTGCTCTTGGCCATGAGTGGTAGTTCGAATCAGCTGCACGCAGCCGCTCGGGTCTGGGTTGGGTTCGCG
>JBLIHL010000114.1:0-12858 GCA_047635895.1 Paracoccaceae bacterium | reverse complement strand
CCGTACCGCCACTTCTATTCCCGCAGCTTTGGTTCCGGAACGGTACTGCGGTACTGCTAGGGCGTGAAGAGCACCCCGAGGGCGCTCGAGAGGTTGAAGAACGCTCCGCACGGGCCGCCGATATCGCGGTAGTACGTTTGGAAGTTCCAGGTCGAGCCGGCCGTGATTTGGCCCGCCGGCGGGTTGTTCGCGACGGTGTAGGAGGCGAGGCCGGGGCCGATGGATCCAGTGCCGGAGCCGGTGGCGAACGGCGGGAAGCGGAAGAGTGGGCCCGCCAGGCACAGAATGCCGTTGCCGATGCTGGCGGGGAAGATCACGCCTGATCCCATGAAGGTCAGTGCGAACGTGCCCGGGGTCATGCCGGAGGTTGTCAGGACCAGGTCATCTACCGAGACGCTGGTGGACCCGCAGCCGCTGAGCAGCGCACCGGTTCCGGCGACGTTGAGGCAGCCAGCGGCCGTGTCCGCGTTGCCGCAGGGGGCGAAGACCGTCGGGCAGAAGCAGAACGCAACGCCGACCGAGGGGCAGCTCTCGCAGGAGTCGGGGACGCCGTTCATGTTGACGTCGGCGACGCTGCCGAGGGCGATGGCCACGGCGTCCTCGACGCCGTCGCCGTCGCAGTCGTGGACGTTCGTCCAAAGCGAGTCGGCGGCGTTCAGGTCGTCACTCGTGTTCGCGGTACCGCTGCGAAGCGTCGCCAGACCGAGGCTCTCCGCCGCGATGAAGATGCCCGGAAGAGCCGAGCCTGGAACCGGCGGGATCAGGAGATCGCCTTCTTGGATTGGGATCCCAAGGAGGCTATCCGGCATGCCGATCACGGCCGAGCCGCGGCGTACCGAGAAGACGACCATGTCGGTGCCTCCGCCGGCCCAGGAGTACGGGCCGAGGACCGGGTCGTAAATACCGTTGCCGTTCTCCACGAGGATCAGCGCGTCGAGATCATCGGAGTCGGGGCCGCCCACAACGTCGAGGCCAAGAGCGATCGCCGATGCATAGAGCACGGGCCCACCGGCCGCACTCACGAGGATGTCACCGCCAACGAATCCGTTCGCAAGCGCTGACGAAGAGTTCGGCACGCCCTCGAGGGGGTCGATAAAGCCTGAGTCGAGGCTGAAGTACTCACGCATCAGCAGCGTCGACGGTTCGATCAGGTCGAGCGCATCCTTGTTGTCACCCGTATCCGGCAGTCCGCCGAACGGCGTGTTCGGCTCGATCTCGCCGACGCCCGGGTAGGCGTACCCGCTGGTGGACGGGAGTCCGTCGCCATCGATGACGCCGATGTTGCGGCCGGGAAACGGCGCCACCGGTCCGGGCGGAAGGCTGGCGAGGTTGGTGAAGGCGTCGGTCGCAGCTTCACGGGCGCCCGCTTCGGAGGTCAGGTTCGGCAGCGGGCCTGCGCCGAAGGCGAAGCCCCTAGCGAACTCATCCACGGAGAAGAGAATCTCGCCCGCCGCGATCGGCTGGTTCGGCATGAAGGGCCGGTCGTTACCACGCGAAAACGCGTCGACCTCGACGATGCAGGGCGTTCCGCCGGGGTGACCGACACATATCGGAGGCAATCCGAGGACACCGATGTGGTTGAAGACGATCGTCGGCGTCGGGAGCGGGCCCAGGGCCGGGTTCGCGGTACCGGTCGACGGACCGAGCAGGTCGCCCTCGGTGATCGCGCTGCCGGAGGGGTCGATGGCGCCGACCGTGGGGCCGTGCCAGTTGACGGAGAAGACGTAGCGGTTTTGCGCTGCGGCGGTGCTCGCGATCAGGAGGGTTCCGCCGGCGAGGACAAGGTTTCTGGTGAACATAGGAGGGATGCGGTTTGTGGCCGCGCAGGGGGAAGACGGTCGGGGAACGGGCGTCTTGCGCCGCGGCGCGGGTCGCGCCTCACTTCCGAAATGACCCTCGCGGCCGCTGGCGGACAGGAATTGCCCGATACCCTGGATTCCCTCTCGTTCAGCCCTCCAGGCGTGTGCGGCGGCGCCATTCCGTTCGGCAGAGCATGCCGAGGACCATGACAGGAATTAGCCAGGCGAGAGCGTTCAGGACGTGCTCGACGAGTGCGAGACGGGGGCTTAGCCGTGCTCCAGGGACGATGCGGTGGTGGGCGCTCGTCGCGAGAGCTGCGACGTAGGTATCCTGGTGCCGAGGTCCGTGGCCCGCGTCGCGAACCGCCTCGCGAGCCTCCCGTCGGCCTTCCGCCTGGGAGAGCCTCTCGAGTGTTCCACTGAAAATGAACCCGTAATCTGGATCGGCCACCCAGCGGTGGACGCCCTTCTCGAAGAGGGCCAACACGTGACCGTCGAGGTCGATCATCCGCGCCTCCAGCCCATGCCGATGGGCCAGCTGGATGAGCACGGCCACGGCGTCGTGGCAGAGCCCTTGGCCGCCACGGACCACGCGTTCGGGCATCTGAGTACGGCGGAGATCTTCGAACATCAGCCCAAGTCCCCAGGCGAGCCAGTTCTGCGAGAACGTAATCGGCCGTGAAGGGCCGTGTGCCAGGCTCTCGAACACGAGCGAATTGAGGGCGTCCACCTCGTCGCCGAAGAACCGTCGTCGCCGCTGACCGAAATGGAGCTCGGCGGGGCTCTGCCCAGAGTCAACGTCGCCCGTTCGAAGCGCGGCGAGGAGCTCGCTCGGTGGGCGGAGCGCTTCTTCGTAGCCAGCGATTTTCGTCGTCATGGGGTCCCGCGCGATGGGGCCCGCGCCTCTCACGCTCAGGCGATCGAATGCCATCAGTGCGAGAAGCGCTGCCGACGCCACCATGAACCCTGCCGCTAACACCCGCGACATTCGCTACATCGCTCCTTCGAGCTCGCGCGCCCTGGTCTGAAGCGGGCGTCGGTTGATCTCGTGCACGACCTTCAGCAGGCGGGCGACCGCCTTCCTTCGCGCAGGGCTGTTGACCGTTCGATTCACGTGGGTCGTCAGCGCGTCGAGCGGCTTCGACTCCATCTGCTCGATCGTCGTGTTCTCCAATCGCCCCTCGCGCAGGTCGCTCTCAAGCGGCGTCCCATTCTGGACGAGGAGTCGCGACAGATGCACGCGATCGAGGTGCGGCTTGACCCCGGTGAGGAACTTGTGGGTGGCCTCGAGATCCTCGGCGTCCTCGCCCGGGTACCCGGTGAACGCGGTGATGCGCGTGGAGATACCCGCCTCGCTGGCGTGGGCCAGGAACTCAGCCAGCCGGGCGGGGTCGGTGCCTTTCTTCATGGCCTCCAGAAGTCGCGGGCTACCGGTTTCGAAACCTGTGGTCACCCGTGCCAGTCCCGCTTTCGCAGCGGCCTGCACGTCGGCTCTCGAGAGGCCCTCATCCTTGCGCGGTCCGACGTGAATCGCGCACGTCCACTTGGCTCCGGGGACGACACCGGGGAAGCCTTCGTGGAGACCGCGCCAGACCTCGAGGTCCGAGTTGAGCTTCAGGTCGCTGAAGCAGAAGAGTCGTGTCCCATGGTGCTCGTGGTGGTAGCGAAGCTCTTCGAGCACGTTGCCGATGCTCCGCGACCGAAACGTCCGACCTGCCACCGTGACCACGTCCGAGCAGAATCGGCACACGCCCCAACCGCAGCCGCGGGCCGTCAGCATCGAGACGATCCGGTTGGGGTACTTCTCCCATGGGAAGTCGTCGTAGTCCGGAAAAGGCAAGTCGTCGAGATGGTGCAGCGGCGGCGCGAGGCCGCCGTCGTCGCTGCCCGCAGCTGAGTAGCCGGGCATGGTGGGCGACTCACCCGCGCTGATGCGGGACAGAAGCTCGACGATGCTGCCTTCGGCTTCACCGGCGAAGAGCCCCGTGATGCCTGGGATCTTGAGCCATTCGCGCCGCGTATCTTCGCCGTGGAACGCGGGGCCGCCGACGACGACCGGGATGCCGCGCTCGGAGGCCATCGCCCCAATCCGCTCGCAGACGTCGTGGTACATGAGGTACGCCGAAACAAGCACGACAGAGGGGCGGCGGTCCATGGCCGCGGCGAGCGCATTCACCATCTCCTCGCCGCGCGTCGAGCGGCGGTGCGGACGCAGGTTTTCGAGGGTCTCGCGGAGCGCGCGGACGCTCTTTGACGGCGTGGTGGCGCTCCACCAGCGCAGGCGCTCGTCCCAGTAGCCCCAGGGTTTGGCGCGCGACTCCCGAGGGATACCGATGGCGCCTACGGAGAGCGGTGATAGCACCTCTACGGTCTGGCCGGCCCTGCGAAGTACGGCAGTGATCAGCCCGACGGGTAGCGTGGGGAAACGAGAAAAGTTGTTCAGGTCCACCAGCAATACGCTGGTACCCGGAGACGAATTCGATGGAAGCATGGGCGAGATACAAGTCGATTCGGGGAGGGGGCGTGCTGCATGGATTTAGCGATGTATGACACGCTGCTAGCAGGTCGTCGATAAACAGCCTGCTAGATCCATGATCTTTCGTTAGGATCGTCGCGACTGCAATGAAGATTCTCTATCACCATCGGACCCAGGCGGAGGACGGGCAGGCCGTTCATATTCGCTCGCTGATCGGTGCCTTCAGGAGCCTTGGGCATGAACTCAGGGAAGAAGCGCTTGTTCCCAGAATGGATAAGGCGGAGTTGGTGCCGTCGCGCGGCGCAGATCAGGCAGATGCCTGGCCGCTGATGAACTACGTGCCGACGTTCCTGCGCGAGATCGCAGAGTACGGCTACAGCGTCCCAGCCGGGAGACGACTGTTGCGGGCACAGGCTGAGTTTGGCGCGGACTTTATCTATGAGCGCTATGCCTTTGGGAACGTCGCAGGCATTCGTGCGTCGGAGAAGCTTGGCGTGCCGATCGTGCTAGAGGTGAATTCTCCCATGGTGCACGAACTCATGCTTACGCGCGGCCTTGCCTTCCCGCGGATGGCAAAACGCGTCGAGGGGAAGATCTTTCGAAGTGCCACGCGCGTGTCGGTAGTCTCCGCAGTCTTGGGCAAAATGGTCGAAGAGTGCGGCGTGCCTCCGGAGCGGATCGTTGTCACTCCGAACGGCGTGCACCTGGAGCTGTTCGACAGCCCGAATCCCGCCGAAGCGCGCGCGGACCTCGGGATCGCGAACGTGGACGGGCCTGTGCTCGGGTTCGTGGGCTACTTCCGGGAGTGGCACGGACTCGAAATGGTGATCGAGGGGCTGGCGTCCGAAGGCCTGCGCGAGGCCCATCTTGTGCTCGTGGGATATGGACCAGCCGAGGAGAGCCTGCGACAAGCAGCTGAACGATGTCGGGTCGCGGACAGGGTGCACTTCCCTGGGCCGCGCAAGCACCCTGATATCCCGGCGGTGCTCCCAGCGTTTGATGTCGGACTGGTGCCGGCTATCAACGCGTACGCGTCGCCGCTGAAGCTCCAGGAGTACATGGCGGCCGGGCTACCCACGGTGGCGCCTGACCAGCCCAATCTGCGCGAGGTGCTGACCCACGGGGAAGACGGGCTACTCTTCGAGCCCGGGAGCTCCGCTGCGCTCGTTGCTGCGCTCAGCGACCTGGTGGGGGACGAATCCCAGCGGCGGCGCCTCGGGGCGGCGGCGCGACAGACGATTCTCGACAAGGATCTCACGTGGCAGGGAATCGCGCGTCGGATCATCCGAGTCGTCGAATCCCTCTGACGCCCCATACCTCCCAGCTGCATTTACAGGAAGACGTCGTCACCCTCAGGGCCGGTCGTAGAGGACTTCGCCGCCAACAATCGTGACGTCCACCTTCGCGTCCCGAATCTCTCGATCCGGGCAGCGGAGAATGTCCTTGGAGAGAATCACGATGTCCGCGAGCTTGCCGGGTTCGAGCGAGCCCTTCAGCTCCTCCTCAAAGGCCCCGTAGGCGTTGGAAAGGGTGTAGGAGCGAAGAGCCTCCATTCTGGTCATCGCCTGCTCGGGGAAGAAGACCGTTCCGTCGGAGAGCTTGCGCGTGACGCTGGCATAGAAGCTGGCGATGGGGTCCAGGTCCTCCACGGGCGCATCGGTTCCATTCATCACCACTGCGCCGCTATCGAGCAGCGACCGCCAGAGGTACGCCCCGTTCTCCGCCCTATCGGGGCCCAGGCGACGGTAAACCCAGGGTGCGTCCGATGTGCAGTGGATGCCCTGCATCGCCGGGATCACGCCGAGCTTGGCGAAGCGGCCGACGTCGTCGGGGTGCAGGTGCTGGGCGTGTTCGATGCGCCAGCGCAGCCCTTTCCGCGCCGGGTCGTCACCGAAGGCGCGCTCGAAGATGTTCAGGACCTCGCGGTTCGCGCGGTCCCCGATGGCGTGGACGCAGAGCTGGATCCCGTGGGTGGCCGCCACCTCGGCGCAGGCCTTGACGTCCTCGATAGCGGCGGTGTTGAGACCCGAGCTGGTGGCCAGGTCCGCGTAGGGCTCCAGGAGCCAGGCGCCGTGGGACCCGAGCGCGCCGTCGATGGAGCGCTTGATGCCGCCAAGCGTGAGGTGGTGGTCCGCGTACCCCGTGATCTTGGCCTCGGGAAGTTTGGCTTTCAGGTCCTTCACAGGCTCACGTAGCGCCAGCCACATACGGACGTCCAGGGCGTCAGCGTCCGCCATCCCTCGGAGGACATCTAGCTCTTCGAAGCTGGCCCCGAGGTCCTGGAAACTCGTGACGCCCTTGCGCAGGCATTCGAGAACGGCGAGCTGCGCCAGGCGCCGGGGATCCGGGCGGCGAGCCTTCATGCGGGCGGGGCTGAGCAGGCCGGAGGCCGTTTCCCGGAACGCGCCCAGGGGGGCACCGGATGCGTCACGGACGATCTCGCCACCCTCCGGGTCCGGCGTGTTCGCGTCGATCCCGGAGAGCTCCATCGCGTACGCGTTGGCGAAGGAAGCGTGCCCGCTCGCGTGCACGAGGACCACGGGGTGATCCGGCGAAACGGCCGACAGCGAGGCGTGGTGGGGGAGGCCGTCTACCGCGCCTCTGGGCACCTTCACCCACTTCTCTTGGTGCCATCCGCGGCCGCGAATGAGAGACCCCTTGGGGAGCTCCTTCGCCGCCGCCGCCACCTGCGCGACGATGTCGTCCCAGGTCTTCGCTCTGCGCAGGTCCAGCTGCATCGCGGCGTCGCCCACGCCAAAGAAGTGTCCGTGCCCCTCGATGAAGCCAGGAATGGCGAGCCGGCCCTCCAGCTGGAGGACCTTGGTGGAGTCTCCGATGTACTCGGCGATGTCCTCGATCGATCCGACTTCGAGGATTCGATCTCCGAGGATGGCCATCGCCTCACCCTCGGTGTCGTTGCCGTCCACTGTGACAATCCGTCCTCCTGTCAGCACGAGGGTTGCGGTCGCCGACTCTTCCTGGGCTGGAGCCGGGTGCCCAGCTTCCGGGGAGACGTTTCCCTGGGGAAGCGCTGGCGCAAAGAGGGCGACAAGAAGGAGGGCTGTGACTTGCATGGGGGTGTCCCTTGAGGGGTGGAAAGGAGTGCCCAAACGGTATCAGGCTGAGGCTCGGGCTGTCTCTTTACGGCGCAGCTGTCCCAGAAATCCCTTGGGTCGACAGCGTCAGGTTTTAGCGGTGCCTTCCGAGACGTCGAACTTATCGCATCGGAGCCTTCTCCCGGAATCGCCTGCACTCTCCCCCCAGACCTATGAAAGTCACCCCCCATCGTCGCCCAGTCCATGCGCCCTCCAAGCTGAGCGGTTTCTCGCTCGTCGAGCTGGTCATCACCATGACCATCATGACGATTCTCGTAGGAGTCGTTTCCATGCGCGCTTCTGGCATGACCGACAAGGCGCGATCAGCAAAGATCGTTGGCACGGTGGAGAACTTGCGCACTCCGGTGACGCTCTATCAGCAGGACACGAACCAGCTGCCCCGTGAGTACTCCGGCTATCAGGGTGCGACTTACCACCGCCTCTACCAGGACCCGGGCGTGTCAGGCTGGGACGGCCCCTACATCACCGACCCGATCCGTCGCTCCTGGAACCCGACGGGTGGTCAGGTTCATATCTACAACACGATTCCGGCGGCCTATGCCAACAACAACGGATTCGACATGGACGGTGACGGCTCCACCGACGTGATCGGCAACCAGGGCTGCGTGATTACGTTCTGGACGATCAGTTTGGAGGTGGCCCAGAAGGTCGATCGGGCGTTCGACGAGTCGCTTCCGGGCACATGGTCCGACGCGGGGCGCGTCGAGTACCAGGAAGGGAACCAGCGTCTCACGATCCTGCTCCTGGACGCGTGATCCAGGTCTGATCAACGAGAGCGGCCGTGCTCCTCACAGATGAGGAGCACGGCCGTTTTCGTTGCATCCGTCGCCGCTCCATGCAGCGCGAGCGGCGTTACCTACTCCGAGCCAAGCACGCTGAGGAAAGCCTTCTGTGGAATCTCCACGTTGCCGACCTGGCGCATCCGGCGCTTACCGGCCTTCTGCTTCTCCAGCAGCTTCCGCTTCCGGGAGATGTCGCCGCCGTAGCACTTCGCGGTCACGTCCTTGCGCAGCGCCGCGATGCTCTCGCGCGCGATAATGCGCGAGCCGATCGCCGCCTGCAGCCGGACCTCGAACATGTGCCTGGGGATCTCCTTGCGCAGCTTCTTGAGGATGGCACGACCGCGCGTATCGGCGAATGACTTGTGCACGATCGCGCACAGGGCGTCTACCTCGTCGCCGTTGACCAGGATCGACAGCTTGACCAGGTCCGCCGGTTCGAAACCGGTCAGGTCATAGTTGAGCGTGCCGAAGCCGCGCGTCGCCGACTTCAGCTTGTCGTAGAAGTCGTACATGATCTCGGCCAACGGAACGTCGTAGATCAGCTGCACGCGCGTCGGAGACAGGTGCTCCTGGCGGATGAAGATCCCTCGGTGGTCGTTGGAAATGGTCATCGTCACGCCGATGAACTCGACGGGCACGATCATCGCTACGCGAACGATCGGCTCGAGCACCTGGTCGAACTTGTCCGGCGTTGGGAGCGCGCCAGGTGAGCTGATCATCTCACTCGAACCGTCTGCCTGGGTGATCTTGTACGTCACCGAGGGAGCTGTCTGGATCATGTCCAGGTCGTGCTCGCGCTCAAGGCGTTGCTGGATGATCTCCATGTGCAGAAGGCCCAGAAATCCGCAGCGGTATCCAAAGCCCAGCGCCTGCGAGGTGACGGCCTCATAGGAGAACGACGAGTCCGACAGCGAGAGCGTGTCGAGCGCGTCCCGCATCGTCACGTAGTCCTTCGGGTTGGTCGGATAGAAGTCGGCGAACACCATGTGCCGCGGCTCCTTGTAGCCGGGAAGCATCTCCGGAGTGACGCCTCTGTCCAGCGTGATCGTATCGCCGATCCGGACATCGCCCAGCGTCTTGATGTTCGAGACGAAGTAGCCCACCTCGCCCACCGACAGCTGGTCCCGCGAGGTCATCTTCGGGCTGAACACGCCGATGTCCACCGCCTCGAACTTCTTGTCCGTGCCGATCATGAGCACGCGATCCTTCTTACGCAGCGTCCCGTCGAACACCCGCAGGTACACGATCACGCCGCGGTACTCGTCGTACACCGCGTCGAAAATGAGTGCGCGGAGCGGGGCGTCCGGATCGCCCTTGGGCGGTGGGAATGCGTCGATCAAGCGATCGAGCACTTCGGTGACGCCCACGCCCGTCTTGGCTGAGATGCGCGCGGCGTCCGTGGCCTCGATGGCCAGGCTGTTCTCGATCTCCTCAGCGATCTCGTCCGGTCGCGCGTGCCCGAGGTCCACCTTGTTGAGCACGGTGAGGATCTCGAGGTTCGCCTCGATCGCCAGGTAGGCGTTGGCGACGGTCTGCGCTTCGACGCCCTGGCTGGCGTCCACGAGGAGGATGGCTCCTTCACAGGCCTGCATGGACTTCTCGACCTCGTAGTTGAAGTCAACGTGGCCGGGCGTGTCGATCAGGTTGAGCACGTAGTCCTGCCCATTCTTCTTATGGATGACCGTAACGGCGCGCGCCTTGATGGTGATACCACGCTCGCGCTCGAGCTCCATGTCGTCGAGAAGCTGGGCCTGCATCTCGCGCATTTGCACGGTGCCGGTCAGTTCGAGTATTCGATCCGCCAGAGTCGACTTGCCATGGTCGATGTGGGCGATGATCGCAAAGTTGCGGATGTACTTGGGATCCACGGGGGGGTTGCGGGCGGTGGCGCCAGCGCTTTGGGTCAGGAGTCTTGGAGGAGCCGGTCCTAGAGGAACCTGGCGAGTGCGGGCTCGAGTTCCCGCAGCGCGCGGCCGCGATGGCTGACGGAGGCTTTCTCTTCGGCCGTGAGGCTTCCAAAGACCATCCCCGTAACAGGAAACCCGGGCTCGGTGAACCGGAAGAGCGGATCGTAGCCGAATCCACCCGTGCCCTGCGCCTCGCGAAGGATCTCCCCGAAGGTGCGACCAAGGGTCTCGAGAGCAATCTCGCCACTTTCGGGCCTGGCGAGGGCGAGGGCGCACATGAAAGAGGCGCCCCGGTCCTTATCCGGGACGGATCTCAGGTCGGTGAGGAGCTTGGCGTTGTTGGCGGCGTCGTCCCCGTGGACCCCGGCGAAACGCGCCGAAAAGACGCCCGGAGCGCCGTCCAGTGCATCTACGGCCAGCCCAGAGTCATCGGCCAGGGTCCAGAGACCCGAGTGCCGAGCGCCGAACGAGGCCTTTTTGGCCGCGTTGGCGGCGAAGGTCTCGCCGTCCTCCTCGACTTCCGGGAGGCCGCCGATATCGGCGGGTGACAGGACTTCGACGCCCAGGGGCGCCGCGATTCGACGGAGTTCTGCGAGCTTTTTCTGGTTGCCGGACGCTAGAAGGAGCCGCATCAGCCTGGGAGGGGCTCGGCGAGAGCGGCTTTCTGGATCTCGAAGATTCGCTCGATCCCGGTCTGGCCGAGGTCGAGGAGCTGGTTCAACTCGTCGCGGCTGAAGGGAGCCGCCTCTGCCGCCCCCTGGATCTCTACGAACTTGCCGTCGCCCGTCATGACGAGGTTCATGTCGCTGTCGGCCTTGCTGTCTTCCTGGTAGCAGAGGTCGACGAGCGGCGTCTGGTGGACGACGCCGACGGAGACCGCGCCGAGCTGAGTCGTGAGCGGCCACTTCTTCAGAAGGCGCTTCTCGTCCATCGCGGTGAGCGCGTCGTGGAGGGCCACGTAGGCTCCGCTGATCGCCGTCGTTCGCGTGCCACCGTCAGCCTGAATCACGTCGCAGTCGATCCAGATGGTCCGCTCGGTCAGGGCCTTCATATCGACGACTGCGCGCAGGGAGCGCCCGATCAGGCGCTGGATCTCGATCCCGCGGCCGTCGACGCGGCCGCCCTTGTCACGCTGCTTGCGCTCGTGGGTCGAGCTGGGGAGCATCGAATACTCGGCCGTGACCCAGCCCTTGCCGGTCCCTTTGAGAAAGCGCGGCACGCCGTCCTGGACGAACGCGGTGCAGAGAACCTGGGTCTCACCGAAGGAAGCCAAGACGGAGCCCTGGGCGCGCTTCGTGAACTGGCGCTGGAAGGTGACCGGTCGGAGTTGGTCGGGCGTGCGCCCGTCGCTGCGTTGCATGTGGGAATCGAGGGGGGGATCCCCGAGGGGGACAGTGGGGGTGACAGAGGGGCGAGGAGCCTAATGTCTGAATGGGCTCGGAAGTACCATGGGGCAGGCAGATCGATGATGCTCTGCGGTTCCTCCCCTGCTTCACCTGGGGAGCCGGCGGCGCCTGAGGTACCCTTGAGCGCCATGGATTCACACGACGTCAAAGCCGCTCTTCTCGCTGGGATCGGGGGATGCCTGCTCTTTTGGGTCACGGCTTGCTCGGGGGCTGATGACGCCGGGGCCAGCGGGGGGGCTCGCGCGGATTCCTCCAACGGTCCCTCGCCGGGCGGTGCGCAGCGAACGCCAGAGGAGGATCGGGCCCTGGTTCTTCATCCCATCGAGGAGGGCGCCCTGGCCCGGGCGGTGGCTGCCGCGCGTGAGGAGTCCACGACCAAGAGCCCCGTCATCACGGAGCCGGCGCTCGTACCCGCGATCGGAGGTGTGACCGCCTTCTTTCAGCTCAGCGGCGACTATCGCCAGTGCGGTCGGATGGAGCCTGAGGTCGACTATGGCCTGGGCTGGCGCTTCGCTCCGGCGACCGAGGTTCGGAGAAGCGGGAGCCGCTTGTCGTTGGACGCGGGCGCCATTCCGGCAGGCGCCTCCGGAAACGAGGCGGGGGCCTTGGCCGCCCCGCTCTCCCCCCTCCTCCTGGAGGTCCGTGTCGGAGCCGAGCTCGTTGGGCAGGTCGAGATCCCTCCGGGCTGGTCGTCGATTGACCTGCCCGTGGCGCCTGAGGTGCCACTGGCGGAGATCCGTCTCCGTGTGGCTGCGGGCCATGCCGGGAACCTGCTCCTGGGGAACGCGCGCCTCCGCGAGCCCGGTGGCGATGTGCCGCCGACGGTCCTGTTCGTCACCTTCGATACGAGCCGCGCCGACCACTTCTCGGCCATCGATCCGGCCTCCCCGGCGCGAACGCCTCACTTCGACCGCATTGCGTCGGAGGGGGTTCTCTACACCAACTGCTACTCGCCCACCAACGTCACCAATCCGTCGCACGTCTCGCTGATGACGGGCGTGTCGCCACGCGACACGAAGATCGTCAACAATCACACGCCGCTGCACCATTCAGCGGTCACCCTCGCCGAGCACTTCGAGGCCGCTGGCTACCAGACCTACGCAGTGCTGAGCGCCTTCCATCTGGGGCATGAGCTCAGCGGGTTGGGGCAGGGATTTCAGCGCCTTGATACGACGCCGGACTTCGCGCGACCAGGCGAGGAGACCCTCGCCATTGCGGAGGAATGGGTGGGTGATGCTGAGGGGTCACCGCTCTTCCTGTGGCTGCACCTGTTCGATCCTCACGCGCCCTACCGACTGCCGGAATCCCGCTTGCGCAAGCTGCTCGATGGCCGCCCGGACCCGTACGAAGGCGAGTCTCGCCTGGCGGGCCC
>JBLIHL010000113.1:0-12890 GCA_047635895.1 Paracoccaceae bacterium | reverse complement strand
GGTAAGTCGATCGCCGACGTGCTGGCGATGTCGATCGAGGAAGCGCGTGAATTCTTCGAGGCGCAGCCAGGGATCAAGCGAATCCTGCAGACGCTCATGGATGTTGGGCTTGGCTACATGTCGCTTGGGCAGTCGTCCACGACGCTGTCGGGCGGTGAAGCGCAGCGGATCAAGCTCGCGTCGGAGCTTTGGCGGGCGGATTCGTCCGCGGGTGCACAGCAGCGCAGCGTCGTGATCCTGGACGAGCCGAGCACGGGACTGGCAGCGACGGACGTCGAGGACCTGGCTCGGTGCCTGGGGCGACTGGCGCGCCAGGGCAGCGCGGTACTGGTCATCGAGCACCACACCGAGCTGCTGGAGGTATGCGATCGACTGGTCGAACTGGGGCCTGAAGGCGGTTCGATGGGCGGCCATATCGTGTCGAAAGGCACGCCGCTTGAGCTCGCGCGTGACAAGGAATCGATCACGGGCCCCTGGCTGTACCGGGCTCCGAACGGCACGCGACGATGGCCCGATGGGGTGGAGAAGTCCGAGGTGCTGAAGCCTGCGCCGAGAGCGGCGCGAGCGGATACCCAGAAGAAAACCCAGAAGAAAACCGAAGGAAAGACAGCGAAGAAAACAGCCTCCCGCAAAGTGCCGACGCGCAAGAAGACCACGAAGAAGGCACCCTCTTCCGGTCGGTCTGCCAAGGGACACAGCAGCGGTGGGGGTAAGGCATGAACTCCACCTTCTTGCCGTCCGCTCCGCTGCCGACGAATCCGCTCATCGTTCAGAGCGATCGGACGCTGATGCTCCACACGGTGCAGGCCAGCCTCGATGAGACGGGCCGCCCGCGCCGGGATGAGCAGGGGCAGCCGATGACCGAGGAGCATCCGCTGTTTGCGGAGGCGCGCGACGCGCTGGCCAAGTTCGCCGAGCTTGAAAAGAGCCCCGACTACCTGCACACGTACCGCATCACGGCCGTTTCCGTATGGAACGCGGCCGCGGTGGGGGTCACGCTCGGGGAGATCTCCGATGCGCTGCACCACTTCGCCTGCGTGCCGGTTCCGCCCGCTGTGGTGGACGAAGTGGCAGACTGGATCAATCGCTACGGACTGCTGCGGATCGTCGCCGCAGAGACGGGGCCGCAGCCGTTCGAGCTGGTGGCGGATGATCCCGCGGTGCTGGCGCGCGTCCTGGAGCACGTGACCATTCGCAAGGTGCTGACCCTTGAGCTCGGGGGGCAGGGGCTTGAGCGTGCGTTCCTCGATGACCTTTCACGCGGTGAGGTCAAGCAGCGATTGATCCGCATCGGCTTCCCTGTCGACGATCGAGGCGGTTTTGTGGACGGCGATCCACTCGAGATCCGACTGCGCACCGAGACGCTGGGTGGCGCGCCCTTCGGGCTGCGCGAATACCAGGAGGGAGCCGCGGCCGCGTTCCACGCGGGAGGTTCCGTCATGGGCGGCTCGGGTGTGGTCGTGCTTCCGTGCGGGGCGGGTAAGACCGTGACCGGCATGGCGGTGATGAGTCTCGTCGGTGCCAAAACGCTGATCCTGACGACGAACACGGTGGCGGTCCGCCAGTGGCGCGACGAGCTGCTGGACAAGACCGAGCTCACGGACGACGAAGTCGGTGAGTACACCGGCGAGTCCAAGAACCTGAAGCCGGTCACGATTAGCACCTATCAGATGCTGACGTGGCGGCGCTCGAAGACGGACGAGTTTGGTCACTTCGAGGTCTTCCGCAAGGAGAACTGGGGCCTCGTCGTGTACGACGAGGTGCACCTCCTGCCGGCGCCGATCTTCCGAGTGACGGCGGAGCTCCAGGCGCGGCGCCGCCTTGGCCTGACCGCGACGCTCGTGCGTGAGGACGGCAAGGAGGACGAAGTGTTCTGCTTGATCGGACCGAAGCGGTACGACGTTCCGTGGAAGGTGCTCGAGGGGCAGGGCTTTATTGCCGAGGCGCGCTGCGTCGAGGTGCGGGTGCCGTTCAACGATGAGGACCGGCGCACCTATGCCCAGGCGACGTCGCGTCAGCAGTTCCGCCTGGCCTCCGAGAACGCAGCCAAGGTGGGGGTCGTGGCGTCACTGGTGCTGAAGCACCAGGGCGAAAGGACCCTCGTCATTGGCCAATATCTAGACCAGCTGAGCACGCTCCAGAAGGCCCTCGATGCCCCGCTGCTGACGGGCCGTACCTCGAACGCCGAGCGGGAACGCCTCTACTCGGCTTTCCGAGCTGGCGAAATTGAACTCCTGATCTTGTCCAAGGTCGGGAACTTTGCCGTCGACCTTCCGGATGCTTCCGTTGCGATTCAGGTGTCTGGTTCGTTCGGTTCGCGCCAGGAAGAGGCTCAACGCCTTGGACGGGTCCTGCGTCCCAAGTCCGACGGCAGTGCCGCCACTTTCTACTCCGTGGTTACGACGAGTTCCCGCGACCAGGAGTTCGCCGAGAGGCGACAGCTGTTCCTCACGGAGCAGGGCTACGCCTATGAGATCGTGGACGCCACGGATTTTAGCTCCAGGACGGGCACCCCCGCTGTTGACACCCTCCCCAGTGACCTCCCCAGTGACCCTCGAACGGGCGGCGGAAGCCGCACGACCCAAGGAAAGGCCCAGTGACCCCCTCATCGTCCAACGACACTTCTCCGTCGACCCCCGAACCCGAGCGCAAGAGCCTGCGCTCCCGTAGCGGCGAGTCCACGGGTAAGCGCACCTCCGCGAAGATTGCAGGACCCAAGGGCGGCGGGCCGAATAGCCTGACGGTCGTGGCCGCGCTGAAGCGACTTCGGAAAGCCGAGCTCGCGGAGTCCTTCTCGTTCTGGGCCGGCGACTCGACGGCTCCGCCGCCCGTGCGGGTGGCGGACCTGCGCGATAAGCTCGCGGGCTGGATGACAGACCCCGAGCGGGTGGCGGCGCGCTCCGCCTCGCTGTCGGGCAACGAACGCTCCGTTCTCGAGGCCTTCTTGTCGGCGCCCAGGCACCGGCGTACACGTGGTGACCTGGACTCCGTCATCGCCGGGGAGACCCAGAGCGAGGTCGACTCGCTGAAGCGCGCCGGACTCGTGTTCGACGACGGCGCGCTGGAAGAGGAGGGCCCCGCCTGGGTGATTCCCGCGGACCTGGCCAATACGCTGCTTGTCCAATCGATCCAGGACAAGGCGGGGTCGCCGTCGAGGATTCTCACCCTGAAGGGGCACCTGGAGAAGACTTACGCGGGTGCGGATGTCGCTCGGCCCATGTCGCCCGCGCGTCTTCGGGCGACCTTCAAGATGTACTCGAACGAGGCCGCTGCGGTGGCGCGTGTCGAGCGTCTCCCTGAGGGCCTGCGAGACCTGATCGGCAAGGTGGTGCTCGAGTTTGGTGGGCTCTTGCCGCGTCGTTTCTTCGAGCGCATGGAGACAGAGCTCCCGCACTGGAACCAGCGCCGCTGGGCGAAGATCCTTGAGGAGTCGCTCGTCGGCACGGCAACTCGCCTCGAGCTGAGCCAGTACGGCATCGCCCATGATGACGAAACGCTCGTCGTCTTCAACGAGGTCACCTTTGCTTGGTTCAAGCGCGTGGCTGTGCCCTCGGACCCCGACGCGCCGCACGACGATGCTTCGCTGGGTGTGGATCTCGTAGCGAACATCTCGCGTTTCCTCGCCTACATCATCAAGCACGCGGTCCGGTTTACGGTCAAGGGCGAGATCTTCAAGACGACGGAGAAGCGGATTCTCACCGAGCTCATTCCGAACCCAGGGCGCGAACTGGATCGTACGGAGGTTCTTCAGTTCATCTTTCACTTCTGCCGCGCGTACGGCCTGATCGAGGTGACGGGTGAGCGCACGTTCAAGCTGACGGCGGCTGGTCGTGAATGGGAAGTTCAGCCGCTCGAGGAGAAGCTTGGCGGGCTCTTCGCGTACGTGAATCGCGACGTGGATGAGCCCTACCAGATGCTGCACCACCCCGCGATGCGTCAGATCCTTGCCACGATGTGCAAGCGACTTGAGGTCGGTGTTTGGTACGACGTGATGTACCTTCCGTTCCTGGCGCGGAACGCCTACCTGACCCAGCTCGACACGCTGGGAATCGAGGCGCAGTTCAATGAATTGGGGGCCGAGATCACGCCCCAAGAGGACCTGCAGCGGCTGGCGTGGAACCTGGTGAGCTGGGTCCGCAAGCGACTCTATCTACTGGGGATTGTCGACCTTGGGTACGATGCCAAGGGGCACCCCGTCGCGATGCGCCTGACCCGAATCGGGGCGCGAGTCCTTGGTATGGACGATACGGAGCCGGACGCGGAGGGCCTGGGTCGTCTGATCGTCACGCCCGACATGGAGGTCATGCTGTTCCCTGCACCCGGCGGTGACGACTCCAGCCTGACCCACGACCTCGATCGGTTCGCTGATCGAGTGAAGGACGGCGCCATGCGGCAGTTCAAGCTCAGCGATCGCTCGGTGCACCGGGGCCTCGTGGAAGGGATGACCCTTGGCCGCATGGTCGAGGTTCTGAACCTGAACGCGCGGACGCCCGTGCCTCAGAACGTGCTCATGTCCATGAGGGGCTGGGCGCTCAACGCGGGCCTCATGGTTCTCGACGAACAGCACGTCGTGCATGCCGAGGATCCGGCCCTCCTGGCGCGCTTCACTCGCGATGCGGGCGTTCGTCCGTTCATCAGGACAACGCTGACGGATCGATCGGTCCAGCTGAAGACGAAGACAAGCCGCGCGCGTTACCGCACCCTTTTTCGTGATCTCGACTACCTTGTCGAGGTGGATGAATAAGCCCGCGGAACAGACGGAGCGGCGCCTTCCATCGCCGTTGATCGCGCTCACGCCTGGAACTCTGCAGCGGTCGCGCGCCGGAGCTACGGACGCCGTGATCGCCATCATGGAGCGCGCGGCGCACGCGGCTGTTGCGGGCGGCGTGCGGTCGCTGATGGTGCGGGAGCCGGCGCTGGAGGACGGCGCGTTCCTTGAGCTAGCGCTGCGACTCCGAGCGATTCTTGAGGGTGCATGGGGGGCGAATGGCGCCTGGCTAGCCGTGCACGACAGGCTGCACCTGGCCAGGGCGGCGGGGGCCCACGCCGTTCACCTCGGCGGAGCTTCTTTGGAACTGGAGCCTGCTCGGCTCGTCGTGGGGCACTCTGTCGCCGTGGGGGCATCGTCCCACGCAGGCGACGTTCCTGGTGATTTCGTCGGCGTGGACTACCTCCTGCACGCTCCCGTCTTCGAACCAACGTCCAAGCCGCTCCATGGGCGCGATACGCTGGGTTGGGACGGCGCTGAGTCTTTCGCGGCAGAGTCTTTCGCGGCGGGGTCTTTCGCGGCGGAGTCCTCCGGCGCGGAGTCCTCCGGCGCGATGGCAGGGATCCCGGTCTATGGGCTGGGTGGGATCACGATCCCGTCGCTCGCTGAGGCCGTTGCCCAGGACCGCGAACATGGTGGCCCGCGGCGGCTGCGAGGAGTGGCTCTCATCGGCGGCCTCTGGGGCTCGGACGCCACGCCGATCGATGGGATGTCGCGAGCTCTCACGGATACCCGGGCGATTCACGCCCGAGCCGAGGAGCTGACGAGTATCTGTTTGGACGCGTTCGGTGCTCCGGAAGCCCAGCCGGACCCCCAGCCTGACGCGACGACCGGAGGTCCCCTTGGCTGACGCACGTACCACTATCGCCCGCCAGCGCTCGGCGCTGAAGATCATCCGCCGCTACACGGTGTTGGCCGCCCTGGTCGGTCTCGTGTACATCGGAACGCGATTTGAGTTCTCGGCGCTGCCGGAGGATCGCTGCTCGACGTTGGTTCGCTTCGATCCAGGTGACCGCCTGGTGATTGATGGTCGCCCTGGCTCGGTGGGGCAGGGCGACGCGGTGCTGATTCAGACTCAGAGCGGCTCGAAGCACCTTTGTCTTGTGGAGCGAGTGCGCGAAGAGGACGGCCGCCTCTGGTGCGTGACGGACAATCCCGAGTGCCCCGGCTTCTCTTCGGAGGCCGCGGGGTGGATCGATCCTCGGGCCGTGACTGGACGGGTTCTTCTGAGCTGGGAGCACTGATTCCGTGTTGGACGCTCCCCAACGCGACGGCGAGAGCTGGAGTGAAGATGAACTTCACGCCTGGCTCTCTGAGCAGGCCTGGCCAGCGACGCTCGTGGGCTCCCGCGGGCATGATGCCGCGGTGCTGCCGGCGGTGGACGGACGCCCCGCCCTTTGCATGGACCAGTGCATCGAGGGCGTGCACTTCGAGATCGGCGCGGGCGGGCGGTCGGCCGGACGCAAGGCGGTGCTCCGTACTCTCTCCGATCTTGCGGCCACCGCGGCCCGTCCTGTGGCGGTGACCCTCGCGCTTTGCGCACCTCGGTGCATCGAGGGCGTGCCGCTAATGGCGTGGCTGAAGGCGGCCTTGACGGGAGCTCAGGAGGCCGCCGCAGAGCACGGCGCCGAGCTCGTCGCGGGGGACCTGGCCCTGGCGGAGGGCCCGATCGCGTTCGCTGTCACCGCGTTTGGAACGACGGCGGCGACAGGCATTCCTGTGGGGCGCGACCGTGCACTGCCCGGGCAGTTGGTGGTGCTGAGTGGGCCGGTCGGGGGCTCGTATCCCTCGGACCGACACCTCGAGCCTATGCCCAGAATCAGCGCAGGGATCGCGATCGCGGGCGGTGGCGCGACGGCCATGATGGACGTGAGCGACGGCCTGGCGTGGGATCTCTATCGCCTGGCGAGGGCTTCCAGCGTCACGGTTTGCCTGGACACCGACCAGGTCGTGGCGCACAGTGATGCGGAGAAAGCGGCGCTGGCGAGCGGTCGTTCGGTCCTCGACCACGCCTTGCACGACGGTGAGGATCACGAGCTCATCGCGACGATCACACCGGCCGACTGGGAAGCCTTCCAGGCTACGAATCCAGCGGAAACCTGGCACGTCATTGGAGTCGTCCAAGACCTGGACGGCGATGCGAACTTTCTGACGCTGCAATCGTCGATCGGGCCATCACGCTGGGAGCCAGGCCCAGGGCGCGGCTGGAACTACGGTGCGGTTCACTAATCGGGTGGAGTTCACGATTCGCCAGTCCCTGACGGAAGATGAAGACGCGGCTGTACTCTCAAGGCTGATGCATGAGAGCGTGCACGGCGTGGGAGTCCGGGGCTACTCAGCCGAGGAGCTGGCGGCCTGGTCGCCCTCCCCGCGCGACCCCGAATCCGCGCGTGAGCGATTCGCTGGTCAGCACATCTGGCTGGCCGAAGACGTCGACGGCCCCTGCGCTTTCATGACGCTCAAAGGCTCGGGCTATCTGGACTTCGCTTACGCCCTCCCGCGCGCAGCGGGCCGCGGCGCCGCTTCGGCGATCTACGCCGCGCTCGAAAGCTGGGCGCGAGCCAACAAACTAGCCACTCTGACGTCCGATATCAGCCTGGTGGCTCGCCCGTTCTTCGAGAAGCGCGGCTGGCGCGTCCTACGCCAGCAGGACAACGATGTCCGCGGAGTGAACCTGGTGAACTTCCGAATGGAGAAGCACCTGGAGCCTCCCCTCCCGAGGAGCGGGCCCGCGGATAGCTGAATCCGGGTAGCTGGCCCCAGCTTCAGGAGGCTGCGCGATCAGGCAACGGCCGCGGCGAAGGCGGCGAACAGGTCACCCGGAAGTGGGTGATGGAGGCGCCAGTTGATCGCCATTGGGCGCTCGCCCTCATGCCGTACGTACGTGGCGGGACCCAAGAACCAGAATGCGCGACTTGCCGCGTTCTCCCTCGCGAACAGCATGATCGAGCGCCCGGCTGCGGCGTGGCGTTGGTATCGCTGCCCGGTGGGACTGTCGGCGCGCGTCACAGACTGGCTCTCCCAGTGGATCAGGTCCCGACTGACGGCGTAGTCGCGGTAGCGAGTTGTGGGGGAGAAGCCACTGGATGACTTATCCAACGTGAACGCGAGGAGGTCGGCACCCTCAAGATCCGCGTTAAAGATGCCCGTTTGCCAGGCCGGAACCTTGCCCAGGTTGGCGTGCTGAAAGGCCGCGAGGATCTCCAGTCGAGAGTAAGCTGCGTGGATCCGTAGCGGAACATACGGGTGCGAGTTCTGGATAGGTGGCTGGAGGTGAGGGATTCGTTGCGCAAGGATCGCCAGTAGCTCACGCAGGTCAAATAGGACTGCGGGGTGTAGCCAGAGAGTGTGAAGGGCGTCCGCGAGGGGGGCGCCCTTACGGAGGCCCTGTGAGTAGAGCTGGGAACTCAGCATCCGCGCGAGCCGGACTTCCCTGGATTTGACGTCGCTCCCATCTAGGCGCGGAGGTTCTTCCTCTGTAAGCCACTCAAGATAGGTGTCGATGCGTTCGCGATCGTTCACGTGCAAGAGGCGTCCGATCCCGCGCCGGAGGAGGTTCTCGTCCGGTCCGTGGGCCGGGAGTGCCACCCCAGCGTCCTCGCAGAGCTGTGCCCAGCACCGACCTTGCTTCGTGTAGATGTCAGTGAGGTCGAGTCCAGTCTCCTCCAGATAGTGGGACAGGGAGGTGGCGGATCCCTCTGCATCCACGAGCGCTCTGAGCTCCGCGACACGAGCGTGCCAGGTCGCGGGGAGGGCGTTCCGGAGGCTCGCCAGAACCACTGCTTGTGCTGCGGGCTCCAGCTCCATATGACAGCCAGCCGGAAGCAGCGGAAAGCCGCATTCAATCGCTTTCTCCGCGGTGCGGCGCGTACCCCCGAGGAGCGCACGGTACCGTTTGTCGAAGCGAAACTCCCGTCGGTGTTGACCGACAAAATCGAGCACTAGGCAGGACGACTTCCCGTGGGCCTTTCGGAGCCCGCGGCCCAGCTGCTGGAGGAACAGCGTTCCACTCATGGTCGGTCGGAGCATGAGAAGGGTGTCCACCGTCGGGATGTCCACTCCCTCGTTGAAAAGATCCACGGAGAAGAGCACTCGAATCTCACCTGCATGGAGCTGGCGCAGAGCCTCGTGCCGTTCGGCAGAGGGCGTATTGCCCCAGACGGCTAGCGACGGGACTCCGCGCTCGTTGAACACACGCGACATGAAGCGCGCATGGTCCACGCTGACGCAAAACCCCAATGCGCGCATAGTGCCGACGTCCTCAACGCGATCGCAGACTTGGTCCAAGACGAGGCCCGCAACGCGGTCATCCGCCGTGTAGATGTTGGTCAACCCTTCCACGTCGTAGCCGCGACCACGAGTCCAGCCGACCTGTGTCAGGTCCGTACCGTCGTGGATGCCGTAGTACAGGAAGGGCACCAGGGACTGCTGCTCGATGGCGTCCCACAGGCGGAGCTCTGCTGTGATAACGCCACCGAAACGGTCGAGGACGGAGAGCCCATCGGCGCGCTCGGGCGTGGCGGTGAGGCCGAGGAGCTGCGCGGGCTGCACGTGATCGAGTAGCGTCGTGTAGCTGTCTGCGCTGGCGTGGTGAAACTCGTCCACGATGACGATCTCGAAGTGATCGCGGTCCAAGTCTGCTTGGCCGTTTGCACGCAGGCTCTGAATGGAGGCAAATACGTGTTCCCAACGAAGGGGCCGATCGCCGTCCACCCATAGTTCCCCAAAACTCGAATCGCGGAGCGCGTGACGGAAAGTGTTGCGTGATTGCTGCAGAAGCTCCTTCCGGTGAGCGACGAAGAGCAGCCGTGGGCGGTACGCGCCCCGACAGCTACGCGCGTAGTCCACGGCCGCCATTACGGTCTTGCCAGTGCCCGTGGCGGAGACCAATAGGTTGGCGGTACGTCCAGCCGCGCGGGCGATGGCGATTTGCTCCAGTAGACGCTCCTGGAATGGCTCAAGCCGGAGCTCCGTCGCTGGAATGAGCGTCGGCGTGCCCCCTTCGGGAGTCTTGGACTGGCGCTCGAATTCCCCGCGCTCGAAGGGCACGAAATCGCCCCCTTCCCAGTACGATTCGAACACGGCGCCTAGCTTGTTCACCACGTCGGCGTTGCGCGCGCTCGAGGCGCGAACGTTCCACTCGAGACCAGTGACCTGGCCAGCGTGGGTCCAGTTCGACGAGCCCACGTAGGCCGTTGACACACCATCGTGACGCTCGAAGCGCCACGATTTCGCGTGCAGGCGTGTACTCGACGTGTCATAGGAAACACGAACGTTCGCGCCAACATCGTTCAGCTCCTCAAGTGCTCGAAGCTCGGTGGATCCGGTGAAGGTGGTGGTCAGTACCCGCATCGGTCGTCCCATTCCGCAGTGGCGGGCGATAGCACTTCGCAACGGGCGCAGGCCACTGCGTCGAATGAAGGCCATGACGACTTCGACCCCATGGGCGCTGGGAAATTCAGACGCGATCTGAGCCAGCATGCGAGGCTCGCCTGGTGCATTGGTCAGGAGCGTCGTATCGAGCAGGGGGGTGGCCGGTGCCACGAGAGGCACAGGCGTTCCGTCGGGAGCCAACGAGCGCACGCCCTCCAGTACCCTTCCGCCTTCCTCAGGTCGGGCCCCCAGCCAGTGTTCGTCGTCCATGCGGTCCGAGAGTCTCTCGATCAGCGCACGGGTCAGCTCGACTCCAAGGCGCGCCCGGTCCTTCTCGGGGAAGTCATTGATGGCTCGCTCCAGCTGGGCCGAGAAGTGCAGCGCGAGGCGGTCGGCTGCCACGGCCGGGTCCAGGACCGTTGCTTGGATCTCATGAGCAGTTGTTGAGCTCGCGGCAAGCCGCTCACCCAGCCAGGCGTCCAGGAGGCGTTCGTAGAGTCCAGGTTGAAGCGGAACCGTCATGCCCAGAGGCTACCAGGACGTCGGGAATGGTCCCCGTTTTGGATCCGCCGCGGACTGGGCGCGGGTCGTGGGTTCACCCGGCCTGCGGGATCTGCCAGGATAGGGGCGTGATCGAATACGAAGGCACTCTCTATCGTCCGCCCTCCGAGGCGAACAGTCTGATCCTCCAGGCGACCATCGGCTGCTCGTACAACCGCTGCACGTTCTGCGCGATGTACAGGGACAAGCGTTTCCGCGTCCGGTCGCTAGACGATCTGCAGGCCGAGATCGATACGGTCGTGGCCAGCGTGGGGCGCGGGGGCGCGGGCTCTATTCAGAAGGTCTTTCTGGCCGATGGAGACGCGCTCGTGGCGAAGGCTCGGTTTCTCGAGTCGCTGCTCGAGCGCCTGAACAACGCGTTTCCGAGCCTGCGGCGCGTGTCGTGCTATGCGTCGCCGCAGTCTCTTCAAATCCGAACGGATGAGGAGCTTGTGCGGCTTCGCAAGGCCGGGTTGACCCAGCTCTATCTAGGCGTCGAGTCCGGTTCGGACGAGGTGCTCCTGGCTCTCGATAAAGGCGTAGACGCCGAAGAGATGATCCGTGTGGGTCAAAAGGCGAACGCGGCCGGGATGAAGCTCTCGACCATGGTCCTGCTCGGGGCGGGTGGGCGCGCAGGCTCGGAGGAGCATGCGCGGATGAGCGCCCGCGTCATCAATGCCATTCAACCCCGCTTTGCGAGCGTCCTCGTGATGACGCCAGTGGAGGGGACGCCTCTCATGGAAAGCGCGGATCGAGGGGAGGTGGACGAGCTCTCGCCCGTCGAACTGGCCCAGGAACTCCGGACGTTCCTCGCCGCGACGGAGCTGCGCGGGACCATCTTTCGCTCGAATCACGCGTCGAACTATCTGGCTCTCAAGGGGACGCTGCCGAAGGACCGCGACTCGCTGGTGGCTGTCCTGGACGACGTGCTGGCGAATCCAAGCCAAGCTGTGTTCGTTCCTGAGTTTCTGCGGGCTCTCTAATCGTCATGCGCGCTTATCTCTCTACGGACGTCGAGGCCACCCTGGCCCTGGGCGTGTTTCTCGGTCGGCATCTGCCCGCCGGGACGGTCATGACCCTGGACGGCGATCTCGGCACCGGTAAGACGACGCTCGTTCGAGGGATTGGGCTGGGCCTGGGCGTCGAGGACGACATCACGAGCCCCACGTACATGCTGATGCAGGCCTACGAGGACGGCCGGGTTCCGCTGTATCACTTCGACGCCTGGATGGAGGGGCGCGAGAAGGCGCTCCTGGCCGATGGGGCGGATGAGTTCCTCGGGGCCACCGGGATCGCGGTGGTCGAGTGGGGGAGCCGGGTGCTGGAATGGCTTCCAGTCCCGCGGCTGGAGGTCCAGCTGGGGCATCGAACCCCCGAGGAGCGGACCGTGAAAATTGCGCTCGTGAGGCATGAAGGACGGCTCCAGGAGGCTCTTGAGGGCGCACTGAACGCAGTCTTGACCGGTCTGGGGGCCCCGGGAGCCGTCCCAGGGCTAGTTCCGCTGAAAAATGGGCGATCAGCTGAACCATTCCCCGGGTCTACCGTTTCCTGAGCGTTGAAAGACTCATGGGACGGCGAACGTGACCCCCTGGCGGCCCTTGTAGAGGGCCGAATGGGACCGTTCGAGGCATTTGTTCACGCGGAGACGCGGACGTTCTTGAGCTTCTTCACCCGGCTCGGAGCACGTCGCTCCGAAGCGGAAGACTTGGCCCAAGAGACCTTCCTCAAATTGTTCCGCCTCGCCGCACCATCACCCTCTTCTTCGGGCCCATCTTCGGGGCCTGATGCGAGCGCGCGCTCGACCTACGAGTCGCGGGGGCAGTTCCGCGGTTTTGCCTTTCGGGTGGCGCGGAACGTCTGGATCGATCGGAGCCGGAAGCGCGCATCGGAGCCTCGTTCCGTTGAGGAAGACTTCACCGCGCCCGACCCCTCGGCGCCTCAGCCGCTCCAGTACATCGAGCAGCAGGAGGAGTCTTCCCGGATCCGTGCCGCGGTGGCGACGCTTTCTGAAGCGCACCGCAGCGTCTTCGAGCTGGGTGTGATCGAGGAATTGCCGTACGCGGAGATCTCAGCCGCGCTCGACATCCCCGTCGGAACGGTCAAGTCACGGATGTTCCATGCGGTGCATCGCGTCCGTGAGGCCCTCGAGGAATCCGACCGAGTTCACGAGGCGATCGTCGCGCGTGAGCCCAGGTCGGGTGCCACTCTC